>NZ_KV812857.1:413588-437960 GCF_001813525.1 Streptococcus sp. HMSC065C01 | reverse complement strand
ATTAATTGTCTAACTTTTTGGGGTCAGTACAAGGAAGAAAATTTTTTACTTATCCGAAGAAAAAACGGTATCTCCTCTGAAAGAAGATACCGTTTTAATGTTTAAACATGATGAGTTTGTAGTAGCTATCCTTGCTGATATCGCCAACAAATCACGAGTTGATAAATAATGACAGAATGAAAGACTGATATTTTAACATCTCGGTCTTTTTTACCCTTTCTTATAGGAAAGTCCAGCAATTGAGACTCCACATTTCTTCATAAGTTTGATATAATAAGAAAATAGAGATTGATAAGGAAAAGCAGCATTAGAAACAGGTATGTAAGATGAAAAAAATATTAGTAGTTGATGATGAAAAACCAATTTCAGATATTATCAAATTTAACATGGCAAAAGAAGGCTATGAAGTCTTGACGGCCTTTGATGGTCGGGAAGCTTTAGAGGTCTTTGCGGCTGAAAATCCGGATATTATTATTCTAGATTTGATGCTACCAGAGATTGATGGTTTGGAAGTGGCGCGGACGATTCGTAAGACCAGCAATGTGCCGATCATTGTCCTATCCGCTAAGGATACGGAATTTGATAAGGTCATCGGGCTTGAAATCGGTGCGGATGACTATGTAACCAAACCCTTCTCAAATCGGGAATTGCAAGCGCGTGTGAAAGCCCTGTTGCGTCGTTCTGAGTTTGCGGCTGATCCTCAGCTTGAAAATGAGGCCGATACGGAAATTGTCATTGGTGATCTTCACATTCTTCCAGATGCCTTCTTGGTTCAAAAAGGCAACAAAGAATTGGACTTGACCCATCGTGAGTTTGAATTGCTCTATCACCTTGCGACCCATGTCGGTCAAGTGATGACCCGTGAACACCTTCTTGAGACGGTGTGGGGCTATGATTACTTTGGTGATGTTCGGACAGTGGACGTGACAGTTCGTCGTTTGCGTGAAAAAATCGAGGACACACCGGGACGTCCAGAATATATCTTAACCCGTCGTGGTGTTGGATATTATATGAGAAACAATGATTGATCAACTAAAACAATTTGTAATGTCGTCGAACTTTGTCTTTGTTCTGATTACGGTTGGGTTTATCATTGTGGTAGCCTTGCTTTTGCTAGAAAACCGTAGGGACAATATCAAGCTCAGACAATTAAACGCCAAAATTAAGGATCTGATTGCAGGGGACTATTCTGAAGTGGTCGACATGCAAGGGAGTCCAGAACTGACAGATATGACCAATAGTATCAATGATCTGTCTGAGGTTATTCGCCTGACGCATGAAAACTTGGAACAAGAAACCAAGCGTTTGACCAGTATCCTTTCTTACATGACAGATGGGGTGCTTGCGACCAATAGACGTGGTCAGATCATCATGGTCAATGAAATGGCCGCCAAGCAATTGAATGTCAATCCAGATGAGGTGCTCAATACCAGTATTCTGGATTTGCTTTCGATTGGAGACGAGTATGATCTGCGCAGCTTGATTACAGAAGTACCAGAGTTGACCATCGATTCCCAGGATGAAAATGGGGAATACTTAAGTCTTCGTGTGCGCTTTGCCTTGATTCGTCGCGAGTCAGGTTTTATCTCTGGGCTGGTAGCTGTCTTGCATGATACGACGGAGCAGGACAAGGAAGAGCGGGAACGTCGCCTCTTTGTCTCCAATGTGAGCCATGAATTACGGACACCTTTGACCAGTGTGAAATCCTATCTGGAAGCCCTGGACGATGGCGCTTTGTCAGAGCCGGTAGCACCAGATTTTGTCAAGGTTTCGCTCAATGAAACCAACCGCATGATGCGCATGGTCACAGATCTATTGAGCTTGTCACGAATCGATAATGAAACCAGTCAGTTGGACATCGAGTTGACCAACTTTACGGCCTTTATCACCTTTATTTTAAACCGGTTTGATAAGATCAAGAGTCAATCGCAAGAAGATACTAAGAAGTATGAACTGATCCGGGAATACCCGATCACCCCGATCTGGGTTGAAATTGATACGGATAAAATGACCCAGGTGATCGACAATATCTTGAACAATGCCATCAAGTACTCACCTGATGGTGGAAAGATCAAGGTAGGGATGAAAACGACAGATGCCCAGTTGATTATCTCCATCTCAGATGAGGGCTTGGGGATTCCAAAGAAAGACTTGCCTCGCATTTTTGATCGCTTTTACCGAGTGGATAAGGCACGTAGCCGGGCCCAAGGTGGGACTGGTCTGGGCTTAGCCATTGCTAAGGAGATCGTTAAGCAACACAAAGGCTTTATTTGGGCCAAGAGTGAATATGGCAAGGGATCTACCTTTACCATTGTCTTGCCGTACGACAAAGATGCTATTAAAGACGACTGGGATACAGAAGAGGAAGAATAAGGAGTCAATGATAGAAGAGGGATTTAAGTACAGTATTTTAGCTTCAGGTTCTAGTGGGAATTCTTTCTACCTTGAGACGCCAAAGAAAAAACTGCTTATTGATGCAGGGTTATCAGGGAAAAAGATTACGGGACTATTGGCTGAAATTGATCGCAAACCAGAAGACTTAGATGCCATTTTGATTACGCACGAACACTCAGACCATATCCATGGTGTGGGTGTTTTAGCGCGGAAATATGGCATGGATCTATATGCTAATGAAGCAACTTGGAAGGCTATGGAAGGCACCAAGTATCTAGGCAAGGTTGATGATGCTCAAAAGCACATCTTTGAAATGGGGAAGACCAAGACATTTGGCGATATCGATATCGAAAGTTTTGGGGTCAGTCACGATGCTGCAGCCCCTCAATTCTATCGCTTTATGAAGGATGGCAAGAGCTTCGTCATGCTGACGGATACTGGCTATGTGAGTGATCGCTTGGCAGGAATCGTCGCGGATGCGGATGGCTATTTGATTGAGTCCAACCATGATGTAGAGATCCTTCGAGCAGGTTCTTATGCTTGGCGCTTGAAGCAGCGGATCTTGTCTGATTTAGGCCACCTTTCTAACGAAGATGGTGCAGATGCCATGATCCGAACCTTGGGAAATCGCACCAAGAAGATTTATCTGGGACATTTGTCAAAAGAGAACAATATCAAAGAATTAGCCCATATGACCATGGAGAATCAACTGGCTCGAGCAGATCTAGCTGTTGGCCATGATTTTGAGGTGTTAGATACCTCGCCAGATACCGCGACCCCTTTGACGAAGATATAAGATAGAAAACCACCTTCGGGTGGTTTTTTGATTTCTGATTAAAATCCTTTCATTTAGTGATGAATTTGCTCTTTGCCCTAAATTTGTGTATGATAAGAAAGAGCGAATTCTGAATGAGAGTCACGTTTTGTACAATCAAAGAAGAGGAGAAATGAAAAATGAAAAAGATGATGTTATTACTGGCAAGTTTAGTTGCTTTAACAGCTTGTAGTCAGTCTAAGCAAGATACGAAAGAGTCAACCTCCACTCAAACGGCGAAGGAAACAAAAGTATCAGAGTCTTCTAAAAAAGAAAAAGAATTGAAATTTGTGGTGGCCCCTCAAAATGAAGGAAAGACGTCTGATCTTATTGAGTTAGGGAAGAAATTGGTTAAAGAACATCCTGAAGTTGGTAGCGAGGGGAATATGGCGATCTATTTTACCGGGGCTGTTTCAGATGGCAGGGCGGCACTCATGCTGGTCAATAAGACAGATGTAGATATCAAGAAAGATTTGAACTTTTCAATTACCTGGTCTTATGATGGAAAGGCTATTTTTGAGAATCAAAAGGTTAGCTATTTTATCAAGGATAGTGGGGAATTACCTTCTCATACAGCAACTATAATATTATTGCCATTAAATGAGGAACAACAGAATATTGTGGATGGAATGTCAGATCCATCTAAGATGAAGCTTCTAATGTCAGATGTGAACACTGTAGAGTGATTATGAAACAAGAAACATACAAAGGAGAAGTAAATGCGCCTTGTTTATCTTACGATTGGTTTTATATCATTGGGACTAGGAATTATTGGGATTCCATTGCCAATTTTACCGACAACCCCCTTTTTATTGCTGTCCATGGCTTGCTTTGCTAAAAGTTCCAAACGCTTTGAAACTTGGCTTTACCAAACCAAGCTTTATCAAACCTATGTAGCGGATTACCGAGAGACCAAATCGATTGCCAAAGAACGGAAGAAATGGATCCTTCTTCAGATCTACATTCTGATGGGCATTTCCATCTATCTGGCCCCGATTATTTGGGTGAAGCTTGCTTTAGGAGCTTTGACGATTTTTATCACCTTTTATCTCTTAAAAGTGATTCCCAATAAGCCTGAAAAACCAACAGAAGAACATCCTGAGTAAAAATAGAGAATTCAGGCCCTAGAACTAGGAAAAGAAGTGCGTTCGTGCTTCTTTTTTGGTATCTGAAACTTACAGTGAAGGAAAAAGCCAAATGCATGAAATTAATGGCCAACGTTGCTCACGAAATTGAACTGCGAGCGCTTGAATCAAAAATTGAAAAAGAGGTGTAGAAAAAATGGCAAATGAAGTAGAAAAAACAGCCATCAATGAAGTGTTGAGGACTGTTACACTAATTAATAAAAGGTTTGAAGAAATCATTGAATTACAACGTCAACAAGATCTAGCTATTTTTATCTTCGTGGTGTTCTTGATGCAAAAGATCAAGACCCTTAATGCTCGATAAAATAAGACCATTTTCTTTATAATCAGAATCTCGAAAACGTAAAGTATTAGATGTGATCAGATTGTAATCTGAACGTTCTAGCAATGATAAAATTTTATCTAACTTTTGATTTAACTTTTTATCAATAGATTCGAGAGTTGTAGCTTTGTCAAGACGGCTAATAGGCATTTTAAAGTTTTCAAAACTTTGCATTTTAGATTTGAGGTCAACTTTTGATTCTTCGATTCTTGACACATCTGTATCATAAAAAGTAGTACGGGTCGTGATGACATCAAAAGGAAGTTTTCCACCAGATTCTATGATCGGTACAAGCGGAAGCTCTAGCGCTTGTCTAAAACCTAGTTCGTAAAATGCATTTGGATTGTGTTCTGTCATATCCGCAACAACCATATGAGCAGTTTTTAGGTAGTTTATAATCGTTTCATTGATATTGTCTACTGCATTGACATGGTCAACGCGAATCGGTTTATAACCTAAATCTTCGCAAACTGGAGCAATAAGGTATTTATATACTTTGTCAGCCCGTTCTCTTGTGGGAGTACCAGATTCCCCAATTGCGCTTATAATGAAACAAACTTTATCAGACATAAATACTAACCCCAATCGTTTTTAGTTTATTATACCAAATAACGATAGGGAATTAAATAATAAGAAGGTGAAAGAATGAAACCTAAACGATATCCGTATAGCGGAAAAAGAAAAAAGCCTATCGAGGTGTCGATAGACTTACTAACAAGAATTAGCGCTCTTGAAGTAAAAGCAGCCAATTTGGCAAGTCACGAAATATTCAGAATTCCATCTTCACATTCTTCAACTGTATAACCTGCACTTATGCACTCGGAAATAATTTCATCTTTAGGAATTGCATAAAGCGATGGATCTATGTGACAAACCTTATATAATGGATCGCTTAGAATTGTTTGAATGGTGCGATCTAAATCATCCCAGTTATAGTTAGGATAATTCTTTTGAGGTCTAGGTCGTAATTTTGACATAGTGTTTCTCCTTTCCATTGAAATCTTGACTAAAACTGTGAGAGGCCTTAGCCAAGATACATTATAATGTAAAAGCTTTTGTTTTTCAATATATAGTGATAAAAAAGGATTAAATATGTTGCGCATACACAACATATAGTGTTTAAAATGTAGGAAAAGATTGAACAACAATTAAAATCAAGGGGCTGGTCGGTGTATCGACTAGCTAAAAAGTCAGGTATTTCTCAATCGAATTTTTCTAACTTAAAGGCTGGAAAATTGAAAGAGATGTCTTGGACGAATATGTGCAAATTAGCTGATGCACTAGAGGTCAGCTTGGACGAATTTAGATAGGAGGTGAAAATTACATGGCTAATGCAAATGTTGATATTGTATATGAAATTTATGCAAATAATATTAATGATGCTATCGACGCAAAAAATAAAATCATCGCCAACACGCTTGACGATGAAAAAGTACATATCAATATTAAAACAAGTGGAGATGTTTGAACTGTAGTTCATTATGACAATGGAACTAAAATTAGCGAAACGCACGTAACAGCGCCATTGTAGATTGTCTTATAGTACTTGGAATCTCATCTGTTTTGTTAGATTCATTTAAAGTGTATGACATAGTCAAACCTATATTTGTATCCAGTGTAAAAGTATCTTGGTATACTTTCCTATTGTTATCTCTGTATGAAATCGTGATTTTCGATGATCCTTTAAAATCATCTTCAATATTAGAAGTGAATTTTTGACCAGGAGCAATCATATTTCCTACAAGAGATTTAAAATTATGCTGATTATAGATACCTAGATTCCCATGGACAGTTATGTCGGTAATGTAGGCAGGTGTCTTTCCGAAATTTTTAATAACATAAACTCTTTGTCGGTCCTTTATTTCAAATAAATCGACAAAGACATTTACATATGGCCTAGCCATATCTTCCTCGGCTCGCTTTGTACGATGAAGGGATACAATGTTAAAAAAGAACCCCACTAGAGCAATAACCACAGTTGTATACAATGTCCAAGTTTGGACTTCAAGTTCAGTAAAAGGCATATAAAGCCCTCCTTTCTGTGACTATTATATCAGAAAGGGGTAAAAAATAAGGAGGTTAAGAAATAAAACCTACTATAAGGAATGGGGGTTAAGTTGGTAAGATATAGAAATGCGCCAGTTGAAGAAAGTTAAAATTCATGGAGTAAATTTACAAAACGTGGTATTCAACTTATTGGATCGATATCCAAACACACCTAAAACATAGTGAATCAACTAACCGTATCTAATGGATATCTAATGGTAATCGTATTAAAATTTTGGTATACTTAAGAGTATGAATTTATTAGAAAGTAGGCTTCCTATGGAGAAATTACAAGCCCTGTTATCGGAACGGTTTCAGATCGTTTTTTCAGATACCAGTTTATTAGATACAGCTTTTACGCACACCTCTTATGCCAATGAGCACCGCCTCTTAAAAATTTCACATAACGAACGTTTGGAATTTTTAGGAGACGCTGTTCTTCAATTAGTTATTTCCGAATATTTGTATAAGGAACACCCCAACAGACCGGAGGGAGATTTATCCAAATTCCGTTCTATGATTGTCCGTGAAGAAAGTCTGGCTGGCTTTTCTCGAGATTGCCAATTTGACCATTTCATCAAACTGGGCAAGGGCGAAGAAAAATCTGGTGGCCGGGACCGCGATACGATTCTTGGCGATTTATTTGAAGCCTTTTTAGGTGCTCTTTTACTGGATCAAGGAGTGGAAGCGGTCAAACGCTTCATTTATCAGGTCATGATTCCCAAGGTTGAAACGGGTCAATTTTCTCAAGTCATTGACTACAAGACCCGTCTGCAAGAACTGTTGCAGGTTCACGGAGATGTGGAGATCCAGTATCAAGTGGTCAGCGAGTCCGGTCCTGCTCATGCCAAAGAGTTTGAAGTAGAAGTATTCGTGAACGGTCAAACGATGGGCCATGGTCATGGTCGTTCCAAGAAATTAGCGGAGCAGGAAGCAGCCCGCAATGCAGTTGAAACGAGGAATGATGGGCCATGTATCTAAAAGAGATTGAAATCCAAGGCTTTAAATCCTTTGCGGATAAGACAAAAGTCGTATTTGACAAAGGGGTCACTGCCGTTGTAGGGCCAAATGGATCTGGAAAATCCAATATCACGGAGAGCTTGCGCTGGGCCCTGGGGGAATCCAGTGTCAAGAGTCTACGTGGGGGCAAGATGCCCGATGTTATCTTTGCAGGGACAGAATCGCGTAAACCGCTGAATTATGCCTGTGTCACAGTTGTCTTAGATAACCAAGATGGTTTTATCCAGCAGGCAGGGAAAGAAATTCGTGTCGAACGGCATATTTATCGTTCAGGAGACAGCGAGTACAAGATCGACGGCAAGAAAGTTCGTCTCAGAGATGTGCATGATTTGTTCATGGATACGGGATTGGGACGTGACTCCTTCTCTATTATTTCCCAAGGACGGGTAGAGGAGATCTTTAACTCCAAACCGGAAGAACGCCGGGCTATCTTTGAAGAAGCTGCTGGTGTCTTGAAATTTAAGACGCGGCGTAAGGAAACCGAGACCAAACTTAACCAAACCCAGGAGAATTTGGACCGTCTGGAGGACATCCTCTATGAATTAGAAGGACAGATCCAACCTCTTGAAAAGCAAGCGACTGTCGCTCGCCGTTTCTTGGAATTAGACCAAGAACGGCAGGTTCTCTTGCTGGATGTTTTAGTTGCTCAAGTTGATTTGACAAAGAACCTTTATGAAAAGGCTGATCAAGAAGAAAAGGCCATTCAAGAACAGTTGGCTTCTTATTACCAACGTCGTCAGGTCTTAGAAGAAGAGAATGTACGCATCAAGAAGGCCCGCCATCAGTTGGATGAAAGCTTAGCTGAGGACCAGGCCAGCTTGCTTGAGGTCACTCGTTTGATCAGTGATTTGGAAAAGCAAATCGAAGTAGCTAAGTTGCAATCGACTCAAGCAGCCCATAGTCGCAGGGAAAATCTTGAGCGCCTGGATGCTGTTTTGGCCCGTCTGGAAGAAGCGAAACAAGAGCTGGCTCAAAAACAAGAGACGCTAGCTGTGCTTCAACAAAGGCTGACAGAGAACTGTCAGCAACAAGAAGAGTTGGAAAAAGAATTAGCCAACTACGAAGAAGATCCGGAACAAGTCATTGAGCATCTACGCGAGCAGTATGTCGCGCTCTTACAGACTGAGGCTGAAAAATCAAATGAGCGGACAGCCATTGAGAGCCGGATCCAAGCACTCCTGCAAGAATCAAGCCATCGTCAAGAGGATTTGACCAAGGCACAAACAAACTTTGAAACTGCCAAGGAAAAAGAAGTCCGACAATTGGAAGAGTTGGATCAGGCACAAGCGACGGTCAAAGGTTTACTAGTAGAATACCAAGAGCAATTGGTAAAAGTGGAGCAGGCCAAAGCTGCCTACCAAGAGGCTCAAGCGGCCATGTTTGACTTGATGGATGAGAGCAAGAACAAGCGGGCGCGGATCAATAGCTTGGAAGCCATTCAGAAGAACCATAGTAACTTCTACGCAGGCGTCAAGAGCGTTTTGCAAGAAGCAGAACGGTTAGGAGGCATCTGTGGGGCTGTTAGTGAGAATTTGAGTTTCTCAAAAGACTACCAGACAGCGCTTGAAATTGCTCTGGGGGCTAGCAGCCAACAGATCATTGTCGAGGATGAAAAGGTTGCAACGCGAGCGATCGATTTCTTGAAACGCAATCGCTTGGGACGGGCAACTTTCCTTCCGCTAACGACGATCAAAGCCCGTCAACTTTCTCCACGGAATTTGGAATTGATTCAAGCCAGTGCAGGATTTCTAGGAATTGCTAGTGAGTTAGTGACCTATGAGCATCGTTTTGAACAGATTTTCCAAAACTTACTTGGCGTAACGGCCATCTTTGACACGACAGAGCATGCGCGTGAGGCGGCTCGTAAAGTCAATTATCAAGTTCGGATGGTGACCTTGGATGGGACCGAATTGCGGACCGGAGGATCGTATGCCGGTGGTGCCAATCGTTCCCAAAATACGGTCTTTGTCAAACCAGAATTGGATAGTTTGAAGCAGGAAATGCAAGCTCTGGATGCTCGTTTGAGAGAAGCAGAGCAGGAGGTCGAGACCAAGGACAATCTGCTCAAGCAGGCGCAAGAATACCTGGCCTCTATTCAAAGCCAAGGTGAGCAAGCGCGTCTAGAGCAACAGCGGGCCCAATTGGCCTACCAACAAAGCCAAGAGCAACTGAAAGAAATTCAGGAACTCTTAGAAGCTTTGAAGTCAGAATTGGCAACAGATGCGACCCAGTCTCTCCAAGAAGAGCTGGAATCCCTTACTGAGCAATTGGCAGAAATTGAGCTTAAAAAAGAAAATCTGAATCGCGACATTGAAACCATGAAGTCGGACAAAGACGTTCTGCAACAAAAAGTACAAAACTTGCAAGAGCAATTGGCAGACCTGCGACTTCAACAGACGGAATGTAAGAGTCAACAAAGCTACGAGCAAACAGATGCTCGTCGCTTGGAAGAAACAATCTCCCAGTTGGAAGTAGAAGAGCATCAGTTGCAATTGCTGATTGAACAAGGCGAGGCCAAAGTCCAGACAGTTGATGTGGAGCAGCTAGCCAACCAATTGACGCAGGCCCAAGCCAAGAAAACGGACTTGGAACAAGGGGTCATTCGGAAACGATTTGAGTTAGATGATTTGGAAGGCCAGGCCGAAGATGTGGCAGAACAGATGGAACAAGCTCGCAAGAAAAACGAAGAATGGATTCGTCAACAAGCTAAAGCTGAAGCGACACGTGAAAAGCATGCGGATCGCTTGAACAAGCTCTTAACGCAAATTACCGATGAATTCATGCAAAGCTTTGACCAAGCCAAAGAGCAGGCTAAACCTGTTGAAAATCTTGCAGCAGCTGAAAACCAGCTCAAGAGCATCGAAAAAGATATTAAGGCACTTGGTCCAGTCAATGTGGATGCGATCGAGCAGTACGACGAGGTGAAGGGGCGCTTTGATTTCCTTTCCAGCCAGCGGGAGGATGTCTTGGCTGCGAAAAATATGCTTCTGTCTACCATCAACGACATGAATGACGAAGTTAAGGAACGCTTTAAATCAACTTTTGAAGCCATTCGTGAATCCTTTAAAGTCACTTTCCGTCAAATGTTTGGTGGGGGTTCTGCTGATTTGATTCTGACAGAGCCAGATCTTCTGACAGCTGGGGTTGAGATTTCTGTGCAGCCACCTGGTAAAAAGATCCAATCCTTAAACCTCATGAGTGGTGGAGAAAAGGCCTTGTCTGCCTTGGCCCTCTTGTTCTCGATTATTCGTGTTAAGACCATTCCATTTGTCATTCTGGATGAGGTAGAGGCTGCCCTGGATGAGGCAAATGTCAAGCGTTTTGGAGACTACCTCAACCGCTTTGATAAGGAAAGCCAATTTATTGTCGTGACGCACCGGAAGGGAACCATGTCGGCTGCTGATTCCATCTATGGTGTGACCATGCAGGAATCTGGAGTTTCTAAAATCGTCTCAGTTAAATTGAAAGACTTAGAAAATGAAGAATAATAATATTAAATTGATCGCTACGGATATGGATGGAACCTTTCTAAATGACCAACATCAGTACGATCAAGACCTTTTACGCAAGGTATTAGCAAGTTGCAAAGAAAAAGGCATCTATTTTGCTGCTGCGAGTGGCCGTGCCCTTCTTTCTCTCAAATCCCTCTTTAAAGGATTTGAGGACCAGATGATTTTCATTGCTGAAAATGGTAGTGTGGTAGAATTTCATGGAGAAGATCTCTACGAAGCGACTATGTCCAAAGACTTTTATTTGGGTGTTTTTGAAGCTTTGAAATCCTCACCTTATGCAGACCCCAATAAACTGCTTTTGACGGGAAAAAAAGGAAGCTATGTCTTAGAAACAGTAGATCCCGACTATCTGGCCTTGAGTCAGCACTACAATGAAAACATTCAAAAAGTGAAAAGTCTAGCGGATATTCAGGATGAAATTTTCAAATTGACCACCAACTTTGATGCAGCTCTTGTTCTTGAAGGTGAGCAATGGGTCACTGAGAATATCCCCGGTGTCAAAGCGATGACGACAGGTTTTGAATCGATTGACATTGTCCTCGATTATGTCGATAAGGGAGTGGCCATTACTGCCTTAGCGGATAAACTAGGGATCTCGATGGATCAGGTGATGGCTTTTGGAGATAACCTAAATGACCTCCATATGATGCAAGTCGTGGGCCATCCTGTAGCGCCAGAAAATGCACGTCCTGAAATCTTAGCGATTGCTGAAACAGTCATCGGCTACCATGCGACGGGTTCTGTCCTACGCTACATGGAGGAAATTGTATGAGTCAGATTTCCTTGATTGCGCTGGATTTAGATGGGACCCTTCTCAATTCAGAAAAAAAGATCTCCCCTCGCAATAGAGCAGCCCTCGCTGCTGCACAGGCCCAAGGTGTCAAGGTGGTTCTAACCACTGGTCGCCCCTTGAAAGCCATGGATTTTCTTTTGGAAGAATTGGGAACAGCAGGCCTCAAAGAAGAGTATACGATTACCTTCAACGGTGGTCTAGTGCAGCGAAATAATGGAGAAATCCTCTCAAAAGTTGTCTTGGCGCCAGAAGATGTCGCAACCATTCATGATGAAACAGTCCGCCTCGGCCTTCCGCTGGATGCTATCAGTGAGGGAAGGGTTTATGAGATTCATGCAGATCGAAAGTCTCTCTATTCCCTTTACAATCCCTACCTGAACTTTATTGAGACAGATTTTAAAGACCTGCCATCCACGATTTCCTACAACAAGTGTGTGACAGCCGTTGATCAAGACTTTTTAGATGCAGCGATCAAGCAGATTAGGCCGGACTTATTTCAAGACTATGAAATTTTTAAATCTCGGGAAATGTTGCTGGAATGGTGCCCTAAATATGTTCACAAGGCGACAGGTTTAGAGGCACTGGTAGCTATTTTGGGTCTTAAGGCAGATCAAGTCATGGCCTGTGGAGATGAAGCCAATGACCTGTCTATGATACAATGGGCTGGACTGGGGGTTGCCATGGGCAATGCGATTCCAGCAGTGAAGGAAGTTGCAGCGCTTGTGGCCCCTGTGACCAATGACCAAGATGCCGTCGCATGGGCAATTGAAAATTATGTGCTAAAGGAGAGTGAATAAATGGGATTATTTGATCGTTTATTTGGAAAAAAAGAAGAAACTGAAAAAGTGCTTCCGTCTTCAGAAGAAGTAACGGAAAGTACGGAGGTTGAAGAAACTGTCAAAGAGGAGCCGGCGGCTACCTTAAATGGCAAGGAAGAGCAAAAAATCGCTGATATGGAGGCTTACTACCAAGAGCTCAAAGCGCGAATTGCAGCCACTCATCAACCTGTTTCAACCGTCGCTCAAGAAGAGCCGGCAGAGGAACCTCTTGTTGAAGAAAAAGTGACATCAGAGACTCCTGAAGACCAAGCACCAGTAGAGGAGTCTCCAGTTGCCGTTGAACCTGCTCAAACAGAAGCAAATCCTCAAGAAGTTTCACCACTAGCTGATGAAACGGAGACTGAGCCTCTTGAAGAAGTGAAAATTGAAGCGGAAGAAACTGAAACCGTTGGAGAAGCAGATGAGATTGATGTTATAGACCTGGAAGAAGAGTCACCGATTGCCTCTCCATCACCTGACGCTGAGCCAGTAGAAGAGAGCACGACAGAAGAGGAGTCTCCAGAACTAGTAGAAGCTCAGGATGAGGTTTCAGAACCTGAAGTATCAGAAGCGATCGCTCAAGTGGAGGAAACTTCAGAAGTGGCAGAAGCCGAGTCTAGACTTCCTGAAGGAGAAGCTGCATCAACCGTTGAGGAAAGAACTGTTGAAGAGGCAGAGGCGCCAATTCCAGATGAGGTTGAGCCAGAGCAAGAAACCATTCAGGAAAAATACGATCGTAGCTTGAAAAAGACACGGACTGGATTTGGAGCACGCCTCAATGCCTTCTTTGCCAATTTCCGTTCAGTCGATGAAGAATTCTTTGAAGAATTGGAAGAACTCTTGATCATGAGTGACGTTGGGGTTCAAGTGGCCTCTAATTTAACCGAAGAGTTGCGTTATGAAGCCCGTTTGGAAAATGCCAAAAAACCAGATGCTCTCAAGCGCGTGATCATCGAAAAATTGGTGGACTTGTATGAAAAGGATGGCCAATTTAATGAAGCCATTCGTTTTCAAGATGGTCTCACGGTCATGCTCTTTGTTGGGGTCAATGGAGTTGGTAAAACCACATCTATCGGGAAGTTAGCCCACCGCTACAAACAAGAGGGCAAGAAAGTCATGTTGGTTGCAGCAGATACTTTCCGTGCAGGAGCAGTGGCTCAACTGGCAGAATGGGGACGCCGTGTAGACGTTCCAGTTGTAACAGGTCCTGAAAAATCAGATCCTGCTAGCGTCGTCTTTGATGGAATGGAACGCGCGATCGCTGAAAACATTGATGTTCTGATGATTGATACAGCTGGTCGTCTGCAAAACAAGGACAACCTCATGGCCGAGCTGGAAAAAATCGGTCGCATTATCAAGCGTGTGGTACCTGATGCTCCGCATGAAACCTTGCTAGCCCTCGATGCATCAACCGGTCAAAATGCCTTGGTGCAAGCTAAAGAATTTTCAAAAATTACACCTGTGACAGGAATTGTATTGACCAAGATCGATGGAACGGCTCGAGGTGGGGTCGTCCTTGCGATCCGTGAAGAGTTGGACATTCCAGTGAAGTTGATTGGTTTCGGAGAAAAGATTGATGACATCGGACCATTCCACTCAGAAAACTTCATGAGAGGCCTCTTGGAAGGCTTGATTTAAGAGTCGAATAGAAAAAGACAAATTGTTGGAAGAACAATTTGTCTTTTTGTTTCCTTGCGCTATCAAAAAAACCACCCGAAGGTGGCTTTCCTTAATTCTTAGGTTCAGGTTTCCAAACCCATTCGGCTCCGTATTCTGCAAGGAGATCATCGGATGCAGTTGGTCCCATGGATCCAGACTTGTATTCATAGAGTGGTGCTCCATTTTCGGCCCATAGTTTTTCGATTCGGTCAATCAATTGCCATGAAGCACGAACTTCGTGCCAGTGGCTGTAATTGGTTGAGTCATTGTTCAAAACGTCAAAAATTAATTTTTCATAAGGCTCTGGGGAAGCTCCAGTTGCAGTCGCATCTGTTTCGTAATCAAAGGAAATCGGTGCGATGCTGAATTTTTCTCCGACCTCTTTTCCGTTGATGCTCAATGAGAAACCTTCATTTGGTTGGATATAAATGGTCAATACATTAGGTTGCAAGCTATGTCCAAAGATGGAGTCGGTTTGCTTGAAGACCACATTGACCATGGTTCCTTTTTGCGTCAAGCGTTTTCCAGTACGGAAGAAGAAAGGAACTCCACGGAAGCGATCGCTATCAACAAAGAATGCCCCAGAAGCATAGGTTTCCGTAGTAGATTCAGGGCCGACATTGGGCTCGCTGCGATAAGAGATGTCTTTTTTCCCTTCGATCGTACCTGAACGGTATTGACCACGGATAAAGAATTTCTTTAATTCCTCATCTGTTGGATTGTACAATTGCTCAAAAACTTTAACTTTTTCTGCCCGAATCGCATCCTTGGTAAAGGTAGCTGGTTTATCCATGGCAAGCAATGACAAAAGCTGAAGGGTATGGTTTTGCACCATATCTCGAAGGGCCCCCGAATGATCATAGTAGCCACCGCGTTCTTCAACTCCCAAGCGTTCAGCAAAGGTAATTTGGATATTGTCAATAAAATCTCGGTTCCAAAGGTTATCAAAAATAAGATTTCCGAAACGAATGGCAAAGATATTTTGGATCATTTCTTTGCCAAGGTAATGGTCGATCCGGAAGATTTGCTCTTCATCAAAGGTTTCTTCCAATTCCTTGTTGAGCTGACTTGCCGTTTCTAGGTCTGTACCGAAAGGTTTTTCAACGATCAAGCGCTCAAAGCCTTGCCCATCCACAATGCCTTCTGATTTGAGGTGTTTGGCAATGGTTCCAAAAAATTGAGGAGCCATGGACAAGAAGAAGACCTTGTTGTGTTCCGTTTGGTATTTTTCATCCAAGCTATTTTGCAATTCGCGCAGGGCGATGTAATGTTCGGTATCATTGACATCATGGCTTTGGTAGTAGAAATGACTAGCGAATTCTTGAGCTTGTTGAGGGCTATCGGCCAGATCCGTGATAGATTCTACCACGACTGACTCAAAGTATTCCTTACTCCATGGTCTGCGAGCTGTTCCGATAACCGCAAAGTTTTCAGATAGATTTCCTGATTTATAGAGTCTAAAAAGGGATGGGTAGAGTTTGCGCTTGGCTAAATCTCCACTGGCCCCGAAAATGGTTACAATAACTTTTGAAGACATTTAAGTACCTATTTCCTATTTAATTAACCATATTTTACCATAAAATCAGCAAGATTTCTTTGATGGAATCGTTGTTCTGAATATTTTCCGATGGGATTTGAGTAGACAGCATAGAAAAAGCTAGAACGAAGGAGCGTTCTAGCTTATACGGGTTTAAGACCTCTTGAAGGAACTTAGTCTCTCCATTAAAAGACGCGGTAGACATAAGGATTATCTGGTTGTGTAATGGTTTGACAATCCGTAATGTGGAGAACAGGCAAGCTTTGTTTGAGCTGCTTGTGGTATTCAATGGACAAGGTTCCTTTTGCATGGATCCAGGTATTGTTTTCGAAATGCTGCGGAGCACCCGTCGTTAAGAGACCGTAGACTCCGGAATCTGCGATACAGTGGATGATCCCAAAGCGAAAGAGGAATTGGCTATCCTTGTTATTGGGGTCATTGTATACAAAGCCGGTCAGCTCGATCGTCTTTCCTGCAAATTGGTCAGGATAATCATAAATCACTTCCATGACTTCCATGTAATTCTCAGTGGTCACCTGGATCACCTTTTTATCAACATATTTCTTTGCCGCCTGCTTCATTTCTGACTCATAGGCAGATTTGGTAAAATAGCTACTAGTATCTGGTTTGAGATACTGGGTTGTTGTCCCTTCGTCCTGCTGGATTTCCTTGGAAGATCCAGCAGCAACCGGGAAGTGGTAGCCTTTGGCAGAAACTGTTTGGGAATCCAGTGTCACTGTAGGGAAAAATAGCCCGACAAACAAAGGAATACAGAGCAAGAAAATACTCGCCACTTTTGCCCAGAAGCCAGAGAGATGACTGTGGATCTTCATCTGCTTGACCCAGATGATCAGCTGCACAAGAGCTAAAACAAAGGACAAGAACATGGAAATATAAGCCAAGTAAGAATAGTGTAAGTTGATGTATTGATTGAGCTTACCAGATAATTGCAGGTACATGGTGAGCTCAAAATAGCCAGCTAATATCAAGAAACGAATCATAGTACTACCCCCACAAACCAAGCATAAAGGAGCACAACTCCACTCACAATCCCGATAAATTGCCAGATAAAACGGGTTTTGAGGTAATTTTTCATCATGAGGAGATTTTTGACATCAAGCATAGGCCCAATCACCAGAAAGGCAAGAACAGGCGCTACTCCAAAACTCGTGAGAAGAGAGGATCCAACAAAGGCGTCCGCCTCGCTACAAAGTGAGAGGAGAAAGGACAAGACCATGAGAAGGAGAATAGCAATAACCGGTGTCGCACTGATCGAAGTGAGGATCCGTGTTGGGACATAGACTTGGACGAGGCTGGCAAAGAGGCAACCAAATACCAGGTAGCGTCCTGTATCAAAGAATTCATCAATCGCCTGCACCAAGACTTGAAAGAGCTTTTGGTCTTTGCTTAAATCGCTAAAATCATGTTCATGCACAGGTTTGCGATGTTCTTTTTGGATCGAATCTGTCTGAATAAAACCAAGAAAGATCCCTAGAACTGTTGCGACCAGTAGGGAACCAAGGGCGCGGTAGAGGGCCATCTTGACAGAATTTCCAAAGGCTGAGTAGGTCGCAAAGAGAACGATGGGATTGATGACCGGTGCTGTCACCAAAAAGGGAACAGCAGTATAACTTGGGACTTTCTTTTCTAGAAAGCGATTGATAATGGGAACAATTCCACATTCACAGGAAGGGAAGATAAAGCCGATAAAGGTCCCAAAGAAGATCCGCCCAAATTTATTTTTGGGAAGAAAGCGGTAGACCCTCTCGGGGGTGATATAGACCTCAATAATCCCTGAAATGATACTTCCGATTAGGACAAACGGTAGGGCCTCGATAATAATCGAGAGAAAAATAGCCCCAGCCTGCAAGACGCTAGAGGGAAGGTGTTGAAAGAATGTCATTACTTAACCTTCTTTGCTTCTTTAGTTGTAGCAGTTTCTGCCTTCTTTTTTTCTTCAGGGAATTCTACTGTTTTTTCTACATCTGGAAAACTTGCAAAGTTTTCAAACATTTTATCAAGATCATCTGTTTTTGAGAATTTAATAGCCATTGTTGGGCCTCCTTTTTATTTTCTTTCATTATAACAAAAAGGAAAGAGCAAGGGGGAAATGGAGCATAAAAGGAAAGATCCATAGGGTCAAAATTATTCTATGAAAAATCCCTGAAACAGAGACCAGAACAGGCGATCTCACCCCTTGATGGCAGTAAAATATGCTATAATAGAAGCTATGGATAAATATGAAAAAATAGCCCAGGAATTGGGCGTTAGTTTAAAACAAATCGATACCGTATTGAGCCTGACCGCAGAAGGCTCAACCATTCCTTTTATTGCCCGCTATCGAAAAGATCTGACGGGAAATTTAGATGAAGTAGCGATTAAGGCCATTATTGACCGGGACAAATCGTTAACGGCTCTGGCCGAACGAAAGGAAACTGTCCTTGCTAAGATTGAGGAACAAGGCAAATTGACAGAGGCGCTCAAGCAGGCTATTGAGGCCGCTGAAAAATTAGCGGATGTCGAAGAGCTTTATCTCCCATATAAGGAAAAACGGCGGACCAAGGCGACGATTGCCCGAGAAGCAGGACTTTTTCCTTTGGCACGTCTCATTTTGCAAAATAGTCCAGACTTGGAAGCAGAGGCTCAGAAATTTACCTGTGAGGCCTTCCCAACTGAAACAGCGGCTTTAGCTGGTGCAGTGGATATTCTGGTAGAAGCTATTTCAGAGGATACCCAATTACGGGCCCTCACCTATCAAGAAATTCATGGGCATTCCCTCATGACGTCAACCTTGAAGGATGAAAGCTTAGATCCTAAGAGAACCTTTGAAATCTATTATGATTTTTCTGAGAAGATCAAGAATATGCAAGGCTACCGGACTCTAGCTCTCAATCGTGGGGAAAAATTGGGCGTTCTCAAAGTCGGATTCGAGCACCAACTGGATCGAATCATTCGTATTTTTGAGGCTCGTTTTAAAACTAAAAATGCCTATGTCGATGAGGTTATTCAACAAGCGGTTAAGAAAAAAATCGTTCCTGCGATTGAACGTCGGATTCGGACAGAGTTGACGGAGGTGGCAGAAGACGGAGCCATTCAATTGTTCTCT
Organism: Streptococcus sp. HMSC065C01; assembly: GCF_001813525.1. NCBI lineage: Bacteria > Bacillati > Bacillota > Bacilli > Lactobacillales > Streptococcaceae > Streptococcus > Streptococcus sp. HMSC065C01. The sequence continues at coordinate 418,794 of NZ_KV812857.1, read as the reverse complement.
GAGAATCTACGGAATCTATTGCTCATTCCTCCATTAAAAGGGCGCGTGGTCCTTGGATTTGACCCAGCCTTTCGGACCGGTGCTAAACTAGCCGTTGTCGATGAGACAGGAAAGATGCTCGCTACCCAGGTCATCTATCCAGTTGCTCCTGCAAAACCAGCTCAGATCGAGCAGGCTAAAAAGGATCTGTCTTCCTTGATCAAGGAGTTCGGAGTAGAAATTATTGCGATTGGAAATGGAACCGCCAGCCGTGAAAGTGAGGCCTTTGTCGCAGAGGTGCTCCATGACCATCCAGGAGTTCGCTATGTTATTGTTAATGAAAGCGGAGCTTCTGTCTACTCAGCTAGTGAGTTGGCCCGTCATGAGTTCCCAGAGCTAACCGTTGAAAAACGCTCGGCCATCTCCATTGCCCGTCGCTTGCAAGATCCGCTAGCAGAATTGGTGAAAATCGATGCCAAATCCATTGGTGTGGGTCAATACCAACACGATGTCAATCAGAAAAAACTGACAGAAAGCTTGGATTTCGTGGTAGATACCGTGGTCAACCAAGTTGGTGTCAATATCAATACGGCTAGTCCCTCTCTCTTAGCGCATGTAGCAGGACTCAATAAGACCATCTCTGAAAATATTGTGAAATATCGGGAAGAAGAAGGAATGATTCTTTCACGAGCACAGATTAAAAAAGTGCCTCGCCTCGGAGCCAAGGCTTTCGAGCAGGCTGCTGGATTCCTACGCATTCCTGAAAGTAAAAACATCTTGGACAATACCGGGGTTCACCCTGAAAGTTACAAGGAAGTTGAAAAACTTTTTCAACTTCTTGAAATTACCGACCTCGATGCATCCGCTCAGGAAAAATTAAAAGCTGTGAACATCGAGGAGATGTCTACTCAGCTGGATCTGGGACCAGAAACCTTGAAAGATATCATTGCCGATCTCCTAAAACCAGGTCGCGATTTACGGGATTCCTTTGATGCACCCGTGCTTCGCCAGGATGTCTTGGATATTAAAGACTTGCATATTGGCCAAAAATTAGAAGGGGTTGTTCGCAATGTGGTTGACTTTGGAGCCTTTGTCGATATTGGCATTCACGAAGATGGCTTGATTCATATCTCCCATATGAGCAAGCAGTTTATCAAGCATCCAAGCCAGGTCGTATCAGTAGGTGATTTGGTAACCGTCTGGGTGAAGAAGATCGACGTGGAACGCGAAAAAGTCAACCTCAGTTTGGTAGCACCGAATGAATCTGACTGACTATGTACGCCAGGTATCTCTGGAAGATTTTGGTAGGGAATTCCGCCATCAAGCAGTGTGGAATCCGCGTCTGCAAACCACAGGAGGCCGTTTCTTTCCTAAGGATCGGCATCTTGATTTCAACCCCAAGATTTACCAGACTTTCGGATTAGAGACCTTTCGGAAAATCGTCCGCCATGAGCTCTGCCATTACCATCTTTACGATCAAGGAAAAGGCTATCGCCACAAAGATCCAGCCTTTAAACAGCTCCTTCAGCAAGTGGATGGACTTCGATTCACACCACCTCTACCAGAAAAGAGTGGACGAGTCAAGCGGATCTATTTCTATCAATGTCCTCACTGTGGTCAAGAGTATAGGCGAAAGCGAAAAATCGATCTGAAGAAATATGCTTGCGGTCGCTGTCACGGTCGTCTTCAATTCCTTGAAATGAGACAGGAATGAGAATCGGTCTTTAGGCGGATCTCTTTCTAGTTAGACTCTGCTAAAATAGGTCTAACTAGAAAGAGGAAAATCAAATGACATCATCATTTTACAAATCAAAACGCCACCGCCTGGTTTCAGGTGTGCTAGCTGGCCTAGCTGATAAATTTGGTCTGAGTGTAACTCTCCTACGCTTCTTGTTTATTCTTTTTACGGTTTCTCATGCCTTTATCGGTGTGATTATCTATTTACTGTTAGATACGACCTTGCCTTATAAGGACGAGGAGGAGCAGGAAATGTTTGACTATGGCCCTCGACCTCGTCGGAGAAAAGAGGCCGAACCCATTCATGATCAGAATGATAGTCCGTTTTTCTAAAAGGAGATCCGGGTGAAGCAGAAGTTCTATTACCTTGCTTTTATTCTATATCTCTTCTTCAGTTTTATAGGACAGTTTTTCATTTTAAATCGTGTTTTTGGAGAAGAAGTTGGAACAGTTTTTATCGGAATGCTCCTTTTTCCACTGGGCATTTGGAATAGTCTCTTCTACCTCTTGTTTCTGACAACAGAAAGGGCAAGAGAGCCACAAATTTATCGGTTTTCGATTTTATTTCTGCCGATGTTGTACCTGGTTTTGTCCTTGTTGGGGGGAGGACCTACCGCCTTTATGCTCGGCTTGATCGCATTTCCTTCAAATGCGGTGGTCTATGCTGTCTCGACTGGAATCAAATCCATGATTAAAGATTTCTTGCAAGGCCAAGGCTAGAGCATTCTTCATATGTTCCCATCATTTCCTAGAGGTTGGAGACCTTTGTCTTGGCCTCTTTTTGCTTATTAAAAAAGAGTTTAAAATGGATCTTTCAAATGACACTTCAGTCTCTCGTCTGAAGAGAAAATCTGCTATAATAGAGAGAGAATTTGAAAAGGGAGAATGATATGGCAGTTACTGTTCGCGATCTACAGGAAAAGCTTCGTCTATCGGTTGTTTATGGGGATGATAAACTCTTAAGCAAGGAAATTACGACTGCGGATATTTCACGTCCAGGTCTTGAAATGACGGGCTATTTCGACTATTACACACCTGAGCGGATTCAGCTTGTAGGAATGAAAGAATGGTCCTACCTGGTGAAGATGAGCTCTCACAACCGTCATCAGGTCCTGCGCAAGATGTTCCAGCCAGAGACACCTGTCATCATTGTCGCGCGGAATTTAGAAATTCCAGAAGAAATGTTGCGTGCTGCGGAAGAGAAGCAACTAGCCATTTTAAAGAGCAATGTTGCAACGAGTCGTTTATCTGGAGAGCTTTCTAGCTATTTGGATAGTCGGCTAGCAGAACGTACGAGTGTACACGGTGTCTTGATGGATATTTATGGGATGGGTGTCTTGATTCAAGGAGATAGCGGAATCGGAAAAAGTGAGACAGGTTTGGAACTTGTCAAGCGGGGTCACCGCCTCGTAGCAGATGACCGAGTCGATATCTATGCGAGAGACGAGATGACCCTTTGGGGAGAGCCAGCTGAAATCCTACGCCACTTACTAGAGATCCGTGGTGTCGGGATTATCGATGTCATGAGTCTCTACGGTGCAAGTGCTGTCAAGGATTCTTCACAAGTCCAAATCGCCGTTTACTTGGAAAATTATGCTAAGGATCAAGTTTATGATCGTCTTGGTAATAATGCAGAAGAGTTGGAAATCGGTGGTGTGACCATTCCTCGGATCCGCATCCCTGTGAAGACTGGTCGGAACATTTCGGTCGTGATCGAAGCCGCAGCGATGAATGTTCGGGCCAAAGAAATGGGCTATGATGCTACCAAAACTTTTGAAGAACGTTTGTCCCAGTTGATTAGTCAAAATGAGGTGAAGGAATGAATCCAGTAGCCCTTCAATTAGGTCCGATCAGTATTCGTTGGTATGCGATTTGTATTGTCTCTGGCTTAATTCTAGCCGTTTATCTTTCCATGAAAGAAGCGCCCCGTAAGAAAATTGATCCAGATGATATCATTGATTTCATTTTGATCGCTTTTCCGCTTGCGATTGTGGGTGCCCGACTCTATTACGTTATTTTTGAATGGGGCTATTATAGCCAGCATCTTGGTGAGATTTTCGCCATCTGGAACGGAGGAATCGCGATTTATGGTGGCCTCTTGACAGGTGCCCTTGTCCTCTATCTATTCTCTCGTAGACGCTTGATTGAGCCAATTGATTTCTTAGATATTGCGGCCCCAAGCGTCATGATTGCACAGAGTATTGGACGCTGGGGAAACTTCTTTAACCAGGAAGCTTATGGAGCTGCTGTCAAAAGTCTCAACTACCTACCCTCTTTTATTCGAGATCAAATGTATATAGACGGCAGTTATCGTCAACCAACCTTCTTATATGAATCCAGTTGGAATCTGCTAGGATTTCTCTTGATCTTGATTCTTCGTAGGAAGCCACAATTTTTGCGACAAGGTGAGATCACAGCCTTTTACCTTATCTGGTATGGTTTTGGTCGGATGATCATCGAAGGAATGCGGACAGATAGCCTGATGTTTGCGGGCTTACGTGTTTCCCAGTGGTTGTCGATGATCCTGATTCTAGTTGGACTCGCCATCATCATCTATCAACGTCGCAAAAAAGCCCCTTATTATGTAGAAGCAAAGGAGTAATATATGTTTATTGAAATTGCCTACGGTCTCTTAGGCCTTGCCTTAGTAGCACTTGTCATTTATATGATTTTTTTCCTCTCAAAGATTGGAAAAGTTGTAGATGAGACGCAAAAAACCATCCAAGTTTTGACATCAGATGTCAATGTCACCTTGCATCAGACCAATGATCTATTGGCAAAAGTCAATGTTTTAACGGATGATTTGAATCAAAAAGTTGCAACGATTGACCCACTCTTTACAGCCGTGGCGGATCTTTCAGAGTCTGTTTCAGATTTGAATGATCAAGCCCGTCAATTGAGTGTCAAAGCTGTATCAGCTGGTGGAAAAACAGTGAAAGCCTCTATCGGATTAAAAGCGATTAAGATGGCTTCAAAATTATTTAAATAGAATCGAGGAAGAATATGGGACGTTTATCTAGTTTATTAATTGGTGTGATTTCAGGTGCTTCAGCAGCCTACTATTTATCAACAGAGCAAGGAAAGAAAGTCACTAAAAAAGTGGTGCGCTTCGTAAAAGATTATCAAGAAGATCCTCAAGAAGTACATGAATCGGTGAAACAAACTGCTAAGGATGTTTCCAAACAAGCAGCAGAAGTGATCCAACAAACCAAAGAAAAAGTTGGTTCTGGAGAAATTACGACAGGAACTGTTTTGGAATCTGTCAAAGAAAAGACGCAAGATGTAGTTGAAAAATCTCAAGAAGTCTATCACTCATTTAAGGATAAACTTCAAAAAGAAAATCTAAGTGGCAATGACTTGGTTCAATCCATTCGCAAACAAACAGAATCAGAAGACATCGTGTTAGAGTTGGATGAAAAAGATTCTAAAGAAGCAGCCGAAGAAGAAACAAAAGAAGTATAAAAAAGAGAGTGGGACAGAAATCGGTAAT
>NZ_KV812857.1:365041-413488 GCF_001813525.1 Streptococcus sp. HMSC065C01 | reverse complement strand
CCCACTCAACCACTGCGTCTTGCTCAACAATCAAAAAACAAATGAGAGGCTAGGACTTTTGTCCCAGTCTCTTTTTATGGAAGGTAAGATAGCAATTGGCAGTTAAGTTTTGTCTTCCAATTGTTATTCCAATTAAAAAAATTCGAGGAAAATAAAAGAATCAGGCGAACCTGATTTTTATTTTTTTTCGTTTATTGTAGTAAATTCGGAACCCTTGAATACTAGCAAAGCTAGAACCAATCGCTAAAGCAAACGCAAAGAAGGTATTCATTTTTGTTGCTAAAAAGATAAAACTAAATACAACCGTCAACACACAGAAAACAGCGATATTTAAAAAATATAGCAATTCACTTAATTGAGGTGCGGGTTCAACTTCAGGAGCATAGTCCTGAATAGGGGTTTCTTGGGTTTGTTTAGTTAATTCGATATAATCGAATTCTTCTTCATAGTGTCTTAAATTTCTTACGGGCATTTTCTCTCTCCTAACAGTACTCTATTATTCTATCATGAATTCAGGTATATAAATGTTACAAAAATGTTACAAATTTTACAAAATAAATAAATTTTTCTAGAATATCGGAATTTTTGTTATAATGGTTCTATGAAAAATATTATTATTACAGCAACAGCAGAGAGTGTTGAGCAAGCGCAAGCCCTGATTGATGCAGGGGTTGACCGAATCTATGTCGGTGAAAAAGATTACGGATTACGATTGCCTCAAACTTTAAGCTATGACGAAATAAATCGAATTGCCCAACTGGTCCATGCTGCTGGCAAAGAATTGACAGTAGCTGTAAATGCACTGATGCACCAATCGATGATGGATTCAATCAAGCCTTTCCTAGATTTTCTAAAGGAAATTCAGGCTGATTATATTACTGTCGGAGATGCGGGCGTTTTTTATGTCTTGAAACGAGATGGCTATCCATTCAAAACGATTTACGATGCCTCAACCATGGTCACTTCTAGCCGCCAGATCAATTTCTGGGGAAAACAAGCAGGGGCTTCTGAAGCTGTTTTGGCTCGTGAGATTCCGTCTGCCGAATTATTCGTAATGGCTGAGAATCTTCAGATTCCAGCAGAAGTCTTGGTCTATGGCGCTAGCATTATTCACCATTCGAAACGACCGCTTCTTCAGAACTATTACAACTTTATCAAGACAGAAGAGTCTGTGACCAAAGATCGGGATCTGTTCTTGGCCGAGCCAGGAGATCCAAATTCTCATTACTCTGTCTACGAGGACAAACATGGAACCCATATCTTCTCAAATAATGACTTGAATATGATGACCAAATTGTCTGAGTTGGTAGAACATGGCTTTGATCATTGGAAACTTGATGGTGTCTACTGTCCGGGTGAAAACTTTGTCAAGATTACAGAGTACTTTGTCAAGGCCCGTGATTTGATTCAAAAAGGAACATTTACACAGGATCAAGCCTATCTGTTTGATGAAGAAATCCGCAAATTGCATCCAGCTAATCGTGGTTTGGATACTGGTTTCTACGATTATGAACCAGATCGTGTAAAATAACAAATAATACTAGGGCTTCTTCGTTTGTGAGTTTTCCTTTTTCAGGGAACGAAGAGGCTATTCATCATATCGACAATCTTGTAAATTGGAGAAAACATGACAAATACAAAAAAACGTCCAGAGGTTTTGGTACCTGCTGGAACATTAGAAAAATTAAAAGTTGCCGTTAATTATGGGGCTGATGCCGTGTTCGTTGGTGGACAAGCCTATGGGTTGCGTAGCCGTGCCGGAAACTTCACTATGGATGAGCTTCGTGAAGGTATTGAATATGCGCATGCCCGTGGAGTGGATGTGCACGTGGCTTCGAACATGGTAACTCATGAAGGAAATGAACAAGGGGCTGGAGAATGGTTCCGTGAATTGCGGGATATGGGCCTTGATGCTGTGATCGTCTCAGACCCGGCCTTGATTGAAATCTGTGCAACCTATGCACCTGGCCTCAATATCCACTTGTCTACGCAAGCTTCTGCGACTAATGTGGAGACCTTCCATTTCTGGAAAGAATATGGCTTGACCCGTGTGGTCTTGGCCCGCGAAGTATCCATGGAAGAGTTGGCTGAGATTCGTAAGCGTACCGATCTTGAGATCGAAGCCTTCGTTCATGGAGCCATGTGTATTTCTTATTCCGGACGTTGTACCCTTTCTAACCACATGTCTGACCGGGATGCCAACCGTGGTGGTTGTTCTCAATCTTGTCGTTGGAAATACGATCTCTACGATATGCCATTTGGCCAAGAACGCAAGAGTATCAAAGGGCAAGTCCCAGAAGAATACTCTATGTCAGCCGTGGACATGTGTATGATCGAAAATATTCCAGACATGATTGACAATGGGGTTGATAGCTTGAAGATTGAAGGCCGGATGAAATCTGTCCATTACGTATCAACAGTAGCCAACTGTTACAAGGCAGCTTGTGATGCTTATATGGAAAGTCCAGAAGCCTTTTATGCCATCAAGGATGATTTGATCAATGAATTGTGGAAAGTTGCTCAACGTGAATTGGCAACTGGATTCTACTACCAAACACCGACTGAAAACGAACAATTGTTTGGGGCACGTCGTAAGATTCCTCAATACAAATTTGTAGGGGAAGTAGTGGACTTTGATCCATCTACCATGACTGCGACGATTCGCCAACGGAATGTCATCAATGAAGGCGACCAAGTGGAATTCTACGGACCAGGCTTCCGTCATTTTGAATGCCAGATCCAAGACTTGCATGATAAGGATGGAGTGAAGATTGATCGCGCACCAAATCCGATGGAGCTTCTCACGATCACTGTCCCACAAGAAGTCAAGCCAGGAGATATGATTCGTTCTTGCCAGGAAGGTTTAATCAATCTCTACTCAAAAGATGGGGCAAGTAAAACCGTTCGAGTATAAAAAAAAGAGAGGGTTAAACCTCTCCTTTTTGTTGGGCGATGCGAATGTTATTGGGGACCAAACTGATTTTCTGGATCTCAGAAATCCGAATAATCGTGGACATACTCTTTTTAAAATTTTTCACGATCAGTTGTCGGCGTTCTTGGTCATACTTGACAATATCGCCTGTAAAACTCTTGTTTGAAAAAATAACATGTACCCCTTGTTTTTTTCGCAATGCTTGTTGAATGATTTCAATAATTCTCTCATCTTCTAATGGGGCAGGGGTACTGACTTTTCCATTGAAAAATTCATTTGCTCGGTCTTTAACGATCTCGAGAAATTTTTTCATAGCTAAATTCTCCATAACTTGATACAATATATTATAGATAATTTCAACGATTTTGTAAATGATTTACGAATATTAGAGATGAGAAGGCAAGAAAGGAGTCGTGAAATGACAGAATTTTCATTCCAAATCGAAGAACATTTACTGGTCTTGTCAGAAAATGACAAGGGTTGGACCAAAGAATTGAACCGTGTGAGTTTTAATGGTGCTCCTGCTAAGTATGATATCCGGACCTGGAGTCCCGACCATACAAAGATGGGAAAAGGCATTACACTCACGAACGAAGAGTTCCAAGTCATGCTCGATGCATTTAAAAATTAAGAAAAGGGGTCCTTCAAGGACTTCTTTTTTTGTTATAGTCTAAGGCTATATAGATATCAAAGATATTAGATTATCCCAAACCCTTGTTTATCAGGTATTGGACTGCTATAATGGTTGCATTGATGAATTAATGTAAAACTTATAGGAAAGAGGGAATCATATTGACACATACACATGCACCTTATCGCGTAGACCATGTTGGTTCATTTCTTCGTCCAGCAGCTTTGGTTCAAGCTCGTGAAGATTTCGCAGCTGGAAAAATCAGTCAGTCTGACTTAACAAAAGTAGAGGATCAGGCGATTCGTGACCTTGTTGAAAAAGAAATTGCTGCTGGTCTGAAGTCAGTAACAGATGGAGAATTCCGCCGTGCTTATTGGCATTTGGATTTCTTCTGGGGCTTTGGTGGCATTGATCATGTCCAAGCTGCTCAAGGTTATCAATTCCATGATAAAACAACCAAGGCGGACTCAGCACTTGTCGTTGGAAAAATCACAGGAGCCAATCATCCATTTGTAGAGCATTACAAGTTTTTGAGGGATCTTGTGGCAGATGTAGATGGTGTAGAGGCTAAATATACCATTCCAGCGCCTGCGCAATTCTATTTTGAATTGATCCGTGATGCAGAACATGTAGAACAATTGAATACCATCTATCCTGATTTTGCGGCTGTTCGTGAAGATATCAAGCAAGCCTATCTTCAAGTGATTCAAGATTTGTATGATGCAGGACTTCGGACCCTTCAAGTAGATGACTGTACGTGGGGTGTCTTGGTAGATGATAATTTCTTGACGGCTTGGGGAGCAGCTCAAGGCAAGTCAAAAGATGAGGTTCGCCGAGAACTCGCTGATCTCTTCTTGACCTTTAACAACGATGTCTACCAAAATGTTCCAGCTGGTTTGACCGTCAATACGCACGTTTGTCGTGGGAACTTCCATTCTACTTGGGCTTCATCAGGTGGCTATGCGCCGATTGCCAAAGAACTCCTTGGAGAAGAAGCCGTCAATGCTTACTTCCTAGAGTTTGATACTGATCGAGCTGGTGGTTTTGAACCACTTGCAGAAGTAACCCCTGGTAAAGGAGTGGTGTTAGGCCTCTTGACATCTAAGAGTGGTCAATTGGAGAACAAGGACGAAGTGATTGCTCGTATTAAAGAAGCGAGTCAGTATGTACCGTTGGAAAATCTTTACCTGTCTACTCAGTGTGGCTTTGCTTCGACAGAAGAAGGAAACATTTTGACAGAAGAAGACCAATGGAAAAAAATCGGTTTGATTAAAGAAATTGTCGCTGAAGTTTGGGGCGAATAAGGAGGAAGAAACATGTCAGATTTACTAAGTATTTATAAAGAATTGCAAGCTAAAAAATGGGTGGACTTGAGTCACCAAATCAATGCGGAAAGTCCACACTTCCCAGCCCTTCCTGCCTTGCAACAAGAAGATCTTTTCACATTAAAAGATGGTTTCCATGTTCAAAAATTTACAGTGGTTGGTCAATACGGAACGCATATTGATGCACCGATTCACTTTGTAGAAGGGGGTCGTTGGTTGGATGAGATTGACCTCAAAGATCTTCTCTTGCCACTTTATGTTATCGACAAGTCTAAAGAAGTTGCAGCCAATCCAAACTTTATCTTGAGCAAACAAGATATCTTAGACTTTGAGGCAGAGCATGGACAAATTGTTGAGGGTGCTTTTGTTGCCTTCCGTAGTGATTGGTCAAAACGTTGGCCAGATCAAGATGCTATGCGTAACCTAGATGAAAATGGTGTTCAACAAAGTCCAGGATGGAGCCGTGAAGCCTTGGAATTCTTGATTCATGAACGCCATGTCAAGGCTGTGGGTCATGAAACCTTTGATACCGATGCAGGTATTCCAGCAGCAGAGCATGGTTTGGTCAATGAATACTACCTCTTGGAACAAAATATCTACCAAGTTGAAGTCTTGAACCAATTGGACCAAGTTCCAGCTGTAGGTGCCTTGATTTCGATTGCTTTCCCTCACTGGGACAAGGCAACTGGTTCACCTGTCCGTGCCATTGCCATCTTACCATAAACAAAGAAAAAGAGGCTGGGACAAAAGTCCTAGCCTCTCAATTATTTTTTGATTGTAGGGCAAGACGCAGTGGTTGAGTGGGCTCTACTACGCTGATTTCATCAGCTTTTACAGCCCTACTCAACTGTGCGGAGGTGGGACGACGAAATCGAATTCTAACGAATTACCGATTTCTGTCCCACGCTCTTATTTTTTATCTCATTGTCACAAATTCTTCGGATCCGGTTGGGTGAATGGCGACAGTTGCATCGAAATCGGCTTTTGTCGCTCCCATCTTGATAGCAACTGCAAATCCTTGGATCATTTCATCGACTCCGTAGCCAAGACCATGAAGGCCAACGACCCTTTCTTCGGGACCAGCAGTGATGAGTTTGAATTTTGCTTGCTGGCGGTGTTGGGTAACAGCAGTGTACATGGAAGCAAATTGAGAAGTATAGACTTTGATATGCTCTTTTCCATAAGTTTGCTGGGCTTCTTCCTCCGTTAGGCCAACGGTTCCGATAGCGGGGTGAGAAAAGACAACAGTCGGGATATTTGTATAATCCATTTTGGCATTGACTTTTCCATTGAATAGTCGTTCAGAAAGAGTGCGTCCAGCTTTAATAGCGACAGGGGTTAATTCTTTTTCTCCTGTGACATCCCCAAGAGCATAGATTCCTGGAATAACTGTATTCTGGTATTCATCCACTGCAATGAATCCTTTTTCATTTAAGGTGACGCCTGCAGCTTCTAGATTGAGATCCTGGACATTTGGTTTTCGTCCTGTTGCCCAGATAACATGATCTGCCACGTGGCTGGTCATATCTTCAAAATAAATCTTCACACGACCATCTTCTAATTTTTCAAGCTTCATGGGAACCTTGTGTTTGTGAAGCGGAAGGTTTTGTTTTTCCATTTCTTCCATTAAGCCATCGACAATGTAGGAATCAAACTTTCTTAATGGACGATTACCGCGAACGAAGAGATCGGTCTGAACACCAAGGGCATGGAGCACACCGGCTAGTTCCACTGCGATGTAGCCAGCTCCAATAATGGCAACAGATGTAGGAAGTTCTTTCCAAGCAAAGACATCATCAGAAGTTTCGCCAAATTCAGCTCCAGGAACAGAAGGAATAAAGGGATGGGCACCGGTCGCAATTACGATATGCTTGGCCTTAATGGTTTCTCCATTTACCTCAACCGTATGAGCATCCACAAAACGGGCACGTCCTTCAATTCGTTCAACCCCATTGCGTTTGAAACTGCCATCATAGGAATTACGGGAACGGTCAATATAGGCTTCGCGATTTTTTCTTAAGGTTGCAAAATCAAATTTTGTCTGTTCAGAAGTAAATCCATAGTCTGGTCCATAATCGCGAATTGCTTCTGCAATTTGTGCACCATACCACATAATCTTTTTAGGCACACATCCTCTGTTGACACAGGTGCCACCCAATTGTTTTTCTTCAATGACAGCAGCGCGCGCTCCGTACTCTCCAGCCCGGTTCATCGTAGCGATTCCTCCACTACCTCCACCGATTGAAATAATATCAAATTCTTTCATGTTTTCCTCCTAAATGGGACTTCAGTTTGATTGTAATATCAACTGTTACAAAAGTCAAGGGTTTAGCATGTTACCAAGCATTTAAATTTCATGTTGCCGTGTCAATTTTAGATAGAAAAGTAAGGAAATATGGTATACTATGGTATAGAATAAAACGCTTTCTTTGATGGAGAAAAACGATGAAGAAATTGAAAAAATGGCAACTATTTACAGCTGCAGGTGCAGCAATTGTGGTGATTGGAACAGGAAGTGTGATGATGTTTTCGCACCCAAGTACACTTGATCAAGCAGTCACGAAAGAAACTCCAATGGTGCAAACGGTCAAGGATGGATCGATCGCTTCTTCGGTCTTGTTAACTGGGAAAGTCACTGCCAACCAGGAACAGTATGTCTATTTTGATGGAACCAAAGGGGATTTGCAGTCAATTTTGGTCAATGTAGGAGATCAAGTAACAGCCGGTCAGCCGATTGTTCAGTATAGCAGTACAGAGGCCCAAACCGCTTATGATGCAGCCGTTCGTGCTGTCAATAAGGCAGATCGTCAGTTAAATGATTTACTGACAAATGGTGTGACCATTGATACGACAGGAGATGAAGAAGCAGATGCCAAATCAGCTTCGCAGACCCAACGAACAGTCGATTCTCAAGCTAGCGATTTACGAGATGCTAAGTCAGATGCGGTCGATAATATGAACAAGGCTAAGGCTCTTCTGGATGCGACAACAGTTAGGAGTAATACAGATGGTACCGTGGTCGAAGTCAATAAAGATGTTTCAAAATCGACTACAGGGACCAACCAAACTTTGGTTCACATTGTGAGCAACGGAAATTTACAAGTCAAAGGGGAATTGTCTGAATACAATTTGGCCAATATCTCTGAAGGTCAGGAAGTGGTCCTCACTTCCAAGGTATATCCGGATAAAACCTGGACAGGAAAGATTTCTTATGTAGCCAACTATCCGACCGACGCGGGTCAAGCAGGTGCCAATGCAGCAGGTGGAACACAAGGAAGCGGAGGAGCCAAGTACCCATTCACAGTAGAAATTACCAGTGAGATTGGGGAACTCAAACAGGGCTTTTCTGTCAATATTGAAGTCAAAAGTTCTACTCAACATCCCCTTGTTCCCGTGACAAGTGTCATGGCTGATGGGGATACGAGTTATGTATGGACGGTCGAAAATGGCAAGGCTAAGAAAGTAAAAGTAACTCTTGGTAACGCCGATGCTGAAAACCAGGAAATTTTGTCAGGTTTAAAGAAAGATGCTCAAGTTATTGTAAATCCTAATGAGAAACTGGAAGATGGAAAAGAGATCGGAAAATATGACAAAATTGATTGAACTAAAAGGAATCAATAAAACCTATAAAAATGGGGACCAGGAACTTCGTGTCTTAAAAGACATCGATTTAGAAGTCGAAGAGGGAGAATTTGTGGCCATTATGGGTCCATCGGGCTCAGGGAAATCGACCTTGATGAACGTCATTGGCTTGTTGGACCGCCCGACCAGTGGAGAGTATTTCCTAGAAGGTCAGGAGGTTGGAAATCTCAGTGAGAAAAAATTAGCACGTGTTCGTAATGAACAGATCGGTTTTGTCTTTCAACAATTCTTTCTTCTCTCTAAGCTCAATGCCTTTCAAAATGTGGAACTGCCTCTCATTTATGCAGGAGTTCATCCTGCTAAACGGAAGGAATTAGCTGAGCAGTACCTTGAAAAGGTAGAGCTCCATTCTCGCATGCACCATTTGCCTTCAGAACTCTCAGGAGGTCAAAAACAGCGGGTTGCGATTGCCCGTGCCCTTGTCAATCAGCCAGCCATCGTCTTAGCAGATGAGCCGACTGGTGCCCTAGATACCAAGACGGGGGAGCAAATAATGGACTTGTTAACCAAGCTAAACCAAGAAGGAAAAACCATTATCATGGTTACACACGAGCCAGAAATTGCAGCCTTTGCGCATCGTCGCATCGTCATTCGTGATGGAGTGATCTCCTCAGATAGCAAGCTGGAAAGGGGGACCTAATGCAAAATTGGAAATTTGCGATCAGCTCGATTATGAGCCATAAATTACGGTCTTTCTTGACCATGGTGGGGATCATTATTGGGGTTGCTTCTGTGGTTGTCATCATGGCTCTTGGAGATGGAATGAAAGCTGGTGTCACCAAGACTTTTACCAAGGACCAAGAGTATGTACAAATCTCTTATTCTCCGAACAAGAGTGGCTATGTGACAGGAATCAATATTGGCCCTTCTGAAGATACAGGAGAAGGCGGAGGTGAAAGTGGCCCTGCAGCTGAAGACCGAGGGATGGCTGCTCCATCGGATATTGATGGGGAAAATGCTGAAGATGTTGATGGTCAAATCCAAGAAGCACCACCAGTTGTGCAAGAATCTTGGGTCAAGGAATTAACCAAGATTCAAGGCATCGATGGTTACTATGTTAGCAATACCTCCAATGCAACCATTGCTTTTCAAAAGAAAAAAGCAGACGGTGTGAACATCCAAGGGGTAAATGAAACCTATTTTTCTGTCAAAAAGGTTGAGCTCTTATCTGGACGAAAATTAACTCCTTCAGACTATAGTAATTTCTCACGGGTAGTGCTCCTTGATGAAGGATTGGCTCAACAATTATTTGGAACGGAGAATCCACTGAATCAGGTGGTCTCTGTTGGGGACAATAATTATCGCGTCGTTGGAATTTTCAAGGATCCAAATGCAGGGACAGCCCTCTATGGAGCTTCTTCAGGTGGCAGTGCCTTGATGGCCAATACCCAACTCGCCTCTGAATTCGGAACGGATGAAATTCAAAATATTGTCGTTCACGTTCCAAATGTGAAAGAAATCAAATCTGTTGGGATCGAAGCTGCTCAAAAGCTAACAGAGCTTTCAGGTGTTCGCCAGGGAGAATTTCAAATCTTTAATTTGGATAGCATCCTAGAGGAAACCAATAAAGTAGTAGGAATTATGACGTCAGTGATCGGTGCCATTGCAGGGATTTCCCTTTTGGTTGGCGGGATTGGAGTAATGAATATCATGTTGGTTTCTGTGACAGAGCGGACGAGAGAGATCGGTCTTCGCAAAGCATTGGGAGCAACCCGAGGTAAGATTCTGGTTCAATTTTTGATTGAGTCGATGGTCTTAACCATCATTGGTGGACTAATTGGACTTGGCCTTGCTTATGGTGTGAATAGCTTGATTACTACACTCGCAGCAGCCTCCCTAGAAGGACCACCGATTATCTCCTTAAATGTCGCCATCGGCAGTATTATTTTCTCTGCTTTTGTAGGCATCATCTTTGGAATTTTACCAGCGAATAAGGCTTCTAAGTTAAACCCGATCGAAGCCCTTCGTTATGAATAAAAAAATAGGAGCGAGTCAGGATGAATGGTTCAAGATTCTCCACGCTCCTTTTTGATGCTGTTGTGGAATAGCTTGTCGAAACCTTTTCAATCATCTCGTCTTATACAGGTCAAACTATTTGGACAGTCAACGACGGTCTTCAGATGTTTTTGAGTATTCATTCAAGAAGCTGCATTTTTTCTTCCATCTTATTTTTGTTTAATTGGCAAATATTAGTGAATTTCTGGTCTAAATATGATAGAATAGGGAAGAATAACTTAGGAGGTTCCAAATGACTACTGAACATATGGAAGAATTAAATGACCAGCAGATTGTCCGTCGTGAGAAAATGGCGGCCCTTCGTGAACAAGGAATCGATCCATTTGGGAAGCGATTCGAACGTACTGCAAATTCAGGTCAATTAAAAGAAAAATATTCAGAATTAGATAAAGAACAACTCCACGACTTGAACGAAACAGCTATTATTGCCGGTCGTCTTGTAACAAAACGTGGAAAAGGAAAGGTTGGCTTTGCCCATCTTCAAGACCGTGAAGGTCAAATTCAAATCTACGTTCGTAAGGATGCTGTTGGAGAAGAAAACTACGAGATCTTCAAAAAAGCAGACCTTGGTGATTTCCTTGGTGTTGAAGGGGAAATCATGCGCACAGATATGGGTGAACTTTCGATTAAAGCAACTCATATCACTCACTTGTCAAAAGCCCTTCGTCCTTTGCCTGAAAAATTCCACGGACTTTCAGACGTTGAAACCATCTATCGTAAACGTTATTTGGATTTGATTTCAAACCGTGAAAGCTTCGAACGCTTTGTAACCCGTTCAAAAATCATCTCTGAAATCCGTCGTTATTTAGATGGTCAAGGCTTCCTTGAAGTGGAAACACCAGTGCTTCACAATGAAGCTGGTGGTGCGGCTGCTAAACCATTTATCACTCACCACAATGCACAAAACATTGACATGGTGCTTCGTATCGCGACTGAGCTTCACTTGAAACGTTTGATTGTTGGTGGGATGGAACGCGTTTACGAAATCGGACGGATCTTCCGTAACGAAGGTATGGATGCCACTCACAACCCTGAATTCACTTCGATCGAAGTGTATCAAGCTTACGCTGACTTCCACGATATCATGGACTTAACAGAAGGCATTATCCAACATGCTGCGAAAGCGGTCCATGGTGATGGTCCAATTGACTATCAAGGAACAGAAATCAAAATCAATGAACCATTCAAACGGGTTCACATGGTTGATGCGATTAAAGAAATCACAGGTGTTGACTTCTGGCAAGACATGACCTTTGAAGAAGCTGTAGCACTTGCAAACGAAAAACATGTACCAGTTGAAAAACACTACACAGAAGTGGGACAAATTATCAATGCCTTCTTCGAAGAATTCGTTGAAGAAACCTTGACACAACCAACTTTTGTTTACGGTCACCCAGTAGCAGTATCTCCATTGGCTAAGAAAAATCCAGAAGATCCACGCTTCACTGACCGTTTCGAACTCTTTATCATGACCAAAGAGTATGCCAATGCCTTCACGGAATTGAATGATCCAATCGATCAATTGCAACGGTTTGAAGCGCAAGCGCGTGCCAAAGAATTGGGAGATGACGAAGCTACAGGCATCGACTATGACTATGTTGAAGCCCTTGAATATGGTATGCCACCAACAGGTGGACTTGGAATTGGTATTGACCGTCTCGTTATGTTGTTGACCAATGTAACAACAATTCGCGACGTCCTACTCTTCCCAACTATGAAATAAGCTAAAAGAAAACACTGATCGCAAGATCAGTGTTTTTTAGTCTTCCATATAAGAGGTGTCGTTCCAAGTGTCTAAGTGATAGTGCTCAAAATCATCTGTTGTCAGAATCGTCACGCTGGCATTATCTAGTCCGCCATTTTTGCGGAGTTCTCCTGTGTCATAACCAAGCAAGGTTCGAATAGAAGCTGTCAAATTAGCCCCATGTCCAACGATGAGAACAGTATCGAGCTCTTTTCCTTTCAGGCTTTTTACAAAATCACAGGTACGTTTGGTCGTTTCATAGACAGATTCTGCATCAAAGATTTCATTTTGAAAGCGGGCTAGGTTATGGCGAAAGGCATCCATTTGTTGGGGATAGATAGCTGAAATGGTAGAAATTTTAGCACCTTCCAGTTTTCCTAAATTCCACTCACGAAGAGCAGGCGTTGCTTGCAATTCTAGAGGTGTCTCCAATTGATCGAGGATGATCTTTGCGGTATGGACTGTTCGTGGCAGATCACTTGCAAAGGCTGCATCAAAAGGAACACTAGCTAGGTGCTTTCCTAATTTTTCAAGCTGATGAATAGAGGCCGGTAACAGCGGAGAATCGCCATTTGATCCCTGAAAACGTCCTTCTTCATTCCATTCTGTCCGTCCGTGTCGAATAAAATATAGTTTCACAATCTTGTCTCCTTCTCTGTCATTATTCTAAAATATCTGCAAAAGTCGCTTGTACGAAGTCTGCTAGAAGTTGTGGTTTGATTTGAATACTATGGCCGATTTCCCCGGCAGATACGATCATGGTCTCTAACTGAAGGGCTGATTCATCGATAAAGATTGGGAAAGGATGCTTTTGACGAATGCCCACCGGATTATTGGCACCATGAATATAACCTGTGGTTTTTTCGAGATCCTTTTGAGGAATCATAGCGACTTTCTTATTTCCCGATAATTTGGCCAATTTTTTCTCTGAAAGATGTTCCGTAATAGGAATGATCCCAATCACAGGACCCGTTTTATCTCCTTTGAGAGCTAGGGTTTTGAAAATAGTAGAGCGATCAATCCCTTCTGGTAAGATCCCTTCTAAAGCGTTGATTTGTAAGCCTACGTGCTCAATTTTTGCTTTAGTCAAGATCTGCTCGACTAAGGTTTTTTTCACTTTATTTTTTTTTGCCATGGCTTTCTCCTTTTCTCTTTTTCTCTACAAAATCAGATTTCATTAGACCATTATAACATATAATAGCGACGATATTGTCTTCTCCTTAAAAATAGAAAACAGCAGAAAAAGTGAAGATCACTTGATCTGCTGTTTTAAGGCTATGAGGAAGAGTTATCTTTTTGTACTTTGAAAAGTTTCCGATAAATCGCTTCTTGGTCTTGCGTCGGAGCAATTTGGTTGAGATCCAAGTAGTGTGAGAATCCATTTAATTGCCCTTGAGAGGTATATTGATGCAAGTCGTATTCCGTGTTGGTATCTGGCGCGGCATTATAGTAGCCGTCATCAAATCCATAAGTAGGAATCCAAAGAGCCGTAAATTTATCAGTGGAGATACTATGTTCTTCCATGAAGTAAGTTCCGATATAGAGTCCAATATTTTTTGCACCCAAAGCTTGTAGTTTTGCTCGGAAAGCTTCAACACCTGCATTCATATCCTTCATGGTTTTTTCCTCAACGTCTAACCAATAGTAGGTCGGTTTGTAAGGAGAAGCAGCCTTGTAAAATTCTTCTGCTTCTTTTTCCATTTCTTTTTTATCCTTAGCAGCGACATAAGCATAGACTGCGACAGGGATATTTCGTTTTTGGAATTCTTGGATATGAGTTTTAAAAGATTTATCCAGACCATTTAAGTAGGTTGCCGCATTTTCCTTTTTAGCTTGAGCCCCACTATGGACACGTACGATTACACCTCCCACATTTTGGGAAAGGACATCGTAATCAATTTCACTAGGCAATTGCCAGCCTGAGATATCAATGATCGGACGGCCAACCAGTTCTGGATTGATGTCTTCTTCTTTTTTAGAAGAAGAGCTTGCAGTGGTTGTTTTTTTAGGTGTATTGGAGTTCGGAATGGTTTTGGTTGTTTCTTGTCGCTCTCTGGCTTGCAGATCGGCAATCGTTCGTGAGAGAACGAGAAAAGAAATGATACCGATAAAAAAGACCAAGAGAACAACGGGTTTTATCCTTTTTCTCATACAGAAACATTTTACCGTAAAAAAAACGAAAAGGCAAAACTTAATGCTTAAAAGATGCTGATTTCAGCCATTATTTTCAAAAAAAAAGGAATCTTTTCATCGAAAAAGGATAAAAATATATGAAAATAAGAAGAATGATTAGAATATTTCTTGAAAATGGGGAAGAAGCCGAATCTTTTCTGGCCTTTCCTTGGTTTTGCTTCTTAAAAATGATATAATGAAGGTTGAATATTAGGAATATGGTGAATTATGAAAATTAAAAAAAGACATCTTTTAAATTATTCCATCCTCATTCCCTATTTGATTTTATCCATCATTGGCTTGATTGTTGTCTATTCGACAACAAGTGCCTTGGCAATTCAAAGTGGAGTGAGTTCGATTCGGATGGTACGGACACAGGGACTCTTTTTTATCCTTAGTCTCCTAACCATCGCCCTGATTTATAAATTTAGCTTAGATTTCCTTCGAAATAAAAAAGTACTGGCTGTTGTCATTTTTGCTGAAGTGATTTTGTTGATTTTGTCTAGGTTTATCACAGATACGGTCAATGGGGCTCACGGTTGGTTGACAATTCCTGGAGGGTTTAGTATCCAGCCAGCAGAATATCTCAAGGTGATCTTAGTCTGGTATCTAGCCTTGATCTTTTCTAAACGACAAGACGAGATACGCGATTATGATTATCAAGCCTTGACCCACAATGAATGGATTCCAAGGAATTTAAACGATTGGCGTTGGCTGACCTTGATTCTGATTGGAATCGTTGTGATTATGCCGGACTTGGGAAATGCGACGATCTTGGCCTTAACGGTCTTGATCATGATTACGGCTAGTGGAGTGGGCTACCGTTGGTTTACCTCTTTACTTGGTTTAGTTGTTGGAGCCTCCACCATTGTCCTTGGTTCAATATGGATCATCGGTGTGGACCGTGTCGCTAAAATTCCAGTCTTTGGTTATGTGGCCAAACGTTTTAGTGCCTTCTTTAACCCCTTTAATGACTTGTCTGGCGCAGGTCACCAATTAGCTAATTCTTACTATGCCATGAGTAATGGTGGTTGGTTTGGCTTGGGGCTAGGAAATTCCATTGAAAAACAAGGTTACTTACCAGAAGCGCACACAGACTTTGTGTTTGCGATCGTGATTGAAGAATTAGGTTTTGTTGGAGCTAGCTTGATCCTTGCTCTCTTATTCTTCTTAATTCTTCGGATCATTTTAGTCGGTATTCGAGCAAAGAATCCTTTTAATTCGATGATGGCCATTGGGATCGGTGGGATGATCTTAGTGCAAACCTTCATTAACATCGGAGGAATTTCTGGTTTGATTCCGTCTACAGGAGTGACTTTCCCCTTCTTATCCCAAGGGGGAAATAGCTTATGGGTCTTATCCGTAGCGATTGCTTTCGTTTTGAATATCGACGCTAGTGAAAAACGGGCTAAGATGGAACAAGAAGGCATGGTTTTTGAAGAAAAAGGTAAAATCAAACCTTATTATTAAAAGGGAATTGTTAAATGGCTATTCAAAAAGGAGAAAAAATGGTCTTACAAAAATTAGAGAACTTCACAAATAAAGATATTATCAAAGAAGAAGCCGAAATCTTAACCAATTTATTAGATGATATTACGAAAAATTTGGTTCGTCCGGAAACCTTTGATAAAATTAGGCAGTTGAAGGATCTATCAAAAACACAGAACTATCGTGAGTTGAATCAAATAGTGGAACAATTGACAAATGAAGAAATGACAGTGATTTCACGTTATTTTGCCATTTTACCACTCTTGATTAACATCTCAGAAGATGTCGATTTGGCCTATGAAATCAATCATTTGAATAATGTGGATGGTGAATACCTCGGAAAACTTTCTTCAACCATTAAAGAAGTTGCGAAAAATGAAGATGCACAAGAAATTCTTGAAAATCTCAATATTGTACCTGTTTTAACAGCCCATCCAACTCAAGTGCAACGAAAAACCATGCTGGATCTAACCAATCATATTCATGCTCTTCTTCGTCAGCACCGGGATGTTAAAGCTGGTTTAATGAATGAGAATAAGTGGTATAACAACCTTCGTTGTAATATCGAAATCATGATGCAAACGGATATGATTCGTGACAAAAAATTGAAGGTTACCAATGAGATCACCAATGTCATGGAATATTACAATAGCTCTTTCTTACAAGCTGTTCCAAATCTTATGTTGGAATACAAACGCTTGGCAAAAGAGCATGGATTGGAGCTTGAACAACCACGTCCGATCACAATGGGCATGTGGATTGGGGGAGACCGGGACGGGAATCCGTTTGTAACAGCTGAGACCTTGAAGCGTTCAGCGACTATCCAAAGTGAAGTCATTTTGAACTATTACATCGAAAAGATTTCTAAATTATACCGTCATTTCTCCCTTTCAACGAGTCTTTCTAAAACAAGTGAAGCAGTAGCTGAAATGGCAGCCCTATCCAGTGATACATCCGTCTTTCGTGAAAAAGAACCTTACCGTCGGGCTTTCCACTATATCCAATCAAAAATGATCCAAACCTTGGTCAATTTAAAAGAATGGACGATGGTGGGAGAAACCAGAGAAGATCGTTATGCTGTTGAGAGATTATTAGGGGCAAACGCTCATCAACAAGGGCCAGTTTCTGATTATATCGGCAATCGTATCTCTGGAGCTCTAAAGAAAATTTCTGAGAAAGAAGCTCCAGCTTATGCATCAGCTAAAGAATTTAAAGAAGACCTTGAAAAGATCAAAGATTCCTTGTTAGAAAACAAATCAGAGTATTTAATTTCTGGTGAGTTTGCAGAACTTCTAGAAGCTATCGATGTTTTTGGGTTCTATCTAGCTTCTATTGATATGCGACAAGATTCTAGTGTGCATGAAGCCTGTGTGGCTGAATTGTTGAAATCAGCTGGAATTAATGACCATTATTCTGATTTATCAGAGGATGAAAAGTGTCAAGTTCTCTTGAAAGAACTCTTAGAAGACCCACGTATTTTATCAGCAACTCATGCTGAAAAATCTGAACTGCTTGAAAAAGAATTAGCGATTTTCCAAACGGCCCGTGAATTGAAGGATCGTTTAGGAGAAGAAGTCATTCGTCAAAACATCATTTCTCATGCAACCAGTGTGTCAGATATGTTGGAATTGGCTGTGATGTTGAAAGAAGTGGGCTTAGTCGATACGGAAAAAGCTCGTGTGCAAATCGTGCCTTTGTTTGAAACCATCGAAGATTTGGATCACTCAGAAGAAACCATGAGAAGTTACTTGTCTCTTCCGATTGCCAAACGTTGGATTGCTTCTAAGAACAACTACCAAGAGATTATGTTAGGTTATTCTGATTCCAACAAAGATGGTGGATACTTGTCTTCTTGCTGGACCCTCTTTAAAGCTCAACAACAATTGACCGCTATCGGAGATGAGTTTGGAGTGAAGATTACCTTCTTCCATGGTCGTGGTGGTACTGTTGGTCGTGGTGGAGGTCCTACTTATGAAGCCATCACGTCTCAACCATTGAAATCCATTAATGACCGTATCCGCTTAACTGAGCAAGGGGAAGTAATCGGCAATAAATATGGAAATAAAGATGCTGCTTACTACAACCTTGAGATGCTCGTCTCTGCAACCATTAACCGAATGATTGCCGAACAAAAGAGTCCATTCTCTATGTTTGATCGTTTCGGGGAAGTCATGGATAAAGTCGTGAATCGCAGTTACGATATCTATCGTGATTTGGTCTTTGGAAATGAGCACTTCTATGACTACTTCTTTGAATCAAGTCCGATCAAAGCAATTTCAAGCTTTAATATTGGTTCACGTCCTGCTGCTCGTAAGACCATTACAGAAATCGGTGGTTTGCGTGCTATCCCATGGGTCTTCTCATGGTCACAAAGTCGGGTGATGTTCCCTGGTTGGTACGGAGTAGGTTCTAGCTTTAAGGAATTTATCGATGAGGATCCTGAGAATATCGAAACCCTTCGATACATGTATAAAAACTGGCCTTTCTTCCAATCTCTCTTGTCAAATGTGGACATGGTCTTATCCAAAGCCAACATGGATATTGCCTTTGAGTACGCTCAATTGTGTGAAGAAGAAGAAGTTCGCAATATCTATCAGATTATCTTACATGAATGGCAATTGACCAAGGACATCATCTTGATGATTGAGGAACAAGACGAGTTGCTCGCGGAGAACCCTTATCTGAAAGAAAGTTTGGACTATCGGATGCCGTACTTTAACGTCTTGAACTATATTCAGTTAGAACTGATTCGACGTCAACGGACCGGCCAATTACCAGCCGATCAAGACAAGCTAATCCATATTACGATCAATGGAGTGGCTACAGGATTACGTAATTCAGGTTAAAAAAATCGGAACGACTGTTCCGATTTTTTTATTCCCTGAACCCAAAGGAGCAAAAGGTACAGAAAGGCTTAAATAGCAGATTTTAAATGAGAATTTTCAAAGCTAGAACAGGATCTTTCAGCAAGCTGATAAAATAAAAGAAAAGAAGAGGAATAATTAAGAAAATATAGGTAAAAGGCTTGCAATTTTATCTAAAATTCGATAGAATAGTAAGGAAAGTTAGACTGTATTGCCTACTGTCTATCTATAAAATATATTTTATTGGAGGCTTTTACTCAAATGGCAAAAGAAAAATACGATCGTAGTAAACCGCACGTTAACATCGGTACAATCGGACACGTTGACCACGGTAAAACTACCCTAACTGCAGCAATCACAACTGTTTTGGCACGTCGCTTGCCTTCATCAGTTAACCAACCTAAAGACTATGCGTCTATCGATGCTGCTCCAGAAGAACGCGAACGCGGTATCACCATCAACACTGCACACGTTGAGTACGAAACTGCTAAACGTCACTACGCTCACATCGACGCTCCAGGACACGCGGACTACGTTAAAAACATGATCACTGGTGCCGCTCAAATGGACGGAGCTATCCTTGTAGTAGCTTCAACTGACGGACCAATGCCACAAACACGTGAACACATCCTTCTTTCACGTCAGGTTGGTGTTAAACACTTGATCGTCTTCATGAACAAAGTTGACTTGGTTGACGATGAAGAATTGCTTGAATT
The DNA here is from genome assembly GCF_001813525.1 of Streptococcus sp. HMSC065C01. Classification (NCBI taxonomy): domain Bacteria; kingdom Bacillati; phylum Bacillota; class Bacilli; order Lactobacillales; family Streptococcaceae; genus Streptococcus; species Streptococcus sp. HMSC065C01. The sequence continues at coordinate 393,958 of NZ_KV812857.1, read as the reverse complement.
GGTTGAAATGGAAATCCGTGACCTTCTTTCAGAATACGATTTCCCAGGTGATGACCTTCCAGTTATCCAAGGTTCAGCTCTTAAAGCTCTTGAAGGTGACTCTAAATATGAAGACATCATCATGGAATTGATGGATACTGTTGATGAGTACATCCCAGAACCAGAACGCGATACTGACAAACCATTGCTTCTTCCAGTCGAAGACGTATTCTCAATCACTGGACGTGGTACAGTTGCTTCAGGACGTATCGACCGTGGTGTTGTTCGTGTCAACGACGAAATCGAAATCGTTGGTATCAAAGACGAAATCCAAAAAGCAGTTGTTACTGGTGTTGAAATGTTCCGTAAACAACTTGACGAAGGTCTTGCAGGGGATAACGTTGGTGTGCTTCTTCGTGGTATCCAACGTGATGAAATCGAACGTGGACAAGTTATCGCTAAACCAGGTTCAATCAACCCACACACTAAATTCAAAGGTGAAGTTTACATCCTTACTAAAGAAGAAGGTGGACGTCATACTCCATTCTTCAACAACTACCGTCCACAGTTCTACTTCCGTACAACTGACGTAACTGGATCTATCGAACTTCCAGCAGGAACTGAAATGGTAATGCCTGGTGATAACGTGACTATCGACGTTGAGTTGATCCACCCAATCGCCGTTGAACAAGGTACTACATTCTCAATCCGTGAAGGTGGACGTACTGTTGGTTCAGGTATGGTTACTGAAATCGAAGCTTAATTCGATCTAGTTCCCAGATTAACAATTATATAGACAGACAGAAAACCCCGTGAAGATGGGGTTTTTATTTTGGTAAAAAGTAAAATGAGCTTGTGCAAACTTTCATTATCGCGAAAATTATGGTAAAATAGATAGTATAAAATTAGAAAAAAGAGGTATGTGAAATGTCACGTAAACCATTTATCGCTGGTAACTGGAAAATGAACAAAAATCCAGAAGAAGCAAAAGCATTCGTTGAAGCTGTAGCATCAAAACTTCCTTCAGCTGATCTTGTTGAAGCTGGTATCGCAGCTCCTGCAGTTGACTTGACAGCTGTACTTGCTGCTGCTAAAGGTTCAGACCTTAAAGTTGCTGCCCAAAACACTTACTTTGAAAATGCTGGTGCCTTCACTGGTGAAACTAGCCCACAAGTTTTGAAAGAAATCGGTACTGACTACGTTGTGATCGGTCACTCAGAACGTCGTGACTACTTCCATGAAACTGATGAAGATATCAACAAAAAAGCAAAAGCAATCTTTGCGAACGGTATGCTTCCAATCATCTGTTGTGGTGAAAGCCTTGAAACTTACGAAGCTGGTAAAGCAGCAGAATTCGTAGGGGCTCAAGTATCAGCTGCTCTTGCTGGATTGACTGCAGAACAAGTCGCTTCAACAGTTATCGCCTACGAACCAATCTGGGCGATCGGTACTGGTAAATCAGCTTCACAAGACGACGCACAAAAAATGTGTAAAGTTGTTCGTGACGTTGTAGCTGCTGACTTTGGTCAAGAAGTGGCTGACAAAGTACGTGTTCAATACGGTGGTTCAGTGAAACCTGAAAACGTTGCTGAATACATGGCTTGTCCAGACGTTGATGGAGCTCTTGTGGGTGGTGCATCACTTGATCCAGAAAGCTTCTTGGCATTGCTTGACTTTGTTAAATAATGACATATAAAAAGGCGAGAGGTTTCTCGTCTTTTTTTATAGAAGAAAAGACCAGCTTCAAAGCTGGTCTTTTGAGTTAGGAACGTCCTAATAGTTTCTTAATGAGAGAAATCATTTTGTATTTCAGAGGATTTGGGTAATAACGGAAGGTCCCCATCTTACGGACGATGTAGCCATTGAAGTTCTGTTTGAAACGAAGCACACCGTCTGACCCGTCAAAGATTCCTTGAATACCCAGGAAGTTATATTTTGGGATACCACGTTTGATGGTTTCAAGCATCATATATTCTTGGAGAACAGCAGGAGCATAGAACTTATTAAATTCTGTATAAGAGCCACTGAATAAATAGGTGGATTCTTGTGGCATATAGACAAAGAGACTACCTGCAAGAATGACGTCTTGATCTCCATATTTTTCAATATATTCTTTCGCGTCCTTCTTTCTCACCTCAAAGGTATCAAACTGGCTAGAGAATTCACGAAGTTGATTTTGTTTTTTCTCTGAATGTGGGTTGACTTCAAGATCTTTCTGTAATTTCTCAATCTTCTGTGCTAGTTTTCCTTGGTCTTTTTCAAGATTCGTGTAGTAATGGTGGAAGTTCAGTGTTGCGATCATGAAATCTGCATTGTCGCCAAAACTGTCATAGAAAGTTTGGTAATAATCCAAGGTCTTATCCTGATAGTCGCGACGGTCACTGGTTGAGGAAGTAATATCCTTAAAGAGTTGCAGTTCATCTCGGTTTAATCGTTTCAGTTTAATACCGAAAGATTTAGCTTTCTTGACAAGTGGCTTTCCTTTTTTACTGAAGCTCTTGAGAAGATTTTTTTCGGTGATGCCCTCCATATCTTTCACATAATGCCAATCACCTTCTCCTCCTGGATAACCTGTTGTTAAACCATCATGCTGATAGCCCAATTTTTTTAGGGTATCCATAAAATGAGTTTGCTCTTCACTGGTTGGATTCCCGTCACTGTCAAAGGTTTGATAGGTATCATAGGGCTTAATAACGAGTTCAATAGCCCCATTTTCTTTCGCATAGTCTTTTAAAGCTGCATAGAAAGGTTCTAGCATAGCTTCCTTTTGGTAAAGGGGGCCAGAATTGATTTCCATATGGAGACCACCTGTCATAGGAAGACTGTACAAGATTGCTGCCACTTGGACTTGATTTTCTTGTTTCCAAGCGATAAATTGGACCGTGTTTCCTCGCTTTTCAAGCAGATCTGCCATTTCAGCAGACTGGATAAAAGAGCGATGGGAGACAGTATTTGCAAATGAGGTAAATTCTTCTTTTGAAATTGTCGTAAGAGTCATGTAACTTATTTACTCCTTAATTTTTTCCGGATCTTGTAGACTTTGTTTACAAGTGGATAGAGTGGACTGGTTGGGAGGTTGAATTCCCCAACAAATTCTTCAATGACAGGATTAAATTTAGATTTGAAATGATAGAGACCACCATCGAGTGAATTTTCAATGCCCCCCATATTTTGCCAAGAAGCACCACGGTCGAAAGCGTGTTGGGCAGTTTCATACCAAGTGAGGATAGCAGGTTGGTAACGGCGGAATTCTTCATCCATCCCTGCATAAACATTTTCAGACGTTCCACCGAATTCAAGGGTTAAGGTCCCAGATAAAGGAACGACCTGTTTACCTGCTTGGAGATGCTGTTCAAGAAATTGCAGTTCTTCCTCTATCCGCTCTTTTTCTTTTTGGTTGTTCTCAACCTTGCCAGGCTTTGTTTTTTCTGTGAATTTTTCAGCCTCTGCCTTGTTTTTTTCAAGATCTTTTATAAGGGAGCTTTTCCGTTTCTCGAGATCTAGAGTAGACAAAGTAATGTAGGATTGTCCTTGGTAGGTTGTGAGTAGTTTTTCGTAGTAGTCTTTTCCACGTAAATGAATGCTTTTACGAGCCTCAGTCTTTTTCATGAGAGAAGCAAAGTCCTCTAACAATTCAGTCCCGCCAAATTGGACTTGGATCCCTTTGTTTCGAGCAGTTCGGATGGCTTGTCGAGTAGATTTTGAAAGATCTTGCTCGGTGAAAAACTCTTTGTGGATATTTGCTTGAAAGCGTGGTTGGATATTTTCTGCCATATCACTGGTTCGGCCAGTCCATTCAATCCCTTCTGTCGTTAGGGTATCGATCACCGCTTGCACAGCAGGAGCTTCCGTCTTTTCTTGTCCAATCAAGTGTTTACTCAAGAAAAGACTTGGATCAAATTTCACAAACAAGGCCTTGTATTGTTTGGCAATTTTTTTAAGGGACTGGATCACATATGAAACCAGCTCTTTGTTTTGGTAATCCATGATTGGGCCTCGAGGAATGTAAAGCATGGAAAAGCCAAGTGGCAGGGGTTGAATCAAGATGCTTGCAACAGCGACTAATTGGTCTTCTTGATAAAAACCAACCCGTTCATTTCCCCAATTATCTTTGATTTTTGCCCATGAGCTGCTTTGTAAGAGATTGGTTTGGTCACTCTGAATAACAAAGTCATCATGCTCACTAGCAGAAATTCCTAGCTGGTAATGGTACATTTCTTATAATACCCACTTTCTAATGGCGTATGCAACGCCAGATTCATCATTTGATTTGGTAATAGTTGTAGCAATTTTTTTAAGAGCTGGATTGCCATTCTCCATAACGACGGCATGTCCCACGACTTCTAGCATGGAACGGTCATTTTCCTCATCTCCTATGGCCATGGTTTCTTCTTGCTGAATTCCAAGTCGTTCAGCTAGATGAAGAACGGCTGATCCCTTATTGGTTGTTTTCCCTAAAATTTCTAAATAAAAAGGGGCTGATTTGACCATAGTGAAGCGATCCTTGAATTCTTTAGGGATTTTTGCAATCGCAGCATCTAGAATATCTGGTTCATCGATATACATGGCCTTGACAAATTCTTTCTCACGAACTTCCTCAGGCGTCCGGTAATAAAGGGGCATATTGACCAGTCGGGATTCATGAATGGTGTAGCGTCCGATATCTCGATTGCTGGTATAGATGCCGTCTTTAGTAATCGCATGAGAGTGGATTTGGAGTTTGTTAGCAAGAGACTCGATATCGAGATAGTCCTCATAATCTAAAAGGTCTTTGATGAGTTCTTTTCCAGTAGCAGTTTCTTGCACCAGACCGCCATTAAAGGTAATGACATAGTCTCCAGGATCCATCAAATGGAGTTCTTTTAAAAGTTTTGAGACCCCTGCGATAGGACGACCGGTTGTGATCACAATTTTAACGCCTGCGGCTTTAGCGTCTTGAATGGCTTCAAATACGGAAGGTGTGATCTCTTTTTTTGAATTGAGAAGTGTACCGTCGATATCGATCGCCACTAATTTAATGGACATCCGTCTCTCCTGTAAAATAATCATTGGTAATATAGGAAGTGAATTCCTCTACTTGCTTACTGAAAAGTCCATTAACCTCCAGCATTTCTTTGGGGAAATAGAAGCGGTTGTCCCCATAGCGAGTTCCTGCTAAAGCAGCGACGAGTGGAGACAACTGAGACAATTCAGCGAGACTCCCGTCTTTTCGGATCATCTCGATCTGGGTCCGCGGTTTTTCAAGCTCTGGTCGATAAATATCGTAGGGCAGATCGAAATTTTGATGAATAGCGGTGTAGTAGGTTGGATTAAACCCAACCTCTTTAATCAGTTTTTCAAGGATTGCTAAGTCTTTTCGTTTATCTTCTGTAAATAGAATCGATTTAAAGACTTTCCGATTAATATAGCGCTGAGCAAGATCAGACAAGATGGTATCCGGACTATCCATCCAGACTTGGAAATAGGTATTCATCACACCGTCATCTAGATTTAAGTAGTCTTGGATAGTGACTTCTTCTTCAAAAAATGGAATCAAGCGAGGTGAAGTCAGTTGAAAATACTCTTTCTGATCTGGATAAATGGTTCTAGCGCGTTTGAGTAGATTTTGAAGGAGGACTTCCATGGCACGAGTAGCCGGGTGGAAGTAGACCTGCATATACATTTGGTAACGGCTGACCACATAATCCTCGACAGCGTGCATGCCATTTTGTTGGAAGGCAATGCCATTTTCAATCGGTCGAATGACGCGCAAAATACGGGTCAAGTCAAATTTTCCATAGGAAGCACCCGTAAAATAGGCATCCCGCAGTAAATAATCCATCCGGTCCACATCAATTTGACTAGAAATCAATTGCACCACTTGTTTATTGGGATAGGTATGATCAATGACGCTGGCTACACGATTTGGGAAATCAGGAGCTACCTGTAAGAGGATCTGATTGACCTCTGTCTCTGGACTGGTGATGATCAGCTGGGTCATTTTTTCATGATCGGTCCCAAACAGTCCTTCAAAGGTATGGGAATAGGCACCATGTCCAATGTCATGAAGAAGGGCGGCTGTCATGGTCAGTAAGTTTTCATCAGAATTCCATTGCTCTGCATACTTTTCCTCAAAAATGGACAGAATCCGTCTTGAAATTTCATAGGCGCCAAGACAGTGAGAAAAACGACTATGTTCCCCACCGTGGAAGGTAAAACCAGATGTCCCCAGTTGTTTGATGCGGCGTAGTCGTTGAAATTCTTTACTATTAATTAATTGATAAATGATGGGATGATCCACATGAACGTAATCATGAACGGGATCGCGAAAGACTTTTTCATTCATGGGTCTATTATAGCAAAAAAAAGCCTATTTTGCGATCTAGAGGCTAATAGGGGCAGTCAAAATGCGTAAAATTTGATAGAATAGTAAGGCAAGAAAAGAAGAGAAGGAGACAAAGATGCAGATTCGCATTCAAAATACCATTCGATTTGGAGAAGAAATGGAAATCGTTGATCAGTACTATCAAGGTGAATGGAAGGAAAAAGCAGGTTTTCAATATCTCTTGTATACCAATGAAGAAGATGAAAAGGTTGCTTTGAAATTCTCTAACGATGAATTGGTTATGACACGCTTTTCAACACCTAAATCCATCATGCGTTTCTACAAAAATGAAGATGGTGGGGCAATCATCCCAACTCCAATGGGCATTCAGCAGTTTTTGATTACAACAGATCTCTTTCAATTAGAAGCAGGTCATTTGCAAATTTCTTATCGCTTATTAACTCTCGATGGAGAACAGGAATTTGCCAATTATCAATTACTGGTTGAATGGGAAGAATAGACTTCATTAAATTATTAGAGATCCAGCTTGCTTTATTCTATAAAAATGGTATAATAAAACCACTCAAGGGAGTAGCTGGCGGTTTTCCCGCGATAGTGTCGTCATTCCGAATTATTTCCGGCACTATATTAAACAGCGAGACTTGTTTTTTTAAAAAACAGGTCTCTTTTTTTGTAAAAAGAGGCCAAAAAGGAGGAGACTATTTTGTCAAAAGAACAAAATAAAGACTTGTTTTACACGCAAACTGCAGAAGAAGTCCTAAAGAATTTGGACTCATCTATCGAAGGTTTGTCAACTGCTCAAGCTCAAGAACGCCTAGCGACTTATGGTCGAAATGAGTTGGAAGAGGGCGAAAAACGTAGCCTACTAGCTAAATTCCTTGATCAATTTAAGGATTTGATGATTATTATCTTGCTTGTGGCAGCGGCACTTTCTGTGCTTACAGAAGGGATGGACGGTTTAACGGATGCCATGATCATCTTGGCCGTAGTTGTCTTGAATGCTGCCTTTGGTGTTTACCAAGAAGGTCAAGCTGAAGCAGCCATTGAAGCGTTGAAAAATATGTCTAGCCCGATGGCTCGTGTTCGTCGGGATGGCCACGTTATTGAGATTGATTCAAAAGAATTAGTTCCTGGGGACATCGTCTTGCTAGAAGCAGGGGACGTTGTGCCTGCTGATATGCGCTTGTTTGAAGCAGCTTCCCTCAAAATCGAAGAAGCAGCTCTTACAGGGGAATCTGTCCCAGTTGAAAAAGATGTGACTGGACTTGTCGAAGCAGATGCAGGTATCGGAGACCGCGTCAATATGGGTTACCAAAACTCAAACGTAACATATGGTCGTGGGATTGGGGTCGTGACTAACACCGGTATGTATACTGAAGTTGGTAAGATTGCGGATATGTTGGCCAATGCCGATGAGACAGAAACACCATTGAAGCAAAGCTTGGAACAACTCTCTAAAGCCTTGACTTACTTAATCGTTGTGATTGCGATTATCACTTTCTTGGTTGGTGTCTTCGTCCGTGGGGAACATCCATTGGAAGGCTTGATGGTGGCAGTTGCCCTTGCGGTTGCGGCCATTCCAGAAGGACTTCCTGCTATTGTGACCATCGTTCTCTCTTTGGGAACGACAACCCTTGCTAAACGCAATTCAATCGTTCGTAAATTGCCAGCCGTGGAAACACTTGGTTCAACAGAAATCATCGCATCTGATAAAACAGGTACTTTGACCATGAACCAAATGACAGTTGAAAAAGTATATACAAACGGTCAATTGCAAAGCTCAGCAGCTGAGATTGCTGCTAGCAACAATACCCTTCGCATCATGAACTTTGCTAATGATACCAAGGTGGACCCATCTGGTAAATTGATTGGGGACCCAACTGAGACAGCCCTTGTACAGTTTGGTTTGGACCACAATTTTGATGTTCGCGAAATTTTGAAGGATGAGCCACGTGTGGCAGAATTGCCATTTGACTCTGACCGTAAGCTTATGTCTACTATCCATAAGGAAGCAGACGGTTCTTACTTTATCGCTGTCAAGGGGGCTCCTGACCAATTGCTCAAACGTGTGACACGTATTGAAGTCAATGGGGAAGTTCGTCCTATCACAGATGAAGATAAGAAAGCTATCCTTGCTACCAACAAAGACTTGGCTAAACAAGCCCTTCGTGTCTTGATGATGGCTTATAAGACAAGCAACGAAATCCCTACCTTGGAATCTGAAATTGTTGAGTCTGACCTGATCTTCTCTGGTTTGGTCGGCATGATTGACCCTGAGCGTCCAGAAGCAGCAGAAGCTGTTCGTGTCGCTAAGGAAGCAGGTATCCGTCCAATCATGATCACGGGTGACCACCAAGATACAGCTGAAGCCATTGCCAAACGTCTCGGTATCATCGATCCAAATGACACAGAAGATCACGTCTTTACAGGAGCTGAGTTGAATGAACTCTCTGATGAAGAATTCCAAAAGGTCTTCAAACAATACTCTGTTTATGCTCGTGTATCACCTGAACACAAGGTTCGGATCGTAAAAGCATGGCAAAAAGAAGGTAAAGTTGTTGCCATGACAGGTGACGGAGTTAACGATGCGCCATCACTTAAGACAGCTGATATCGGTATCGGTATGGGGATCACTGGTACAGAAGTTTCTAAGGGAGCTTCAGACATGGTCCTTGCAGATGATAACTTTGCAACCATTATCGTAGCGGTAGAAGAAGGACGTAAGGTCTTCTCAAATATCCAAAAATCTATCCAATACCTCTTGTCTGCCAATATGGCTGAAGTCTTCACCATCTTCTTTGCAACCCTCTTTGGATGGGATGTTCTTCAACCAGTACATCTTCTCTGGATTAACCTGGTTACCGATACTCTTCCAGCCATCGCTCTTGGTGTGGAACCAGCTGAGCCAGGTGTCATGACCCACAAACCTCGTGGACGTAAATCCAACTTCTTTGATGGCGGAGTCTTCGGAGCTATTCTTTATCAAGGTGTCTTCCAAACCATGCTGGTTCTTGGTGTTTATGGCTGGGCCATACTCTATCCAGAACATGCGACTCGTGCCGAAATCCATGCAGATGCTTTGACTATGGCTTTTGCAACTCTTGGTTTGATCCAATTGCTCCATGCCTTTAACGTTAAATCGGTTTACCAATCCATCTTTAAAGTGGGACTCTTCAAGAACAAGACCTTTAACTGGTCGATTCCAGTTGCCTTTGTTCTCTTGATGGCGACCATCATTGTCCCTGGATTTAACAAACTCTTCCATGTGTCTCATTTAAGCTTGACACAATGGTTAGCTGTTATGATTGGTTCGCTCTTGATTGTTGTTCTCGTTGAGATTGTCAAAGCCGTTCAACGTGCACTTGGAAAAGATAAAAATGCCATTTAAGCATAAAAAAAGTCATCTTCGGATGGCTTTTTTTGCGGGCAAAATAGACTGGGCATATTTCTTGAGGTACGTGTGGATTTTTGATAAACTAGTCAACAGTTTGAAGAAAGGAAACTTAGTTATGAAAAAGTTTTTTGCTGAAGTAATCGGCACATTTATGCTTGTCTTTATCGGGACTGGCGCAGTTGTTTTTGGAAATGGAACAGAAGGTCTGGGACATTTAGGAATTGCCTTGGCATTCGGTTTATCCATTGTTGCAGCAGCTTACTCAATTGGGACTGTTTCGGGTGCCCACTTGAACCCGGCTGTTTCGATTGCCATGTTTGTGAACAAACGCTTGTCTTCAAAGGACTTGGTTAATTATATTGCAGCTCAAGTAGTGGGGGCGGTTCTCGCATCTGCAACAGTACTCTTCCTCTTGTCAAATTCAGGTATGTCAACAGCTAGTCTTGGTGAAAATGCCCTAGCGAAGGGTGTGACTCCATTTGGCGGATTCTTGTTTGAAGTGATTGCGTCCTTTATCTTTATCTTAGTCATCATGACAGTGACATCAGCTACCAAAGGTAATGGCAAGATCGCTGGTCTTGTGATCGGTTTGAGCTTGACTTTGATTATTCTTGTTGGTTTGAACATTACAGGACTTTCTGTTAACCCAGCTCGTAGCTTGGCACCTGCCCTCTTTGTTGGTGGTGCAGCCCTTCAACAAATTTGGATCTTTATCTTGGCTCCAATTGTCGGTGGTGTTCTGGCTGCAATCGTTGCAAAAAATCTCTTGGATACAGAAGAGTAAAAAAATTGGTTCCGAAGGAACCAATTTTTTTATAGTTCAAGGATCGTCATGGCTTGAGAAAATTCATGAGCGAGCTGTTTTTTCTTGTATGCTTTAAATTCGGGGAGGTCTTTGATTCTGCGATAGCGTTTGTAGGGATCGTATCGTTTTGAAAAATCATATTCAGGAAAAGCTTCGAAAAATTGTTTGCAGAGCTCCCATTCTCGGACATAGCCTAAAGGTCTAGCATGATAGGTGATGTTGTCAATGGTTGTTGCTGGCATTCGATGGTGGCTATGACCAAAAATCACCTCTTTGACAGGATATTGTCTAAACAGTTCATGAAAGGCTTGGCTCCCTAGAAAAGCATTAAAGCGTTCAAAATAAGGGTGGCGCATAAGAAAATGACTATGAGGCACAAAGTGCATGGCGATGATCAGGGGTTGATCTATACGCATGAGCTCTTGTTCCAGCTCTTGCAACAGACGTTGGGTAATGGCTGGATCGGATCCCATTCGTTGGAGGCGTCTGTCAAACCAAAATAGATTCTTGGTTTGGAGATGTTTTTGGGGAGAGACGGTAGGAACAAAGCTGTAGTCATACCAGCCCGAAAAAGCAAGAAGCGTATGATTGGAGAAGGGAATCTTTTGAAATTCAAAAGGTCTTATGGCTTCTTCTGATAGGCCCAGCATATCATGATTTCCTAGGCTAAAGGTCACTGGAAGGTGACATCGGAGTTGGTCTAAAAATTCCTGTGACGTCTTTTCAAAGCCGTTGGCAATATCTCCTGCAATATGGAGATGTTGAATTTTTTTGTCCTTGAAAAGAGTGATCAGGGTCTCTAATTCTTCTTTGCCGAAGTTGTTTGAATCAATATGTAAATCGGACATAAAAGCTACTGTTGTCATGCTACCAGTCTAGCATAAGAGGATCTTTTTTTCTAACAATTAGGTTACAAATGAATAGAAAAAATGCTGAAAATCAGCTGGCTTGGCAGTGGTCAACCAGTAGATCCAATATTGGAAGGTGGGAAAATAGTGAAGGTTATGATATAATAGACTAGATACATAGAAAGAGGTACTTATGGACATTTCAGAAATTCGTCAAAAAATTGACGCAAATCGTGAAAAATTAGCTTCTTTCAGGGGGTCTCTTTGACTTAGAGGCGTTGGAAGAAGAAATTGCCATTTTAGAAAATAAAATGACAGAACCTGATTTTTGGGATGATAACATTGCTGCGCAAAAAACATCTCAAGAATTAAATGAACTCAAGCAGACTTATGAAAATTTCCATCAAATGGTGGATCTCTTTGATGAGTCAGAAATCTTACTGGACTTTTTGGCAGAAGACGATTCGGTCAAGGAAGAATTGATCGAGAAGTTGGAGGAGCTGGATAAACGTATGACCAGCTATGAGATGACCTTGCTATTGTCTGAACCCTATGACAATAATAATGCCATCCTAGAAATCCACCCAGGTTCAGGAGGAACAGAAGCTCAGGACTGGGGCGACATGCTTCTTCGGATGTATACTCGTTTTGGGAATGCTCATGGCTTCAAGGTTGAAGTCTTGGACTATCAGGCTGGAGATGAGGCTGGAATCAAGTCTGTAACTCTATCCTTTGAAGGGCCACATGCATACGGTCTTCTGAAATCTGAAATGGGGGTTCACCGTTTGGTTCGGATCTCTCCATTTGATTCCGCTAAACGTCGTCATACCTCCTTTACGTCTGTTGAGGTCATGCCCGAATTAGACGATACTATCGAAGTCGAAGTTCGTGATGATGATATCAAGATGGACACCTTCCGCTCTGGTGGAGCTGGTGGACAAAACGTCAACAAGGTCTCTACAGGGGTGCGCTTGACCCACATTCCGACAGGGATTGTAGTGGCATCCACCGTGGATCGAACCCAATACGGGAACCGTGATCGTGCGATGAAGATGTTGCAGGCTAAACTCTACCAATTAGAGCAAGAGAAAAAAGCAGCAGAAGTGGATTCTCTAAAAGGGGATAAAAAAGAAATCACCTGGGGAAGTCAAATCCGCTCCTATGTTTTTACCCCTTACACCATGGTTAAGGATCACCGGACCAACTACGAAGTAGCGCAGGTAGACAAGGTGATGGATGGAGATATCGATGGCTTTATCGATGCCTACCTTAAATGGCGTCTCCAATAACCTCGAGGGAATCAACCAGAAAAGAATGAAAGGAATTTCATTACATGTCAATGATTGAAATGAAAGATGTTGTCAAAAAGTATGACAACGGGACGACGGCCCTTCGCGGGGTCTCTGTCCAAATTGAACCAGGAGAATTTGCCTACATCGTAGGACCTTCTGGTGCAGGGAAGTCGACCTTTATTCGACTTTTATACCGTGAAGTCAAACACGATAAAGGAAGTTTGAAAGTAGCTGATTTTGATTTGGATAAAATCAAAAAACGCGATATTCCTATGTTGCGACGCAATGTGGGAGTGGTCTTCCAAGATTATAAATTGCTTCCAAAGAAAACCGTTTATGAAAATATTGCCTACGCAATGCAAGTTATCGGTGAGCGCCGTCGCAATATTAAAAAGCGTGTGATGGAAGTTTTGGATCTTGTCGGATTGAAACACAAGGTCCGCTCATTCCCGAATGAATTGTCCGGTGGGGAGCAACAACGGATTGCGATTGCTCGCGCGATCGTCAACAATCCGAAAGTCTTGATTGCGGATGAGCCAACGGGGAACTTGGACCCAGATAATTCATGGGAAATTATGAATCTTTTGGAGCGGATTAATCTGCAAGGGACCACAGTATTGATGGCGACCCACAATAGCCAAATTGTAAATACTTTACGTCACCGTGTCATCGCGATTGAAAATGGTCGTGTAGTGCGTGATGAAGCGGAAGGAGAGTACGGATACGATGATTAGAAGATTTTTCCGACACTTAATCGAATCGCTTAAAAGCTTGAAACGAAATGGTTGGATGACGATTGCAGCGGTCAGCTCGGTTATGATTACCCTTAGCTTGGTTGCTATTTTCGCCTCAGTTATTGCCAATACCATTAAGCTTTCAGATGATATTCAAAACAGTGTGCGGGTTGTAGTATACATGCGCAAGGATATTCAAGATCAGAGCGAGCAGATTGAAAAAGACGGTCAAACCGTGACCAATGAAAACTACCATAAGGTCTACGATGCTCTGACAGCCATGAAGCATGTTGACAAGGTTGATTTTTCTAGCAAGGAAGAACAGTATGATAAACTGATCAAAACGGCTGGAAACAACTGGAAGATTTTTGATGGAGATGCCAATCCTCTCTATGATGCTTATTATGTAGAGACAACGGCTCCTAAATATGTAAAGCAAGTTTCTGCTGATGCCAAAAAAATTGAAGGAGTTTCTGAGGTTAAAGATGGTGGGGTCGATACCCAACGTTTGTTCGCTCTTGGAACCTTTATCCGAAACTGGGGCTTGATTGGTGTAGCTTTATTGATCTTCATCGCAGTCTTCTTGATTTCAAATACCATTCGGATTACCATCATTTCACGTAGTCGTGAGATTAAGATTATGCGACTGGTAGGAGCAAAAAATGGTTATATTCGTGCACCATTCCTTTTAGAAGGTGCTTGGATCGGTCTCTTGGGAGCCTTGGTTCCTTCAGCTTTGGTCTTTTATGTTTATAATGTTGTCTATACATCTATGAACAATAACTTGGCAGACCAAAACTTGTATCTCTATAGCCCTCATCTCTTGGTACCGATCATGGTCGGTGGCCTCTTTGGATTAGGAATTTTGATTGGGGCGATTGGTTCTTCAATCTCCATGAGACGTTTTCTTAAGATATAATAAAAAAGCAAGTTCGCACTTGCTTTTTTTGTATCCTTTTATTAGGACAGGAAGGAGGATACATGATTCTTTAAGATTGTCTAAAGAAGGGATTGAACATCTTCTCGTGACCGATAGAAGTTTCAGGGCCATGGCCAGGATAGACGGTATAGGAAGATGGAAGGGTAAAGAGTTCTTCTCTAATACTGCTAAGTAACTGTGTTGCGTTCCCTGTTGGAAGATCGGTCCGTCCAATGGTTTCGCGAAAAAGGGCATCACCAGATAGAACCAGGTGATCCTGAGGAAAGACGATGGAAACCCCTCCGGCAGAGTGGCCTGGTGTCTCCAGAACATAAAAGTGGAAACCAGCTATTTGGTAATCGGAGCGAATGTCATAAAGGAAGTCGGCCTCCTTGCATACAACATCTTCTAAATCCGCATGACGATCCAAACCAGATAAATTATCGACAGGAGAAGACAACCAACTGGCTTCTGCTGAATGGACATAAACAGGTGGGAAATGATAGGTCTGACGAACCTTTTCAAGACTCATAATGTGATCATAATGCGTATGGGTTAAAAGAATTGCTACGATTGGTTTTCCGATGCGATCTATTTGTTTTTGAATAGTCGCCCAGTCGCTCCCTGGATCGACAAGAATGAGGGAGTGATCATTTTCAAGGTAGTAGGTGTTTTCATAAGCTATAGGATTAACAGTACGATAGATTTTCATAAGGACTCCTTTCTAGAATAGTGTATCAAATTGTAAGGAAAATAACAGGATTGAAGTCAGCCTGAAAGGAGAAAAAAATCTGCAGAGCTTGCTCAAACGTGATATAATTTTAAGTATTATGACAAGACAGAAACGGAAATATGCCATTGTGGATCTGGAAGCGACCAGTGCTGGAAGCAATGCTAAGATCATTCAGGTTGGGATTGTCATCATCGAAGATGGGAGGATTATGCAATCCTATGAGACGGATGTGAATCCCCATGAACGATTGGATGAGCATATCAAACAATTGACTGGCCTGACAGATGCTCGCTTGAAAAAAGCACCAGAGTTTGCACAAGTGGCAAAAGAAATTTTTGAATTAATAGAAGATGCCGTCTTTGTGGCCCATAATGTCAAATTTGATGCGAATTTATTAGCAGAAGCCCTCTTTTGGGAAGGATTTGAGCTAACGACTCCTCGGATTGATACGGTTGAATTGTCTCAAATTTTCTATCCGACTTTAGAACGCTACAATTTAGGAGCGCTTGCAGCTGAACTGGAAATTGAGTTGCACCATGCTCACTCCGCTTTAGCGGATGCTATGGCAACAGCCCAGCTACTGTTGAAATTGAGAGAGAAAATTGCGAGCTTACCGAGAGGATTGATCGAAAAACTTCTTTCGATGGCAGATTGTTTGATTTATGAATCACGACTCTTAATAGAAGATGCGCTTGAAGACAGTAGCCTTTTTTTACCAGCTCATTTAGTAGAAGTTCATGGTCTCTATCTGCGCAAGCCACAGCAGTTTTTAGAAAGTCGTCATTTGTCTGAACAGTTTGAACTCAATATGCAGCTGTTGGGAATGGAGGCTTATCCGGAACAAAGAGAATTTGTTGCCTATATCGAAGATAGTTTGCAACAGCCACTTCCAAGTTTTATTGAAGCGCCAACGGGTATCGGGAAGACCTATGCCTATCTATTAACGCTTTTGGCGAAAACCTCTAAGCGCATTCTTGTCAGTGTTCCCACTAAAATTCTTCAGGATCAAATTATGAAGAAGGAAGGAAAGACCATCCAAGATCTTTTCCAAATTCCCTTTCATAGCCTGAAAAGTCCCAAGGATTACATCCAACTCGATAAATTTTATGAGGCCTTACAGAGTGAGTCAGATAACGGGATGATTCGACGCTTTAAAATGCAACTCTTGGTTTGGCTGACGATGACAGAAACGGGAGAGTTCAGTGAAATTGGCCAACTCTATCGTCATCTTCATTTTGTAGCTGACATTTGCCACGATGGTCAATTGTCGAAGCGTTCACTTTTTTATCAGGAAGATTTTTGGCGCCTCGGCCAGGAAAAAGTGAAAACCAGCCGGGTAATTCTGACCAATCATGCCTATCTGTTAACTCGTCTAGAGTATGATAAGAGTCTACTTCAAGAATCTGTTCTGGTAGTGGATGAAGCGCAAAAACTCTTCTTTGCTTTAGAGCAGTTTTCACAGAGAGAAGAAACCTTGCAATCTCTTCTTCTAAGCTTGCAACATGCCATCGAAGAGGAAAAAGATCTTCTGCAGCGACGGTTGCTGGAGAGTATTCAATTTGAACTAAATGCCTGCTCTAAGGAAGTTGTACAAGGAAAAACAGCGATCTTATCAGATCAAACAGTGGCAAAAATTCGACAGGATGTATCGGAATTAAAAAACGAATCTTTAGAGAATCTAAGGGAATTGTTTGATGAGCGATACCAGATTTTTTGGATGGACAAGGAAGTGGTCGAAAGCCACCAGATTCTTCGTCTCCATGGAGGAGTTGAGGACTTGCTATCCTTTAAGGAGTTTGTGCCTGAAGAAGTGCCCGTGCTCTTTGTATCAGCGACGATCGCGATCAGTAAAAAGGTGCATTTACCTGCCCTTTTGGGATACCAAGAGCAGCAAATCTACCGGGTGCCAATAACAGTCAAACAACACCAGGAATTGTTGGTGCCGATAGATTTTCCAGATGTCGTTTCTTTATCTTCCGTGGAGTATGCAGGAGAGATTTGTCAGCTCATCGATGAACTCCTTCCTCTAAGAAAACCAATTTTTCTTTTGTTTACCTCAAAAGAATTGTTACTGGAGACGTCAAATGCCTTTAAGTTTCCTCATTTGGCCCAGTATCGAAATGGCGATGCAGCTAATATTAAGCGACGATTTGACCGAGGAGAAAGCTCTATTTTATTGGGAACAGGAAGCTTCTGGGAGGGAGTCGATTTTTCCCAACAAAAAGAAGTGATTCAAATCATCACGCGCCTTCCTTTTGACAACCCTAAAGATTATATGGTTCAAAAGCTGAATACCCAACTCAGAGAACAGGGGAAAAATCCCTTTTATGACTATAGCCTTCCAGTCGCAATTTTAAGGCTCAAACAGGCTATTGGGAGAACCAGCCGTTTTCAAGACCAGGAATCGTTGGTCCTCTTATTGGACCAGCGGGTGGTGACCAAACGATATGGAAAACAAATTTTAGATGGTTTGCAGCAAGTGTTGCCCCTTCACACGACAGTGAGAGAGCGGCTTGTTGAGCAAGCAGCTGCCTTTTTTGAAAGGAATTGAGAGAATGAAAAATAAAGGATTTGGACTTGCAATTGCATTTGTACTGGCTCTTTGCGCCATGTTTTTGGGAACTTTCTTTCCCATCATTGGCTCCAGTGTCTTTGCTTTGATTTTAGGAATTGTCCTCAATGAATTAGTAGATTTGCCGGAGAATTCACGACCAGGACTGAACTGGTCCGGTAAGAAATTATTGCAGTATTCGATTATCTTCATGGGATTTAGCTTGCCGATTGCGACGGTTGCCTCTACAGGCTTGTCTTCTTTGAAGATTAGTCTGCCAACGATAACAGTTGCCTTTCTTGCAGCGATGATCTTTGGGAAAGTCTTCCATCTGAAATCTCACCTACGGACCTTAATTGGATTTGGAACGGCTATTTGTGGTGGATCAGCTATCGCAGCAGCTGCTCCGATCATTGAAGCAGACGAAGAGGAAATTGCCTTATCTATGTCAACTATCTTCTTCTTCAACATTCTGGCTGTCTTTATCTTTCCAGTATTAGGGCATGTATGGCATATGTCTAATTTTCAATTTGGCCTCTGGTCAGGAACAGCTATTAACGATACGTCATCAGTTGTAGCAGCAGCGTTTTCTTATAGTAAGGCGGCGGGTGAAATGGCGACCATTGTTAAGTTGACACGCGCCCTGATGATTGTACCAGTTTGTTTGGGCTTGATCGGTTTAAAATGGTATCGGAGCAAGCAACAAGGAAGAAACAAAGGAATGTTAAAGAAAATTATTCCTTGGTTCATCATTTGGTTTATTGTGGCTTCTATTCTTTCATCTATCGGCTTGGTACCTAAAGTGGTTCTTCCTTACCTAAAGGACCTTTCTCATCTCTTTATGGCCATGGCCTTGGTCGGAATCGGAAGCAAGGTTTCTTGGAAACAGTTCCGTGCAGCAGGAGCAGCCCCCCTTCTAGTAGGGTTGATTGCTTGGTTTTGTGTAGCAGGATCTAGCTTGATTCTACAAATGTTGTTCTATTAATTGATTTGATGATTCTCACAGAAAGGAACGTGAATGAAGAAACATCATTTTTTGACGATTCACCTGGATTATTCGATCATTGGGATTGTCTTCGCCCTTCTCATGATTGGGATTTTATCTGTTTATGTAGCAGTTTCTCATGACTATCCCCAAATGGTGTGGCCTTTTTTAGGGCAGCAATTGGCCTGGATTGGTGTGGGATGTGTCATTTGCCTGATTGTGACGATTTTTAGCACGAAATTTCTTTGGAAAATCACTCCCTTTCTTTACCTGCTTGGCCTGGCCTTGATGGTTCTTCCCCTTGTTTTTTATAATCCCAACTTGGTAGCTTCGACTGGAGCTAAAAACTGGGTGGCTTATGGAAATATCACCTTATTTCAGCCTTCAGAATTTATGAAGATC
Organism: Streptococcus sp. HMSC065C01; assembly: GCF_001813525.1. Classification (NCBI taxonomy): domain Bacteria; kingdom Bacillati; phylum Bacillota; class Bacilli; order Lactobacillales; family Streptococcaceae; genus Streptococcus; species Streptococcus sp. HMSC065C01. The sequence goes on along the minus strand of NZ_KV812857.1, from coordinate 374,991 downwards.
CCCTTCATCCTGATGCTGTCACGCTCTATTGTCCGATTTTTGCAAAGAAATAAGGGGCGTGAGCGATTATTACGACAAGATTGGTTTTTGATTCTAGAGTTGACCATCTATACGATTCCGGTATTTGCCTTATTGGCTCTCCAGCAGGACTTGGGAACGGCCTTAGTATTCTTGGCCATCTTTGCGGGCTTAGTGCTCGTTTCAGGAGTTTCCTGGAAAATTATCTTGCCGGTCATCTTGCTTCTAGCAGGTGGGTTAGCAGGCTTTCTCTTCCTCTTTCTATCAGAAGGGGGTCGGGCTTTTCTGCACCAGCAAGTAGGGATGCCAACCTATCAGATGAACCGTATTTTAGCCTGGTTAAATCCTTTTGACTATGCACAAACCACCACCTACCAGCAGGCGCAGGGACAGCTAGCCATTGCAAGTGGTGGTCTCTTTGGGCAAGGCTTTAATGTCTCCAATTTATTGGTTCCCGTACGGGAGAGTGATATGATTTTTACGGTCGTAGCAGAGGACTTTGGTTTTGTTGGAGCTCTGGTGCTGTTGATTTTATATGTGACCCTGATTTACCGCATTTTAAAAATTACCCTCCAGTCCAATAACCAATTTTATACCTATATTTCCATTGGATTTATTATGATGCTGGTCTTTCATATTTTTGAAAATGTTGGAGCAGTAACGGGTCTTCTCCCCTTGACGGGGATTCCCCTCCCCTTTATCTCACAAGGTGGGTCCTCTATTATAAGTAATCTGATTGGTATTGGTCTGGTCCTCTCAATATATAATCATAGTAGCAAAAAGAAAGAGCCAGAAGAAGTGCCTCTAATCCGTAAAAAAGTAGTCCTTAAAAAGGCGCAATAGATAGAAAGAAGGAATGAAAATGAAAAAAGTAGCAACGATTTTAGCAAACGGTTTTGAAGAAATTGAAGCCTTGACCATTGTCGATGTTTTGAGACGGGCTGGGATCGACTGTGACCTTATTGGCATGGAAGAAACGGTCACAGGTTCTCACCAGATCACAGTGGAAGTCGATCGCCTCTGGAATGGGGACCTGTCAGATTATGATGGAATCTTCTTACCAGGTGGGATGCCAGGAGCTGCGAATTTGCGGGATAATCCGGAATTGATTGCAGCTCTCCAAGAAGAAAGTAGGAAAGGAAAAATCATTTCTGCGATTTGTGCAGCACCAATTGTCTTGGCACGTGCCGGCCTCTTAAAAGATAAACACTATACCTGTTACGATGGTTTTGAAGAAGAGATTCAAGATGGGTACTATCAGAAAGAAACAGTGGTGAAAGACGGTAATCTCTTGACCAGTCGTGGTCCTTCAACTGCACTTGCCTTAGCCTACGCCTTGGTAGAGCAATTTGGAGGAGATGCCCAAAGCCTTCGTCAAGGAATGCTCTATCAAGATGTCTTTGCAGATGCTTAACAAAGCTCTTTTGGACACCATTTTTTCTGGTGAAAAATCCCATTCTATGACGGAAAATGACTTCTCTATGATTTAAAATGAAATGACCGTAAAAAATGGCTAAAATCCCCCCTAAATGAGGGTTTTAGCTTATTTTTTTTGTCCATTTGTGGTATAATATTGACTATGAATTATCATGATTTTATATGGGATCTTGGTGGGACGCTATTGGATAATTACGAAACGTCCACAAATGCCTTTGTAGCGACATTGAAGGACTTTCACATCCAAGCCGATCATGATTCTGTTTATGCAGCATTAAAAATCTCAACACAGGATGCAATTCAAACCTTTGCCCCTCATATTTCCAATTTTCGTACGGAATACAAGAAAAAAGAAGCCTTGGGCTTGCAAGAGCCGGTCTTATTTGAGGGAGCAAAAGAGTTACTAGAAGAGATCCAAGCACATGGAGGACGCCATTTTTTGGTATCTCATCGGGATCGCCAAGTTTTGACCCTTATTGAACAGACAGGCATTGCACCCTACTTTACGGAGATTGTAACAGCAGACGAGGGCTTTCCACGAAAACCAGACCCAGCCTCTATGCTTTATTTGAAGGAAAAATATGGCATTCAAGACGGTCTGGTCATCGGAGATCGTCCGATCGATATTGAAGCTGGGAAGGCTGCAGGGCTTTCAACCTATTTATTTGATACCATGCCCCACATACACCAGTTTATATTTGAATAGAAAAGGGAAATTATGACAGAGGATAAACAGCAAGAAATTCAAGCGCAAGAATATGATGCCAGTCAGATTCAGGTCTTGGAAGGACTAGAAGCCGTTCGGATGCGTCCGGGGATGTATATTGGTTCTACCTCAAAAGAAGGTCTTCATCATCTGGTCTGGGAAATCGTAGATAACTCGATTGACGAGGCCTTAGCTGGTTTTGCTAGCCATATTGAAGTTTTCATTGAAGCAGATAATTCGATCACGGTTGTCGATGATGGTCGTGGGATCCCAGTGGATATCCAAGAAAAGACAGGTCGACCTGCCGTCGAAACTGTCTTTACAGTGCTTCACGCGGGAGGAAAATTTGGCGGAGGCGGCTACAAGGTATCTGGTGGTCTTCACGGGGTAGGGTCATCCGTTGTCAATGCCCTCTCCACATCCCTCGATGTTCGCGTCTATAAAAATGGTAGTATCCATTACCAAGAGTATCGACGTGGACACGTTGTGGATGATTTGAAAGTCATCGGAGAGACAGATCGGACGGGGACAACTGTTCACTTTATTCCAGACCCAGAAATCTTCACGGAAACCACCGAGTATGATTTTGAAAAATTAAATAAACGAATTCAAGAACTAGCCTTTTTGAATCGTGGCTTGCGTATTTCTTTGACGGATAAGCGAGAAGGCTTAGAGCAAGAAAAGCATTACCACTACGAAGGTGGGATCTCTAGTTACGTCGAATACATCAATGAAAACAAAGATGTCATCTTTGAAAAACCAATCTACACAGATGGTGAAATGGATGATATTACAGTTGAAGTAGCTATGCAATATACCACAGGCTACCATGAGACGGTCATGAGTTTTGCGAATAACATTCATACCCATGAAGGTGGGACACATGAACAGGGCTTCCGTACAGCTCTCACTCGTGTGATCAATGATTACGCTAAAAAAAATAAACTCTTAAAAGAAAACGAAGACAATCTAACTGGGGAAGATGTTCGAGAAGGCTTAACAGCAGTGATCTCGGTTAAACATCCAAATCCGCAGTTTGAAGGACAAACCAAGACCAAACTTGGAAATTCAGAAGTTGTTAAGATTACCAATCGACTCTTTAGTGATGCCTTTTCTGATTTCCTTTTGGAAAATCCGCAAATTGCTAAGAAAATCGTCGAAAAAGGGATTTTAGCAGCGAAAGCTCGCGTAGCTGCTAAGCGAGCGCGTGAGGTGACCCGTAAGAAATCAGGGCTTGAGATTTCCAACCTACCTGGTAAATTGGCAGATTGTTCTTCAAATAATCCACAAGAAACAGAACTCTTTATTGTTGAAGGGGATTCAGCCGGAGGATCTGCAAAATCTGGTCGAAATCGGGAATTCCAAGCGATTTTACCAATCCGTGGTAAGATCTTGAACGTTGAAAAAGCAAGTATGGACAAAATTCTAGCCAATGAAGAGATCCGTAGTTTATTTACTGCTATGGGAACTGGATTTGGTGCAGAATTTGATGTTACAAAAGCGCGTTATCAAAAATTAGTCATCATGACCGATGCCGATGTCGATGGCGCTCATATCCGAACCCTTTTATTGACCTTGATTTATCGCTATATGAAACCAGTCTTGGAAGCGGGATATGTTTATATTGCGCAACCACCAATCTATGGGGTCAAAGTCGGTAGTGAAATCAAAGAATATATCCAACCTGGTGCCAACCAAGAAGCCGAATTAGCTGCAGCTTTGGAACGTTATTCAGAAGGTCGCTCAAAACCAACCATCCAACGCTATAAAGGTCTTGGAGAAATGGATGATCACCAATTATGGGAAACAACCATGAATCCAGAACACCGCTTGATGGCACGAGTATCAGTAGACGATGCTGCGGAAGCAGATAAGATCTTTGATATGTTGATGGGGGACCGCGTGGAACCACGTCGTAAATTTATCGAAGAAAACGCTGAATATAGTACACTCGATGTATAAAATTCACCGAACGCTTCCCATTAATGGATATTTTATGGTATAATTACTAGGATTACGTTCAAGTAATACGATGAAGGAGTTTTTATATGTCTAGTGGACTAATTGTTCTCATCTTTATTGTCGCCCTTATCTTGATTGTAGGATATGTGGTTGCAGTCATTTTGAGAAAACGAAATGAAGCCTTACTGGCAGCACTGGAAGAACGAAAAGAAAAGTTATACAACCTTCCGGTCAACGATGAAGTAGAGGCCGTAAAAAACATGCATTTGATTGGTCAAAGTCAAATTGCATTTCGTGAATGGAATCAAAAATGGGTAGATTTATCCTTAAATTCATTTGCTGATATTGAAAACAATCTGTTTGAAGCGGAAGGCTATAATAATTCTTTCCGTTTCATGAAGGCTAAACAAGCCATTGACAATATCGAAAGTCAGATCCAATTGATCGACGAAGATATCAAGGCGATTCGCAAAGCCCTTTCTGATCTGGAAGAGCAGGAACAAAAGAATAGCGGACGCGTGGTTCATGCCTTGGATATGTTTGAGGAACTTCAAAAAGAAGTCACTTCAGACCCAGATCGTTATGGCAGTGCGCTTCTTGAAATTGAAAAACAAATTGGAAATATTCAATCTGAGTTTTCACAATTTGTCACCTTGAATTCTTCAGGTGACCCTGTTGAAGCAGCTGAAATCCTTGATACAGCTGAGAACCATATTGTGGCCTTAAAACAAATTGTTGAGCGAGTGCCAGAAATTGTCACCGCTCTTCAGTCAAAACTTCCAGACCAATTAGAGGATTTGGAAAGTGGCTACCGCAAGCTTTTGGAATCTGGCTACCACTTCACTGAAACAGATATTGAATCTCGTTTCCAACAGTTGCATGCTTCCTTGAAGAACAATATGGCAAATGTATCCGCCCTTGAATTGGACAATGCCATTTACGAAAATGAACAAATTCAAGAAGAAATCGATGCATTGTATCACATCTTTACTCGTGAAATTGAATCACAAAAAGTTGTGAAGAAGTTAGTGAAACAACTGCCTGGCTATTTGAAACACGCAAAAGATAACAATAGCAACCTTGCAGCAGAAGTGGAACGCCTTGGTAAAACATTCGTCTTGAATGAAGCTTTCAGCCAACAGTTAAAAGAGTTGGAAGCTGAGCTATCTTCACAAGAAAATGTGGTAGAAGATGCCTTGAAAGATTCATCTGAAACACAAAAAGCTTATTCTATCGTAGAAGAAGAGTTAGAAGCTATTGAGGCTCGCTTGAAAGAAATCGAAGATGAGCAAATCGGCTTGAGTGATTCCCTTTCAAAAGTTGAAAAAGACGATGCCAATGCTCGCCAAAAAGTTAACATCTATGCCAACCGTTTGCATGCCATTAAACGCTATATGGACAAACGGAACTTGCCAGGAATTCCTCAAGAATTCTTAGAAATTTTCTTCACTGCAAGTAACAATACAGAAGCTTTGATGGATGAGTTGGAAGGGGATAAAATCAACATCGAATCAACCAATCGTTTGTTGGAAATCTTGACCAATGATATGAATGAATTGGAAGAAGCGGCGTATCGAATTGTTCAAAATGCGACATTGACAGAACAATTGTTGCAATACTCGAACCGTTACCGTTCATTTGATGATCATGTACAGGCAGCCTTTGATGAGTCCCTTTATATTTTCGAAAGAGAATATGACTATGCGGCTTCCTTCAAAGTCATCTCAGATGCTTTGGAAATGGTAGAAGCTGGTGTAACTGATCGCTTTGTTACTTCCTATGAAAAAACCCGGGAGCAAATTCGCTTCTAATAACAGAAAATGACCTTTCAGGAGGTCATTTTTTTATCTTCAAATCATCATTGAAACTTGAAATTTAAACCCTATTTTTGTATAGTAAGGGAGAAATAAGAAAGGAAAGCGATGAAAGAAGTAACAGGTCTTCTCGTTATGGATGTAGATGGAACTTTGATCCAACAAGAAGGAATTGATTTACTAGCTCAAGAAGCTGGCGTGGGACAAAAAGTAGCAGAGATTACGGCACAAGCAATGAATGGAGAGTTGGATTTTAAAGCATCTTTACAGGCGCGTGTTGCTTTATTGAAGGGATTAAAGACCTCTATCTTTCCGAAAATTATGGAGCAGATGGAAGTTACGCCGGGTGCTGAAAGCTTAATCACGGAACTGCATCAAAGAGGTTACAAGGTTGGCCTTGTTTCCGGGGGATTTCATGAAGTCATTGACCCCATCGCGAGGTCTTTAGGAATTGATCTTGTCCGAGCCAACCGTTTGCAAGTTTCTGATGGCCATTTAACAGGGAAAGTCCTTGGTGAAATTATAACTCCTGAAAGGAAAAAAGAGTCTCTCCTGACCTGGGCGAAAGAAAATCATGTCCCACAAAGTCAGACGATTGCGATGGGTGATGGTGCCAATGATCTTCCGATGATTGAAACAGCCGGTATCGGAATTGCCTTTATGGCAAAGCCAATCGTCGCTGAGCTAGCCCCATATTGTATCGAGAAGAGGGATTTAAGCCTTGTTCTTGAAATTCTAGACCAGTAAAGAAAGGAAACAGCATGCATATCCTACTAGCCCCGGATTCATTTAAAGAATCCTTATCTGCCAAACAAGTAGCAGAAGCCTTGAAAAAAGGATTTCAAGAGGCTCTACCAGATGCAACTTTTGACCTCCTTCCAATTGGGGATGGTGGCGAAGGCACCATGGAAACTCTAGCTGGAGTTCTGGATGTAACGGAGTACCAAACTCAAGTAACCGGACCATTTGGACAGCCTGTTTCAATGTCTTACTACCAAAAAGATGAGATGGCTTTTTTTGAAATGGCCTCACTTGTCGGTTTAGGCTCCATTCCAGCTGAAAAACGAAATCCTCTTGAACTGGAAACACGAGGAATTGGTGAACTTATTTTGCAATTGGTTGACCAAGGGGTTAAAACGATCTGTGTGGGAATTGGCGGTTCTGCAACAAATGATGGTGGGATTGGGATGGCAGCCGGATTAGGGGTAGCCTTCTATGATGATCAAGGCCATCTGCTTCGTCCTGTCGGGGCTTCGCTCGGTCGTGTGGCTAGAATAGATACCAGTGCGGTTCCAAAAGTTTTAGAAGACATCGAGCTCCAAGTCTTAACGGATGTAACCAATCCTCTCTGTGGCAGTCAAGGAGCGACCTATATCTTTGGTGGGCAAAAGGGATTAAATCCCCTTCTGTTTCCAGCTGTTGATCAGGCCATGAAGGATTTTTACCAGCTAGCTGATGCACGAATTTTGTCTATGGCTGGCGCCGGAGCTGGAGGTGGCATGGCTGCTGGCTTGGTTGCTTTTGCGGGAGGTCAGATTTCATCAGGAATAGAAAAAAGCCTCGATTTGATTGACTTTGATCACAAAGTACAAAAAGCTGATCTGGTCGTCGTTGGGGAAGGTAGGATGGACCTCCAATCCCTTTCTGGGAAGGCACCTGTCGGGGTGGCCAAACGAACACCAGAGAAGATCCCAGTGATAGCTATTTGTGGTAGCTTAGAGGAGGATTTGCCTGCTTTTCCTAGTCATCACATTGAAGCTGCCTTCTCTATCGTACCTGGTCCTTGTGAGGTAGCAGATGCACTCGCTCATGCTGAAAGGAATCTGATTTCCTGTGCTCGAAATATTGGGAACCTTTTAAAAATAAAAGCAAACTAAAAAACCAATGGAAAGGAGATGTTGCCTTCCATTGGTTTTTCTTTAGCTAAAGAGACGTTTCCAAAATGATTTCTTTTCTGGACTGGCAGTCTCTTCTTTCTTTTCAAATAAATTTGGATACTGGAGATTCATGTCTGTTGGTGAAATTCCAGATGGGTGGTCAGTATGGATGATGAGACCAAAGGGAGAATGACGACAGTCATCCGAAACGATGCTTGCCACAAGTCCAAGATCCTTGGTTTTTTTCAAATATTGTAGCTGGCTGCCTTCATCTAAAGTTGGGGAGATCTTGACCAAAACAGGATGAAAGCGATCTGAAATATCAGTGAGGATTGTCGAATACTGCTCCAGGTACATCTTGTCCCTTGCCTCCTCCAAGGTGCATGAAGCAATCACCCGCTCCTCATAAGTCTCCAAAAATCGACGCTGCTCATCCGGATTGAATCGAGTAGGACCAGCAGCTTTTTCTAAAATTGTTTTATTAATATCTGTCATAAGCTTAGTATAGCATAAAGCGCAGTAGAAGAATAGAAGAATGCTAAAAAATTAAATAAGGAGGGGAAATGGCAGAAAATAAGATAGTGGAACCGTTTTCTTGTTAAAAACTTCTCAATTTTCGTAGATTTCCTTGTTTTTTCTTGAAAAAATAGCCTAATTACGATATGATAGAGGAGTAAAAAATATAACTCAATAAGGAGAGTAAGAAATGTCAATTATTACTGATGTTTACGCTCGCGAAGTCCTAGACTCACGCGGTAACCCAACACTTGAAGTAGAAGTATATACTGAATCAGGTGCTTTCGGACGTGGTATGGTTCCATCAGGAGCTTCTACTGGTGAACACGAAGCAGTTGAACTTCGTGACGGTGACAAATCTCGTTACGGTGGTCTTGGTACTCAAAAAGCTGTTGACAACGTAAACAACATTATTGCTGAAGCAATCATCGGCTATGATGTACGTGATCAACAAGCTATCGACCGTGCTATGATCGCTCTTGACGGTACTCCTAACAAAGGTAAATTGGGAGCAAACGCAATCCTTGGTGTGTCTATCGCTGTAGCTCGTGCTGCTGCTGACTACCTTGAAATCCCACTTTACAGCTACCTTGGTGGATTCAACACTAAAGTTCTTCCAACTCCAATGATGAACATCATCAATGGTGGATCTCACTCAGATGCTCCAATCGCTTTCCAAGAATTCATGATCGTACCTGCTGGTGCACCTACATTCAAAGAAGCTCTTCGTTGGGGTGCTGAAATCTTCCACGCACTTAAGAAAATCCTTAAAGGTCGTGGTCTTGAAACAGCCGTTGGTGACGAAGGTGGATTTGCTCCTCGTTTCGACGGAACTGAAGATGGTGTAGAAACTATCATCGCTGCTATCGAAGCTGCTGGTTATGTTCCAGGTAAAGACGTATTTATCGGATTTGACTGTGCATCATCAGAATTCTACGATAAAGAACGCAAAGTTTACGATTACACTAAATTCGAAGGTGAAGGAGCTGCTGTCCGCACTGCTGCTGAACAAATCGACTACCTTGAAGAATTGGTAAACAAATACCCAATCATCACTATCGAAGATGGTATGGATGAAAACGACTGGGACGGTTGGAAAGCTCTTACTGAACGTCTTGGTGGTAAAGTTCAATTGGTTGGTGACGACTTCTTCGTAACAAACACTGACTACCTTTCACGTGGTATCGAAGAAAAATGTGCTAACTCTATCCTTATCAAAGTTAACCAAATTGGTACTCTTACTGAAACATTCGATGCTATCGAAATGGCGAAAGAAGCTGGTTACACTGCCGTTGTATCACACCGTTCAGGTGAAACTGAAGATTCAACAATCGCTGACATCGCAGTTGCAACAAACGCAGGACAAATCAAGACTGGTTCACTTTCACGTACAGACCGTATCGCTAAATACAACCAATTGCTTCGTATCGAAGATCAACTTGGTGAAGTAGCTGAATACCGTGGATTGAAATCATTCTACAACCTTAAGAAATAATCTAGTTTACTAGACTAAAAAGATCCTTGAGTTTTCTCAAGGATTTTTTTTGCGATTGGGGTAAACAAAAATGAGGCTGGGACAAAAGTCCTGGCCTCTCAATTATTTTTGGATTGTCGAGCAAG
>NZ_KV812857.1:303427-364941 GCF_001813525.1 Streptococcus sp. HMSC065C01 | reverse complement strand
TAACGAATTACCGATTTCTGTCCCACTCTCATCGTCTTATTAGAACAAGCCTTTGATTTTGTCCAAGGCACCGCTGACCATTTCATTTCCAGAAACAAGTCCTTTTGCTTGTTCAAGGTAGTCACCGAGGTTGTCTTTGTTATCATCAACAAATTTCTTTGCAGCGTCGAAATCTTTCTTTTCGATCATTTCTTTCACTTGGTTAAATAAGTCCAATGGATTCATGTTAGGGTCTCCTAAAATATAAGTTGTGAAGTCAGGCTCGCGCCTTTTTCTCATCTATTTAATCATTTTTTTAGAGGTTTGACAACTAAAACGACTTAATGAAAAACCGTACAAACGGCCTCTGGAACATAGAAGTCGTCGGATAGAAGGGTCAATTTTCCGCTAGCAGGATCCCGCTTGAAGACGGTGGTATTAGGTGAATCTTGATGGGCTGCAATCAAATAGTTTTGATCAGGACTAAGCGTGAAATCACGTGGATTGAGCCCTTGACTTGGAACAATTTCAATCAGTTCTAGGCTACCATCAGCCACAACTTTGAAGACAGCGATGGAATTATGAGCACGGTTAGATGCATAGAGGAATTTTCCATCAGCTGAGAGCTTGATCGCAGAAGCCCATTTTTGACCATCGTAGTCTGATGGAAGTGTGGAAACAGTTTGGAAGTGTTCGAATTCACCCATACCGTCATAAAAGAGCACATCGATCGTAGCATTTAACTCATTGATGAGATAAGCAGTCTTATAGTGAGGATGAAAGACCAAGTGACGAGGTCCTGCCCCTGGAGCTGTTTGATACTGATTGATCAGGGTCAGTTTTCCTTCCTTACTGACATCATAGACATGTAAACTGTCTGTTCCTAGATCACACGTGATCAGGTACTGATCTGGAGTCAGATCGGCATAGTGAGTATGCGGACTTGCTTGGTTGGCGTGAGGACCGCTTCCTTGGTGAGTGTCTTGATCGACAAAGGTTAAGCTACCATCAGCTTCTAGTTTGTATACGAGAACCTGTCCCTTGTGATAGTTGGCTCCATAGACCAGTTGACGTTTGTCATCGACAGAGACATAGCAGAGTGGTGCTCCGTCTTCAACAACGTGATTGAGCGGTTGAAAATCGGCTGTAAAACTAGCGATCCCTCCTTTGCCATCTTCAGCTCCAACACTATAAAGATTTCCTTTTTCAGAAAAAGCGATATAGGTTGGATTGGGCTCAGCTGCAAGGAGTTCAAGATCGCTCAATGATCCTGTTTTAGGGTCAAATGTTGCCTTGTAAATTCCTTTGGATTCTTTTTTTGTATAGGTTCCGAAATAAATAGATTGAGACATAGGTCACCTCGTATGATTTGTTAGGTTTATTATATCAAAGGTCCTATTGGAAGGCAATTGCTAGTTGAAGAAGGGAGAGGTCTTTCTTATTTTGCCAGTTTTTTCGTAACTTCACGCTCAAAAAATGCTAAAATAGAAACAGATTGAAATGAAAAGGAGTTCCCTGTGGATAATAAAGAAAAACAGTTTAGTATGTCCTGGTTTTTTAGATGGTTTTTAGACAATAAGGCCATTACCGTGTTTTTAGTCACCTTGCTCTTGGGTCTGAATCTTTTGGTTTTGAGTAAAATTACCTTTATTTTTATACCGATTTTTGAGTTTGCAGGAGCCGTCATGCTGCCAGTCATTATTTCTGGCTTGCTTTATTACTTGCTCAACCCTATTGTCGACTTTCTTGAAAGAAAAGGGATCAAGCGGATTTTTGCGATTTCCTTAGTCTTTTTCTTGATTGCAGTCCTCTTGGTATGGGGGCTAGCCGTCGTAATTCCAGCTGTTCAACGACAAGTCATTAGTTTCTTTCATAATTTACCAACTTATTTGGAGAAGGCCAATGCGACCATCGATGATTTTCTAGATAATCGCGTCTCCTCTGATATCAAACCCCAGCTAGATGAGATCACCAAGGAATTGTCTGCAAACATTACTTCTTGGGCCAGTTCTATCTCTGGGCGGGCTGTCAATTGGGTCAGCAACTTGATCGGGGTGGCTTCGCAAGTCATTGTTGCCTTGATCATTATGCCTTTTATTGTCTTTTATCTTCTTCGAGATGGAAAAAATTTAAAGGGCCACATTGTTCGCTTCTTACCAACTAAGATTCGTAAATCGGCTGAGCAAGTTCTCTCAGATGTCAATACCCAACTCTCCAACTACGTTCGAGGGCAAATTACGGTAGCCATTGTCGTCGCCATTATGTTCATCATCTTCTTTAAGATCATTGGCTTGCGCTATGCGGTGACACTGGGGATCTCTGCGGGAATCTTGAATTTGATCCCATACTTGGGTAGTTTCTTAGCCATGTTACCTGCCTTAGTATTGGGCTTGGTAGCAGGACCAGAGATGTTTATCAAGGTCTTGATTGTATTTGCAGTGGAGCAAACCATTGAAGGACGTTTTGTATCACCTTTGGTTTTGGGAAGCCAGTTAAATATCCATCCGATTACCATTTTGTTTGTGCTCTTGACGTCAGGATCTATGTTTGGAATTTGGGGAGTTTTCCTTGGAATTCCAGTCTATGCATCTGCTAAGGTGGTGATTGGAGCTATCTTTGAATGGTATAAGGTCGTCAGTGGTTTGTATGAAGAACATAATGAAGTAGAAGAGGAAACACACAGTGAGTCATAGTCAACAAATGGTAGAGGCTCTCGATCGGCAGGAGCTAGAAGAAGCAGAAGTTCAATTTCAACAGGCTTTGTTAGAAGATAGTGAAGCACAATTATTGGATTTAGGTCAATATCTTGAAAGTATCGGTTTTTACCCTCAGGCAAAGGAGATCTATGAACAGATTGCAGAAACCTATCCAGAAGTGTATCTAAGTTTGGCAACTATCCTTGCAGAGGAAGGACAAATGGAAGAGGCCTTTGCTTATTTAGAAGAAATTGAGCCAGACTCTAACTGGTATGTGGCCAGTCTCTTGGTTAAGGCGGATCTCTATCAGATGGAAGGCCTAGCAGATGTGGCGCGTGAAAAATTAGTTGAAGCTGCTCATTTGTCTGATGATCCCATCATTCAATTAGGGCTAGCTGAAATTGATCTGGAATTGGAACGCTACCAAGAGGCTATCCAAGAGTATGCTCAGTTGGACAATCGGGAGATTTTGGAAGCGACAGGAATTTCCACCTATCAACGGATTGGTTTTGCCTATGCCAATCTTGGTAAGTTTGAAGCAGCTGTTCCCTTCTTAGAGAAAGCTCTGGAGATTGAGTTTGATGACCAGATTGCTTACGAATTAGCGACCTTATTGTCTGACCAAGAAGAATTCCAAAAAGCCCTGATCTACTACAAACAAATTGATACCTTGTCGCCTGATTTTGAGGGCTATGAGTATGGTTATGCTTTAGCTTTACAGTCTGAAAATGACCGTGAAAAAGCACTTGAGATTGCTAAACAAGGGATCCAGAAGAATCCATTTGATGCCCAATTGAAGCTCCTTGCTTCTCAGCTTTCTTATGAACTCCACCAGCCTGAGCAAGCAGAAGCTTATCTATTAGAGGCTAAAGAAGTGGCAGATGATCTAGAAGAGATTGCTCTTCGCCTGACCACCCTTTATTTAGAACAGGAACGCTTTGACCAAGTCTTGGCTTGGCAAAATGAAGAAGTCGAAACAGTTGTCACTCGGTGGAACATTGCCCGTGCCTTGGCTGCTTTGGAGAAAACAGAAGAGGCCGTCTCAGCCTACCAAGAGCTTTATGAGGATTTAAAAGACAACCCAGAATTCCTCGAAGCCTATGTTTATTTGTTGCGTGAGGCTGGAGATGTGACGAAGGCGCGTGAAGTGGCGAACCAGTATTTGGCGATCGTACCAGACGATGTGCAGATGCAAACCCTCTATGATAGCCTCTAATCAAAACCATATCGTGAAGATTCGGAATAGTTTGTGGTATACTGGTAGAAGATAGAATGAGGAGAGAAAAACATGGAACCAGTGAAACTTTTTCAATACAATACCTTAGGTGCCCTAATGGCGGGTCTGTACGGGGGTTCATTTACGATTGGAGAACTCTTGGAACACGGAGATCTAGGAGTTGGGACGCTTGATTCTATTGATGGAGAGTTGATCGTATTAGATGGTAAGGCATATCAGGCCAAGGGATCAGGGGACCATCCTGAAATAGTCGAAGTTTCTCCGGATGCCAAGGTTCCTTATGCAGCAGTCGTTCCTCACCAAGCAGAAGTGATTTTCCGCCAACGCTTTGAAATGACAGACGAGGAATTGGAAGCTCGTATTGAGTCTTATTATGATGGGGAAAATCTTTTCCGCTCCATTAAGATTCATGGTGACTTTGCCAAGATGCATGTCCGTATGATTCCAAAATCAACACCTGAAATGAAGTTTGCAGAGGTTGCCACCCATCAGCCAGAGTATACACGGGAAAATGTCACTGGAACCATCGTCGGTTTTTGGACACCCGAAATTTTCCATGGCGTGAGTGTGGCAGGATACCATTTGCACTTTATTTCAGATGACCACACCTTTGGTGGCCATGTCATGGATTTTGTCATCTCAGAAGGGATTGTAGAGGTGGGAGCTATTGATCAGCTGGATCAACGTTTCCCAGTCCAAGACCGTCAGTACCTCTTTGCCAAATTCAATGTCGATGAGGTCAAAGAAGACATCAATAAAGCAGAATAAAAGGTTGAGCGTCGCTCAACCTTTTAGAATGTAGACAAACTGTTCTAAGTATGCTGAAAAAATAAAATGAGGTATATTTTTAGGTTCATTCAACATATACAACATATATTGAAACTTTCCGCCGTGAGAAAAGTGCTAGAAATAATCTTGATTCTAGCACTCGGGAGTTTTGGAACCTTAGGTTCAAAACTAAGTCATGGAACTTCTTTGAAGTTCGCTGACGTCCGATCTCACCTAAGGAAAGTTTCTGAGACAGGCTAACTTCAATATGACATGTTGAGCGTTGCTCAACCTTTTATTTTTGACATCAATCTGTTAGTTTCATGGCTTTGATTTTTTCTTCTTCTGGGGTAACCCGCAGAGTCTTCTGGCCGGTATAGGTCACAAAGCCTGGTTTTCCGCCGGTTGGTTTATTGAGTTTCTTGGCTTCGATCATATCTACTTGGACCAGATTTGAGAGACGGGCCTTGGAATAGTAGGCGGCCAACTCTGCGGCATCGGTCTTCACTTCATCCGTCGGATCGAGATTTCCGGTAATGACGACGTGGCTTCCCGGGATATCCTTGGCATGGAACCAGAGTTCATCTTTTTTAGCAATTTTAAAGGTCAGTTCATCGTTTTGCAGATTATTGCGACCCACTAAAATGATGGTTTTTCCATCACTAGCCAGGTATTTTTCGGGTTTTTTCCGTTTATGAATTTTTTCACGGTTGCGCCGTTTGATAAAGCCGGTCTGGATTAGCTCTTCTCGAATCTCTGCCACCTCAGCTAGGCTCGCTTGAGAAAGGGCTGTTTCAACCGTTTCAAGATAAGAAATGGTTTCCTTGGTTTCTTGAATGAGGATGGTCAAATGTTTGACGGCTTCTTTTAACTTCTGGTAGCGTTTAAAGTAGCGTTGGGCATTTTGATTGGGGGTCAGGGCCTTGTTGAGTTGGATGGTAATGGGCTCGTTGGTATAGTAATTGTCCAGGACAACCTGGTCTTGGTCGTTTGGTACCTGATGGAGGAAGGTTGTCAGCAATTCTCCTTTTTGGCGGAATTCTTCCGCATTGTCGGTTGCCGCTAATTCCGCTTCTTGCTTGGCTAATTTTTTCCGGTTCTTTTCAAGATCGTTTTCAACCTTGCGGATTAATTCACTGGCCTGTTGTTGCACCCGATCGCGCTCAGCCTTGTCTCGGTAATAGTCATCCAGCAGATCGGAAAGTGTTTCAAAGGTTTGACTGGTCGCATCCTCAAAGGGGATAGCCGAGAAGGATTTGGTCGTTAGGCGAGGCTCAGTTGAAGCTTGGAAAAAGGCACGGAAGGTTTTTAATTTTTCATCCGTCTCAAGTCGCTTGGCTAATTCTTGAGCCGTATCTCGCCCCAAACCTTGGAAACATTTTTGAAGGTTTTTTGGGCTTAACTCTTCCTTGTGAAGAAGGGCAAAAAGGGATTCATCTCCAATTGTAAAAGGATTGACCGCGTCGGTTTTCGGAGGAGCTACATAGGTTGATCCAGGGAGAATGGTCCGGTAGCTATTTTGTGAGAAACCGACATGTTTAATGGCTTCGATGATTTTATTGCTGGTGCGGTCCAGGAGAATAATATTACTGTGCTTGCCCATGATTTCGATCATGAGGCTGACAGAAATGGCATCTCCAATTTCGTTTTTATTGGAGACACGGATTTCAAGAATCCGGTCGTTCTCCATTTGCTCAATCCCTTCAATGACAGCGCCTTGAAGATATTTGCGCATAACCATAATAAAGGTATTGGGAAAGGCAGGATTTTCAAAGTTGGTCTGGGTCCGTTGGATCCGTCCGAAGACAGAATGGGCAGAGAGCAAGAGTTTTTGGTTTTTTCGATTGCCTCGGATTTGGAGCACCAATTCTTGCTCGAAGGGTTGGTTAATTTTTTGAATGCGGCCACTCAAGAGTTCGGCCTTCAATTCTTGCACCATATGGTGTAAAAAAAATCCATCAAAAGACATGGGATTCCTCATCATTCTAGCGATTATTCTAGTAAATTATATCAAAAATAGAGCGGAAATCCCAGAAAGAAGCAAGAGAATGTTCAATAGAAAATGCGAACGTTTTCAAAAAAATGCAGAAAAAGTATTGACATTTTTGAAAGAAAATTTTAAAATGTAAGAAATTAGAAAAGTAGTAAATGAAAGTTTCAAGAGAGCCTACGGTTGCTGAGAGTGGGTAGCGGCAGTTTATGAAATTGGACTAATGATGAGATGAATTTGAAACAATAAAAATTCGGTTGGCACACCTTATCGTGCAACTTGTTGCTAGACAAGACAGAGATATGGGGGAGACTATCCTTATCCCATAAGTGAGGTGGCACCGCGATGACACGTCCTCACATAGCTTTTGCTATGTGTGGGCGTGTTTTTTGTTTTAGATGAGAAGGGAGAAAAGATATGAAGAAACGATGGCGTCGCAGTCTTTAGATGATGGAAAAAAAGAAGAAAATGAAATAATAGAAGAGGTATTAAAAATGAAAAATAAACGTTTAATGGGAATTATTGGTTTGATTGCAGCAGCAGTCATTGGGACAGCGATCTATTCAGCTACAGCAGGCAAAGACAACAAGGCAGCAAGCAGCAATGAAAAGGCTAAAGTTGGGGTCTTGCAGTTGGTCAGCCACCCTTCGCTTGATTTGATCTACAAGGGGATTCAAGATGGTTTAGCTGAAGAAGGTTATGACAAGGACAAAGTGGACATTGATTTCCTTAATGCTGAAGGCGACCAAAACAAAGTTGCAACCATGAGTAAACAATTGGTAGACCAGGATAACCAAGTCTTGATTGGAATTGCAACTCCATCTGCTCAAGGTTTGGCTAGTGCAACCAAAGACAAACCAATCGTTATGGGAGCTGTCACTGATCCGGTCGGCGCAAACTTGGTCAAAGATTTGAAAAAACCAGGTGGCAATATCACTGGGGTATCTGACCATAATCCAACTGAGCAACAGTTGAAATTGATCAAAGAGTTGACTCCGAACGTGAAAACAATCGGGATCCTGTACTCAACCAGTGAGGATAATTCCAAATCTCAAGTAGAAGAATTTACAAAATTAGCTGAAAAAGCTGGTTACAAGGTGGTTCCTTATTCTGTTCCTTCTACAAATGAAATTGCTTCTACCGTGTCTGTAATGTCAGGCAAAGTGGATGCCATCTGGGTTCCAATCGACAATACCATCGCTTCAGCTTTCTCAACAGTTGTCGAAGCCAACAAAACAGCTAAAAAACCAATCTTCCCAAGTGCGACAGCTATGGTAGAAGCTGGTGGTCTTGGTTCAGTCGTTGTCGACCAACATGATCTTGGAGTAGCAACTGGTAAAATGGCTGCGAAGATCTTGAAAGGTCAAAAACCTGCGGATACACCAGTTGAAATCTTTAGCCAAGGAAAATCTGTGATCAATAAAAAAGTAGCAGATGAATTGGGTATTACTATTCCAGAATCTGTCTTGAAAGATGCTGGACAAGTCATTAAATAAAAAGGAAACGAATCACAAGAATGGCAGGGGAATTTAGCATTGGTAGGTCTTTAAATCGTGACCTTTAAAAATGTTTACCAGTGCTCACGACCAGCTTTGTTACTCATGATAGAGGAGAAAGAAGTGGAAGTCAAGATAACAGATCTTCATCCGACCCAACTATATTTATCAGAAAAGAAGTTACATGATATCCAGATGCTTGATCAGTCGGCAGAAATCATCAATGAGGATCCAATTAGTGTTCTTGCATTTGGAGATAGCTTGTTGATTACAGACGGGCATCACAGGGCTTATCAGGCTTTATTGGCAGGTCGGGATATGATTTCTGCTGAGTTTGATAGAGATGGTGGCGATGAATTGTATGCTCTCTATGCGCAAGCTTGTGAGGAAAGAAAGATATCCTCTGTTTTGGATTTAAAACATCGTATCTTACCTCAAGATGAGTATGAAGCAAAATGGTATAACTGGTGTGATGGTTTTAACCAAGCAGCCACTCTTCTATTGAAGAGGCAAGCAGATGAAACAGACAAGGCAAATAGATAATGCACTGCCTCTTGTTCCTTTGTCTATTGAAATTAGTCTCATCTAACTTGTTTTTTAACAAAAAATCTGCTAAACTAGATAGTAATCGAATAGAAATCTGCAAGACTAGTATCTCAATGGAAGTGCGACAGGGAGAAGAGCCGTGACTGAAAGCTCTTTGCATGAAAGCTGAGTGAATTCACTTGCGTAAAGGATTTAGAAATTAAGGTCTGGTTTACAGATAAAAACGGATGGTACCGCGTGTCAACGCTCCGAATGTGGGTGTTGGCGCGTGGTTTTTTCTATGTCTGTAGAGGGACCATGATGGAGGAAATATGTCAACGATTGAAGAACAATTAAAAGCGCTTCGTGAAGAAACGCTGGCAGCTTTGAAGCAGATTTCTGCTGAAAATGAAAAAGAATTGCAAGAACTACGGGTCTCTGTCCTTGGGAAAAAAGGATCTCTGACTGAGATCCTCAAAGGGATGAAAGATGTCTCTGCTGAGATGCGTCCGGTTATCGGGAAACACGTCAATGAAGCCCGCGATGTCTTGACGGCTGCCTTTGAAGAAACAACCAAACTCTTGGAAGAAAAGAAAGTCCAAGCTAAACTAGCTAGCGAAAGTATCGATGTGACGCTTCCTGGTCGTCCGGTTGCTAGTGGTTACCGTCATATCTTGACCCAAACCAGTGAAGAAATCGAAGATATCTTTATCGGGATGGGCTACCAAGTCGTGGATGGCTTCGAAGTGGAGCAAGACTACTACAACTTTGAACGTATGAATCTGCCTAAAGATCACCCAGCGCGGGATATGCAGGATACCTTCTATATCACAGAAGAAATCTTGCTTCGAACCCATACCTCACCAGTACAGGCGCGGGCAATGGATGCGCATGACTTTAGCAAGGGACCATTGAAGATGATCTCTCCAGGGCGTGTTTTCCGTCGGGATACTGATGATGCGACCCACAGCCACCAATTCCATCAGATCGAAGGCTTGGTCGTTGGGAAGAACATCTCAATGGCAGACCTTCAAGGAACTCTTCAATTGATCGTGCAAAAGATGTTTGGGGCAGAACGTCAAATCCGTTTGCGCCCTTCTTACTTCCCATTTACTGAGCCATCGGTTGAGGTGGACGTTTCTTGCTTCAAGTGTGGTGGAGCTGGATGTAACGTATGTAAGAAAACTGGTTGGATTGAAATCATGGGAGCTGGTATGGTTCACCCACGCGTCCTTGAGATGAGTGGTATTGACCCAACAGTCTATTCAGGATTTGCCTTTGGACTTGGTCAAGAGCGTGTGGCTATGCTTCGTTACGGAATCAATGATATCCGTGGCTTCTATCAAGGGGATATCCGTTTTTCAGAACAATTTAAATAATCATGTTAGTTAGAGTAAAAATCGACCAGGCACAGATCTTACGTGACCTAGAGGTGGAAACCTACCGAGATACCTTTGGTCCCTATATTGTTGAGAAAGATTTGGAAGATTACTTCTCTACAGTGCTCTCTTTGGAGCAAATCGAGAAGGATCTGTTAGAACCAGAATCTGAAACCTATTTTGTCCTCAATGAAGATCAAGAAATCTGTGGTTTTCTCAAGATCAATTGGGGTCAAGCGCAAACCGAGCCAGTAGAGATGGATAAGTCCTTTGAGATCCAACGGATCTATGTCAAAAAGAAATTTCATGGGGCTGGTTTTGGCAAGGAAATGTTTAGCTTTGCGCTGGATCAAGCCAAGAGCCGTGGATTTGAGTGGGCTTGGCTGGGCGTCTGGGAACGCAACTTTAAGGCGCAAGATTTTTACTATCGCTTTGGATTTGAACGATTTAGTGAACACGAGTATCCTACCGGTGATACGGTTGATATAGACTGGTTGTTGAGAAAGAAATTGATCTAGAATGGACGAGAAACTTCTATTCTAGAGAAAGGGAGGTTACTAGACCTTCCTAAGCCAGCCTCGAGCTGGAAAACACAAAATGAAAGGATCAAAACGAGGGTGGATGGAAATCTAGGAAAGATATCTAGATTTCTGCTTAGCCCTTGGTATCTTACATATGTTAGTTAGTTATAAATGGTTAAAACAATTGGTGGACGTGGATGTGCCATCAGAAGAGTTGGCTGAAAAAATGTCAACTACAGGGATCGAAGTAGAAGGTGTGGAATCGCCTGCTGCTGGTCTCTCAAAAATTGTCGTCGGAGAAGTCTTGTCTTGCGAAGATGTGCCAGAAACTCATCTTCATGTCTGCCAAGTCAATGTGGGTGAAGAAGAAGCCCGTCAAATCGTCTGTGGAGCACCAAATGTTCGAGCAGGCATCAAGGTTATGGTGGCTCTTCCAGGTGCTCGCATCGCGGAGAACTACAAGATTAAAAAAGGGAAAATCCGTGGTTTGGAATCCCTTGGGATGATCTGTTCACTTGGTGAATTAGGGATTTCTGACTCTGTTGTACCAAAAGAATTCGCAGATGGCATCCAAATCTTGCCAGAAGATGCTGTTCCAGGAGAAGAAGTCTTCTCTTACCTCGACTTGGATGATGAAATCATAGAACTTTCCATCACTCCTAACCGTGCAGACGCTCTTTCTATGCGTGGGGTAGCGCACGAAGTAGCCGCGATCTATGACAAGGCAGTCAACTTCAAAGACTTTGCTTTGACTGAAACAGACCAAGCTGCAGCCGATACTCTTTCTGTCAGCATTGATACAGACAAGGCTCCTTATTATGCAGCTCGTATCTTGGACAATGTGACCATCGCACAAAGTCCACAATGGTTGCAAAATCTCCTCATGAACGAAGGCATCCGTCCGATCAATAACGTGGTCGATGTAACCAACTATATCTTGCTCTACTTTGGTCAACCTATGCATGCCTTTGACTTGGATACCTTCGAAGGAAACGATATCCGTGTGCGTGAAGCGCGTGCTGGTGAAAAATTAGTAACCTTGGACGGTGAAGAACGTGAGTTGGAGACAACTGACCTCGTGATTACAGTAGCTGACAAACCAGTAGCACTTGCAGGTGTCATGGGTGGAGAAGCTACAGAAATCTCTGAAAAATCTACTCGTGTTGTCCTGGAAGCAGCTGTCTTCAATGGCAAATCAATCCGTAAGACCAGCGGTCGCCTTAACCTTCGTTCAGAGTCATCTTCTCGCTTTGAAAAAGGCATCAACGTGGTAACTGTCAATGAAGCCCTTGATGCGGCAGCGAGTATGATTTCAGAATTGGCTGGTGCCACAGTGCGTAAAGGCATCGTTTCAGCAGGCCAGCTCGATACTTCTGATGTTGAAGTTTCTTCTACACTTGCAGACGTTAACCGTGTCCTTGGAACAGAGCTTTCCTACGCAGACGTAGAAGATGTCTTCCGTCGTCTTGGATTTGGTCTTTCTGGAAATGCAGAAAGCTTCACTGTCAGCGTTCCACGTCGCCGTTGGGACATCACCATCGAAGCGGACCTCTTTGAAGAAATCGCTCGGATTTATGGTTATGACAAATTACCAGCAACTCTTCCAAAAGATGACGGGACAGCAGGTGAATTGACAGCGACTCAAAAACTCCGTCGCCAAGTTCGGACTATTGCAGAAGGAGCAGGCTTGACTGAAATCATTACCTACGCTCTGACAACTCCTGAAAAAGCCGTCGAATTTACGACTGCCCCAAGTAACTTAACAGAGCTCATGTGGCCAATGACTGTGGATCGTTCAGTCCTCCGTCAAAATATGATCTCAGGGATTTTAGATACCGTAGCTTACAACGTCGCTCGTAAGAACAAAGATTTGGCCCTCTACGAGATCGGAAAAGTCTTTGAACAGACAGGCAATCCAAAAGAAGAATTGCCAAACGAAATCAACAGCTTTGCCTTTGCTTTAACTGGTCTAGTCGCTGAAAAAGACTTCCAAACTGCAGCTGTTCCAGTTGACTTCTTCTATGCCAAGGGAATTTTGGAAGCTCTCTTTGCTCGCTTGGGTCTTGATGTGACTTATACAGCAACACAAGAAATCAAGAGTCTCCACCCAGGGCGGACAGCCTTGATCTCACTTGGTGATCAGGTGATTGGGGTCTTGGGACAAGTCCACCCTGTAACAGCTAAGGCTTATGATATCCCAGAAACCTATGTGGCAGAATTGAACTTATCTGCTATTGAAGCAGCTCTTCAACCAGCCGCAGCCTTTGTGGAAATCACTAAATTCCCAGCCGTGAGCCGTGATATCGCCCTTCTCCTCAAAGCAGAAGTGACCCACCAAGAAGTGGTTGATGCGATTCAAGCTGCTGGCGTGAAACGCTTGACAGACATCAAACTCTTTGACGTCTTCTCAGGTGAAAAACTAGGACTTGGCATGAAGTCTATGGCCTACAGTTTGACCTTCCAAAATCCAGAAGATAGCTTGACGGATGAAGAAGTCGCACGCTATATGGAAAAAATCCAAGCTTCACTTGAAGAAAAAGTCAATGCAGAAGTGCGTTAAGATATAGATCAAAACAGTTGAGACATGCTCTTAGCTGTTTTTGTTTTGTATTTAAAAAATTACAATCTTTTTACAAGCTTGTGAAAGGATTTACAAAGATCATAGAATCGTTTATAATAGAAGAATAAACATTAGTAGATTTACTGAAAAAAGGAAGGAAAATGGGGATGTTTAATATAAGAAAACCTATCTTGTCACTTGTTGGTTTATTGGCAGTAGTTAGTCTAGTTGGATGTCAACAGGCTGAGGGCAAGAAGGGAAATTCAAAGGAACTAAGCCAAGAACAAATCATCGAAAAGGGGTTAGAAGCCTTTGAACACTTGAAAAATGGCGAAATCAAACTGGAGAGTAAGATTGAGAGAAAGTTTAGTGAACCAACAAGTGATGGGAATACACACGCAGTATATACTCCGACTTTTGAAGGATCCTTTGAATTAAAACCAGTGAGGGTACGTGGACTATATACGAACAACGGTACGAGTCAAGAAGAGTATTACGATGCCTTTCATGAGTATTCTAGACCAAAAGACTCATCAGAGTGGGAAATGTTTTCTTATTCTCAAGAGAATAAACAACCTGTGGGGGTAAATCAAGAAGCCATACGCTTCTTTCAGACACAGAAAGACAAGTTTGAAGTGACCAAGAAAAAGGACCAGTATGTCTTAACCTATAAGAGTAAGGATGTAAATCATTTACTAGAACCAAATAACGCCGTGTTACAAGGCCCTGTTCCCATAGGAGTTAGTTATTTTGAAAATTCAGAAGGGAGCTACCAGATAGACCTCATCGTTTCTAAGGAGAACTTGACACCTTTAGGTGTTACTTATACTTGTACTTCTAATTCATCTTTTGCGAAAGAAAAATTAACGTGTAAAATTACCTATTCAAAACAAAATACTGGTGTCCAAGTAGAAGTACCAGAGGCTGTTGAAAAATTAGGTGGTATTTAGTTCAAAAGGAGTGAAGATATGAAACATAAAAGAAAATTATTAGTGTTTTTCTTATCTCTTCTTGCTTGTCTATTCCTTTCAGCTTGTAAATCGGCTAAAACCCCTTCAAAGGATACGACACAAGATAGTGGGAGTAAAGATGTGAAAACGTATATCCAAGCCATGAGAGATGCAAAAAACATGGAATATGTCAGTAAAATTTATCGAAAGAATCTACTTGAGGTAAAAGGTTCACAATCACTAATGTATGAAACAACCTTACGACATGGGAAAATTCAGTTTGACCCTCAAGTATATAATGAATTTTATACGAAAGATGGAGGAAATGGATCTACGACAGACAGTGATTCAGACCATTTTCGAAGTCTTGCCAATAAAATAGGTTCTACAGGATATGGGGATACCATTTTGAGACTATATTCTCCTGAAAAAGGGGTTCTGTATAAAAAAATAAAGAAGGGAGACGATAGTTGGACTTGGGATAGAGTGGAAGAAGTTACAGAACCAGCCCTGAAATATCAAAATATAAAAGATCCAGAAGTGGGACGTCATGAACTCATTTTGAAACTTTATGAAAAATATGCGGATCGATTTAAAAAAACTATCGATGGTCAGTATATCTATCTTGAATTTAAGGGAGATGTTAAGAAAGATATTGATCAAATTGGAGAATTTCAAAGTACTTTGTTAGATAGTGAGCTCTACACCAAAGCGAAAAATGAGATTCAGTCCGTCAAGTTGCACATTTATTTGTCTATGAAGAAAGACTCCTCAAATAAAGAAGAAAAATTAGTTCCTAGCGAGGCTAGGATTCAACTAGATACCAAATTGAAAAATGATAAAGGGCGAACGGTGAACAATGAAGACCATTTTGAATTTACTTATCGAGATATTAACCAGATAAAAGAAGTCAAAGCTCCCCAAGATTTTAATATCGTAGAGAATTAAATAGGAGGATAGAAAAACCATTGGTTCAATTGACCAATGGTTTTTTACGTTTCTGATTTCTGGTACACACCTATTCTTTGCTGATGGCGATGCGATTGGTGCATTTCGTCTTTGATAGGGCAGGAACACTCGCAGTCTCCGCAGGATCCTTTTCCCTTGAGGTAGGAGCGAAGACCTTGTCCAGCTAAAAAAATAAGGACGGTAATAAGAATAGTTGACATGGTAACCTCCTAGATATGAGTGGTAGATAAGTTTTTTAAGTTGATGAGTTGATCATTACTTTGCTGTGGCTTGTGGAAGATGCAGGGAACAAGGATGATGAAAATGATCAGAGCTAGCCTAGTCCTACTAGTTTAGACTTCATCGAGATTAAACACGTGTAAGATTATCTTGTAGCGACCAAAGTCATATTTCTTACTATGGAAGTCTTTTCAGATTCATAGCAGGGAGAAAAGAATCTTTAAAAGGTGCGCAAATGCGGGCCTTTTATTTCTTACCTCAAAATATCCATGTCAACCATCCTTCTATTTTTGACAAATATTTTTATTTTTTGACAAGTATACTTGTCAAAAAGAAAAAGAAGTGTTACAATAATTTTAGTTGAAAGAAGGGGAGGTATTCTTATGGGAGCTATATGGATTCTATTTATCCCTTTTCTGGTTATCATTTATGCAAGCTCAGAAAAGAAGATAAAAAAGTTGAACAAACGTATTAAAAGATTAGAAAAACAAGTGAAAGGAAATCAAGAAATGTCTAGACTTTTAGAAGAATTAAAAGGCCAAACGGTCAAGGTGACAGTAAATGGATTTGGAACCGAATATGAGATTATAGATATCGATGAAGATTGGGTCAAATTGAGTCGTGAGACCAATAAACAACAAAGAGAAACTAAATTAGTCCGTATCGAAGATATTCAGGATATTCAACTATAAGGGGGCGAAAGCCATGATTTTAAAAAATCGACTGAAAGAGCTGAGGGCGCGTGATGGTCTCAACCAATCTGAGCTAGCCAAGCTAGCTGGAGTCTCGCGCCAGTCTATCAGTCTCTTGGAGCGGGGTGAATACACCCCTTCGGTTATCATTGCCATCACCATCGCCCAGATTTTCAAGGAACCGGTGGAAAATGTCTTTAGTCTAGTAGAGGAAGAGGAATAACAATGAAAAAGCAACAACAAGAACGAACCCCACGTTACCGTTTTTGGAGAAATGTCGGAATCATTACAGTTTCCGGCTTGATAGGAGGAGTCATAGGATTTTTGACAGGAATGTTCGGATCTGAAAAGCCCCTAGAAATCCAATTCTTCTTTAGTAAAGAAGCACTTCTTTTGGGCTCAGCAGTTTTATTCCTGGTTGCATTTATACTCACGATAACCTTACTGATGTGCGCGAGAAAAGTCCATCAAAAAATGCTCCAAATAGAAGACGATGATGAAGCCTATCACTATGACCTTCAAAAGAAAAAACTATATGGCTTAGCGACCATTTTTAAAGGCATCATGATCTTGCCCTACTTTTTAGTCGTCATTTTTTATAGTCAATTGGTTTACTTAGATAGACCTGGCGCTGGGGACATGGCTTTTATCTTTGGAGACTTTACCATGCTCTATCTCTTTCTTGTCTTGATTGCCCTATTTTTCCTATCGGATATCTTCTTTCGCAAGACCTTCCATCTGATTTATGGAAAACCGATTCCCCGCAATGCTAATGCCAAGGAAGTGCGTGAATTTATGATGAGTATGATGGATGAAGCAGAAAAGCAGATTAGCTACGAGGAAAACTATGAAATTATCATTAAGTTAAGCAATTATATCTTACCGATTTCCTTAATTGCGATATTCTTAGTTGGCATTGCTTTCCATACAGATATCTTGTTAGCATTAGTAGTGGTATCACTGATTTATGTCTATATCTTGGTCTCACAATACAAGATTACCAAACGTTATTATAAAGATTAGAGGAGTCATCCATGTTAGAAATTAGAAATTTAGAAAAAAGCTTTGGGAATAAGCAGGTTCTCTTCGGAGTAGATCTGACAGCTCAACAAGGGCATATCCTTGGCTTAGTTGGGAAAAATGGTGCCGGTAAAACAACTATTTTCCACAGTATCTTGCGCTTTTTGGACTACAGCGGTGAGATTCGTCTAGGTGGCAAAGCGATTACACAAGAAACCTACAAGGAAATTGGCTATTTGCCAGAAGAACGTAGTCTCATGCCAAAACTCACGATTTTTGAGCAGGTCCGCTATTTGGCTGCCTTAAAAGGAATGAGCACTGCTGAGGTCAAGGAAAAATTACCGATCTGGATGGAAAAACTCCAAGTAAAAGGGAAATTGACCGATAAAATCAAGAGCCTCTCAAAAGGGAACCAACAGAAGGTGCAACTGATCATCACCTTGATCCATGAGCCAAAATTGATCATTTTAGATGAACCCTTTAGCGGATTGGATCCGGTCAATACAGAAGTGCTCAAGCAGGTCATCTTTGAAGAAAAAGAGCGTGGGGCAACCATTATCTTTTCTGACCACGTCATGACCAATGTCGAAGAGTTGTGTGATGATATCCTAATGATCCGTGATGGTTCGGTTGTCCTTTCAGGGCCAGTCCAAGAGGTCCGTAATAGCTATGGCAAGACTCGTCTCTTTGTTTCTAACGACTTTAGCAAAGAAGAGCTAGAAGCTCTGCCACACGTGACCAAGGTGACTATGACCAAGCAAGGTACTTGGAAGTTGATCTTGGATGATGCGTCAGCTGGTCCAGAATTATTTGACCGCTTGAGCAAGGGTCGCTACCTAGCAACCTTTGACCACCAAGCCCCAACTATTGATGAGATCTTTAAACTTGAATCAGGAGTAGAAGTATGAAACAGATGTTTGTCGTAATGAAAGAAACCTATATCAGACAAGTGAAATCATGGAGTTTCCTCTTCATGGTCTTCGGTCCCTTCCTCTTTTTAGGATTGAGCATTGGAATCGGTTATCTGACAGGTTCTTCTACAGATGCCAAAAACCAGGTGGCCTTGGTGACAGAAGTTCCAGCTGTCAAAAAAAGTCTCAAAGGAACTGATGGCTTGACCTTGGACTACAAGGATGAAGCTGCAGCTAAAAAAGCCATCAAGGATGAGAAAGCAGCTGCTTACCTAACGGTCGATGAAAAAGATGGCCAGCTAGAAGCCACTTATGTGGGCGACCAAGCCATGAAAACAGATTTGAAATCGCTTGTCGCTGCGAAATTAAGCCAAGTCCAACAAGGAATCAATCTAGCGCATGCTAATCTAAGCAAAGAGCAACTGACAGCCTTGTCTCAACAGGTTTCTCTCAAAGAAAAAATTGATGAGAAAAAAGAAGGCTTGAAAATGGTGCAAACCATGGTTGCAGGTGCTCTAGGAATGTTGCTTTATATGATTTTGATGTTCTACTCTGGTATCACAGCCCAAGAAGTGGCCAGTGAAAAAGGAACCAAGATCATGGAAGTGGTCTTCTCTAGTATCAAAGCAACCGACTATTTCTTCGCACGCATGCTCGGACTCTTCGGTGTGATTTTTACCCATATTTTTGTCTATGTAGTTGGGCTAGTAGCTGTTTGGATCTTTAGAGCAGATATCCCTGTTGTCAAGGATTTTCTCGCTCCAAACTCTCCAATTACCCAACATCTAGCAGAAGCGATCTCGCTCAATACCGTCTTCTTCATTATCCTTGGGGTCTTTATGTATGTGGTGCTCTCTGCCTTCTTAGGCTCCACAGTAGCACGACCTGAAGATTCAGGAAAAGCGATTTCGCCACTAATGATGTTAGTCCTCTTTAGCTTCTTTGGGGTAACCACCTTGGGAAGTGCCGGTGATGTCTTCTTATTGAAGATCGGTTCCTACATTCCATTCATTTCAACCTTCTTCATGCCTTTCCGTACCATTAATGGCTACGCGACTGGTCTTGAATCTTGGGCTTCATTGGGAATTGCGGTTCTCTTTACCATCGTGGGAACAGTTCTCATCGCCCGTATCTATGCGAGCCTGATCCTTCAGACCGATGACCTCGGACCATGGAAGACCATCAAACATGCTCTTAGCTATCGCTAATCAAACAAGCTCTCAGTTATCGCTGAGGGCTTTTAGAATGCATTGAAATTTATCGGTGGACTATTTAAAACGATCTTCCTTTATGCGAACATGTATTATTTATTAAATTATGATATGATGAATGGGAATAAAAAGAATAGAGAAGAAGACGAATGAGACTCTATATCAAAAGTGATTTTAAGAAAAAAATAGCCTTTACGACAAGAGAGTTGCTCTGGAAAATGTGGTTTAAGGAATGGCACGGTCACCCAATTACATACTCAAACGTCGGTGATGATGAGATGTTACAAGATGATTTTTATTTTGGAGTGAAGTTCGATAAATGGAGATTTAAGGATGGACGGTGGAATCATATACCATATGACAAGAATGATCCATGGAATTCGTTTTCTGATGAAAACATTCAATTGGAATTTGAAAATGATTTTATTACGGATGGGAGAGAACGTGGAGATTATCTACGTATTGCAACCTCTCATACAGATGTTTTAACAGTTGATAAACGTGCTATGTATATCATGGCAATCAAGGTGGCTGGTGCGATTGATGGGCAGATCAGCGAGGATGACAAAGAGACCTGGATGGATGTAGAGACTTTTAAGGAGTTGCACAAGAATGTCTTATCACTAAGTTACGATCAAGCAACCGATATCAGCGTGGAGGAACTGAAAAGTTTGAAACCTGTAGAAGATCCTATGTGGGATGAAGAAGAACGACTTCGTGAAGAATACATCAAAATCCATGGTGAACGTGTTTATGACGATGAGGATGACGAATGAGATTATATATTAAAGGTGACTATAGTAGAAAAGTGCCTTTTGGATACAGAGAACTTGCATGGAAAATGTGGTTTAAAGAAAGAAATGGTCAAGAAATAAGTTTCTCAAATGTCGGAGATGATGAAATGCTACAAGATGACTTCTATCTATCTTTACGGTTAGATAAGTGGGGAGCAAGTGGTTCTCGTTGGAAAGATGTCAAGGTTAAAGGTGGCAGTGCAATTAATTCTCAAAAATATGAAAATATTGATTTGGATTATGAAGGAAGTTATGAAAGCGACGGTAGAGAAAAGGGTGAATATCTAAGGATCGCTTCGAATTACCTGGATGTACTAACAGTTGATAAACGAGCTATGTATATTATGGCACTCGAAATTGCGACTGCGATTGATGGGCAAATTAGTGAAGATGATAAGAAAATATGGCTAAGAATCGATGAGTTTAAGGAAAAGCATCAAGATATCTTATCTCTGACCTTTGATGAAGCAAATGAAATGAGTCTGGAGGAAATTCAGACGATTGATGCTATTGATGATCCCATCTGGGAAGAATTAGATCGAAAACGTGAGGAATACATCGCTATCCATGGTGAACGTGTTTATGACGATGAGGAAGAAGATTGAGAATTTATATCAAAGGTGATTACACCAAAGAAATTCCGTTCGATTACTTAGAACTAGCGAAGAGGATGTGGTTTGAGAAAAAAGATGGAATAGAACCAGATTTGTTCTATGCGGGGTATCTAGATTTATCAATCGAGAAACTCTCTATTCACTTAAAATTAAATAAGTGGATGCATGATAATAGATGGAATAACGTTCGGTTGAAAGAAGGCATTACCAACAAATTTGGAAGTTATGAATATGAAAATCTTGAATTAGATTTTGAAGATAATCCAGCAACAGACTATCGAGAAAAAGGAGACTGTCTTCGTTTAGCTTCTACCCACCTGGATCTGCTCACCGTTGATAAACGTGCTTTCTATATTATGGCGATTGAAATTGCGACTGCCATTGAGGGTCAGATTAGCGAAGATGATAAAGAGAGCTGGTTAAGTGTGGAGGAATTTAAAAATCGGCATGAAGATATCCTCTCGATGAGTTATGAAGAGGCTAATGAGCTGAGTCTTGAGGAAATCCCCTTTATGGATGATGTGAGAGACCCAGTTTGGGAAGAAGATGACCGCAGAAATGAAGAATACATCCGAATCCATGGTGAAGTGGAGTTGGATGATGAGGAAGATTAAGAAATTCTATTTCAACCATAGAGCTCTCAGTTACAGCTGGGGGCTTTTTGATTTCAAATTGACTTTTGCAAGCCTTTTCACTACAATAGAACTACAGAAAAGGAGGCGGACATGAACTATATTGAGTTTGCTGAAAATGAGCGTCTGTCCACGATTGTCCTTGGGATGATGCGGATCAGTCAGATGAGTGAAGATGAGGTGGAGGCCTTGGTGGAGGCGGCCTTGTCGATTGGGATCAACACTTTTGATCTGGCAGATATCTATGGCGATGGCCAGTGTGAGGTCCTGCTGGGTAAGGTCCTCAAGCGCCGTCCGGATCTTCGGGACCAGATGTGGATCCAGTCCAAGTGCGGGATTCGCAAAGACGGCTTTACCTATTTTGACTTTTCTAAGGACTATATTTTAGACTCTGTCGACGGTATCCTTGAACGTCTGCAGATCGAGCGTCTAGATAGTCTCCTTCTTCACCGACCGGATGCCCTCATGGAGCCTGAAGAAGTGGCGGAAGCTTTTGATCACATGGAGCAAGCTGGCAAGGTCCGTCATTTTGGGGTATCCAATCAAAATCCCATGATGATGGAATTGCTTAAGACGGCTGTCAAACAACCTCTCAAGGTCAACCAGCTGCAGTTGAGTGCCGCCTTTACACCGAGCTTTGAAGCTGGTTTTCATGTCAATATGGAAGGCCCAAAAGCAGCCGTGCGAGATGGCAGTGTCTTTGAGTATTGTCGCTTAACTGATACGGTGATTCAGGCATGGTCTGTCCTCCAGCATGGCTATTTCAAGGGGAATTTTGTCGGCAAAGAAGAGTTTGCAGCCCTCAATCATGTCCTCAATGACTTGGCGAAAAAATACCAGGTCACACCGACAGCTATCGCCCTTGCTTGGGTCCTTCGCTATCCAGGTAAGATGCAGGCTGTCATTGGAACGACCAAACCCCAGCATGTCCTTGAAGCGGGGAAAGCAGCAACAGTCACTTTGACACGCAAGGAATGGTACCAAATCTACTTGGCGGCGGGAAATGATTTGCCTTAGAATCTTGTGGTCAAACCAGACTCCACTCTTATCAGTGGTCTGGTTTTTTGTTTTGTGGTTTTCAGATTTTTCTTGACAAGTCTTTCATTTTTATGGTATTCTTTTATGCAACAAGTGTTGCGCAACGAATGTTGCGTGAAAGGAGTCTTATGCCACCCAAGGTTAAATTTAGTAAAGAGGCTATCATTGGGACAGCTTTACAATTGGTGAGAGAAGAGGGAATGGCTAGTTTAACTGCTAGAGCATTAGCGGAGAAACTGGGAGCCACACCGAGAGTCATTTTTGGGCAATTTGCTAATATGTCCGAGTTACAAGCAGAGGTTATTGGTGCTGCGGAGATGGTCGTGGTGGAGTATATTCGCAAGGCCTTAGAAGATGAGAAACCTTTTCGATCTGTCGGGGTTGCTTATATCCTTTTCGCCTCAAAAGAGCCCCAACTCTTTCAGTTGCTTTTCCAAAATCCTAGCAAAGATCCGATTCGTCGCTTTCAGGATTTTCTTCCCATGAAGGATCATAGTTACCAATTGGTTCTGGATTCGATTGTCACAGACTATCCTTTGACTATAGAGGAGGCTAGTCGCTTGTACCAGCATCTATTTATCTACTCACACGGGATGGCCTCTATGGTTGCTTCTGGTATTTATCAGTTCAGCATGGAAGAAGTGATTGGATTACTGACAGAGGTTTGTCAATCTCTCATCAAAGAAATGGTAGGAAAGAAATGATTCAACTAGAAAATGTGCACAAAAGTTACGGCCAAACTAAGGTTTTAAAGGGGATTGATTTGCAGATTCAAGACCAGGATGATGTGGTTATCCTTGGCCCTTCTGGATCGGGGAAATCAACTCTCTTAAACGTGTTATCAGGCTTAGAAAAGGTTGATGAGGGACATATCCTCATTCAAGGACAGGATTTATCGCAACTCACGGATGCTCAATTAACAGCCTTTAGACGTGAGAAGATTGCCTTTATTTTCCAGCAGTATTATCTATTGCCGAATCTGACGGTCAGACAAAATGTAAAGATGGGAGCTGATTTGGCAAACAATCATGATTTTTTGCAGATTATCGAGGATTTGGGGCTTGGCGATAAGCTGGACAAGTATCCGAGTGAATTGTCGGGTGGGGAACAGCAGAGAGTGTCTATTGCTCGGGCCTTGGCCAAAAAGCCAGAGATTCTCTTCTTAGATGAGCCGACGGGAGCCCTGGATGAAGAAACAGGGCGCAAGATTCTCGACTATATCTGGAAATTAAAGGAAAAGCTAGGCTTTACCTTGATCATGGTGACGCACAACCAAAATATTGCGGATATGGCTAGAACCATCATTCGTGTCAATAGTGGCAAGATTACCGAAGTTGTGACCAATGATCAACCTCAGACTGCCTATGAGATTGGATGGTAAGCCATGTTTTCAGTAAAAGATATTCGAAAATTAGTTGTCGTTAGTATCATTGGGGCTTGTGCGGTCTTTGTGGCCAATCTCTTCTTGAATTTTTACCTGGATATCGAGCAGTTGGAGATTTCGAAAACCAATCCGATGATTCAGACCTACTATAATGCCCAGGTTTCGCTTTCCTGGATGGTGGCCATGGTCAGTGGAGTCGTCTTGTCTTTGACGTCGGTCCTTCTCATGTGTTTTTATATCAAACAATTTGTCGATGACCACAAGGAACAATTAGGAATTTTAAAGGCTTTGGGCTACAGCAATGGCCAGTTGGCGAAACGATTTTGGGCCTTTGGACTTAGTTTTGGAGCTGGAGCGCTTCTTGGCTATTTCGCTTCATTTCTCATGATGGGACATTTTTACGACTTCCGTAATGAGAAGGGGATTTTGCCAGAAATTACCATTCACCTTCACTGGCAGCTCTTGCTTGCTTTGGTGATCCTGCCAACGACATTTTTTATGCTTCTCGCGATTGGCTATGCTAGAAGACAATTACAAACGCCGGCACTTCGCTTATTGAAAAAGTCTCCAAGTCCGATCAAGGTCAAAAGGAGAAAGAGGGCTCCCAAGAAAGAGAAGGACTTCCTAAAAGAACTGTCCTCATCGCTGATTTGGGGGAGAAAATCGATCTTGTTTTTTGTGGTCTTTGGATCCATGTGTTTTGCGGCCATGGTTCAATTGTCCTTTGGCCTCAGGGATTACACAGATGATATCATCCAAACCATGATGATCATGATTGGCTTGATCCTTTCTTTCTCGATTCTCTTTTTGTCATTGGGGATTGTGGTCTCTGAAAGTCGCGAAACCTTGGCTCTTATGAAGGCTTTTGGCTATACCGATCGTGAATGCCAAGGGCATATTCTAGCTCCCTATCGTTTCTGGGCCTATCTAGGATTTGTTCTTGGGACGGCTTATCAATACGGCATCATGGAAATCTTGATCGGTGTGATCAAAGATACGGTTCCTGAAAAGATTGAGCATCACTTTGATGGGAATGTGTGCTTCTGGACCTTGCTTGCTTTTGCTGTGGTTTATGAAAGTCTCTTTTATCTATCCAACAGAAAACTCCAAAAGCAAACCATCAAAGAAGTGCTCTTAGCTGAATAAATAGAAAAGAGAGTGGGACAGAAATTGGTCATTCGTTAGAATTCGATTTCGTCGTCACACCTCCGCACAGTTGAGTAGGGCTGTAAAAGCTGATAAAATCAGCGTAGTAGAGCTCGCTCAGCCACTGCGTCTTGCTCGACAAACCAAAAATAATTGAGAGGCTAGGACTTTTGTCCCAGCCTCTTTTGTACTAGATCAACAGAAAAACGGATGCTGTCTAAAAATCTTGCATTTTTTTGCAATTTAGGTTACAATGAAGACTATAAAAAACGCGTAATCCCTAGGGTCTTTCCCTCAGGGAATTTTGTGTGTTTTGACCTATTTTCGATGGAAAGAAGCTTTGCTTCTACCGCAGGAAAAAGTATGAATAACATTGGAGGTAATAATGATTCGATCCTTAATTTCCGAGATCAAAGAATTCAAGAAGCCCTCGATTT
The DNA here is from genome assembly GCF_001813525.1 of Streptococcus sp. HMSC065C01. NCBI lineage: Bacteria > Bacillati > Bacillota > Bacilli > Lactobacillales > Streptococcaceae > Streptococcus > Streptococcus sp. HMSC065C01. The sequence continues at coordinate 339,773 of NZ_KV812857.1, read as the reverse complement.
TGGCTTCCTTGTTCATGGTCTTTGAAGTCATGTTTGAGATTTCGATTCCCTTTGTCATGGCGAGTCTTTTGGACCAAGGTGTTCAACAAAGAAACATGAACAATATTTTGTTTTACGGTGGGCTCATGCTGGTCTGTGCCTTTCTCTCCCTCTTTTGTGGGATGCAGTCTGCCCGTTATGGCGCCTATGCATCGGCTGGTTTTGCCAAAAACCTTCGTCGGGCCATTTTCAAAAAGGTTCAAACCTTCTCATTTGAGAATATTGATCAGTTCTCATCAGGTGGGTTAGTCACTCGGATGATGACGGACGTGACCAATGTGCAAAATGCCTATCAAATGGTGATCCGGATCTGTGTACGGGCACCACTCAATTTGATCTTTGCCATTGTGGCTTGTTTCATGATCAATGCGGAAATGGCCATGATCTTTGTCTATGTGACCATCTTTTTGGCAGCTGTCTTAAGCATCATCATGAAGATTGTGTATCCGCTCTTCACAGAAGTATTTGAAGCTTATGACAATCTCAACAACAGTATCCAAGAAAACATCACCAATATGCGGGTGGTCAAGTCTTACGTTAAGGAAGCAGATGAAACCGTTAAATTCAAGAAGGCTTCACGTTTGATTTATAACATGTTTATGAAGGCTATCCGTGTCGTTGTCTTGAGTAGCCCAGCTATGATGCTTTCCATGTATGCTTCTTTCCTTTTGATCTCTTGGATCGGGGCTCATCTGATCGTTGGTGGTCAACTCTCTACTGGGAATTTGACTTCTATGTTTAGCTACACCATGACCATTCTTATGTCGCTCATGATGTTTATGATGATCTTTGTCATGTTGTCGATTTCCATGGCCTCTGTCGAGCGGATCAATGAAGTCTTAACGACCAAAACGACGATTGACTCTCCAGAAAATGGGATCAAAGAAGTCGCTGATGGATCCATCAACTTTGAGGATGTGACCTTTGCTTATACTGATGAAAATGGGGACAAGACCCATGTCTTACAAGGGATTAATCTTTCCATTCGTTCAGGAGAAGTGATTGGTATCTTGGGAGGAACAGGATCAGGGAAATCAAGCTTGGTGCAGTTGATTCCTCGTCTCTATGATGTCGAGTCTGGTCGGGTGACAGTAGCAGGCCACGATGTCAAAGAATACGATCTGGATTCCCTTCGTAAGCAAGTGGCCATGGTTCTTCAGACCAATGTCCTTTTCTCTGGTACGATTAAAGAAAATATGCGCTGGGGAAATAAGGATGCGACAGATGAAGAGATCATCGCAGCTTGTAAGATTGCCCAAGCCGATGAATTTATTCAAGATTTCAAAGATGGCTATGACACTATGATTGAGCGTGGGGGATCCAATGTCTCCGGTGGCCAACGCCAGCGTCTCTGTATCGCGCGTGCCCTTCTCATGAATCCGAAGATCTTGATCTTGGATGATTCGACTTCGGCGGTCGATACCAAGACGGATAGTTTAATCCGTCAAGGATTGGCAACCAGTTTGAAAGAGACGACCAAAATCATCATTGGTCAACGGATTTCCTCTATTCAAGATGCGGATCGCATCATTGTGATGAATGATGGCCAAATCGATGCGATCGGTCGTCACGAGGAATTGCTTGCGACCAATGCCATCTACCAAGAAGTATATGAAATGCAAACACAAGGGAAAGGAGAAGCAGATGAAAACTAAGAAAAAAGCAAATCTAGGCTCTATCCTTCGCCTGCTCGACTTCCTTTGGAAAAACTACAAGGTATCCTTGATTGTTTCCTTTATCTTAATCATTCTATCGTCTCTTGCGACGGTCAATGTAACAGCTTCGATTCAGTCCTTGGTCGACGTCTATGTGGAGCCCATGTTAACGTCAAACAGCCATGATTTCGGACCGCTCTTGTCCTTCTTGACACGGGTTGGTTTGATCTGTTTGATCGGGGTACTTGCCAACTATGGCTTTACCTTGATCATGGCGACTGTTTCACAAGACTCACTTAGAAGTCTTCGAAATCAGTTGTTTGCCCGCATGCAAAAACTGCCGGTACGTTACTTTGATACCCACCAACATGGGGACATCATGTCTATCTATACCAATGATATTGATGCCCTTCGCCAAGCGATTGAACAATCCATTCCTCAACTCTTATCCTCAGCGATTACCATTCTTGGGGTAACGATTACCATGCTGACGGTTAGTCCGCTCTTGTTCTTGATTGTTCTTATCATGGTCATCGTCATGGTCTTTATCATCAAGGATGTCTCTGGCAAGTCAGGTCGTTACTTCGGGGCACAACAAAAGAACTTGGGGATTGAGAACGGCTTTATTGAAGAAATGATGTCTGGTCAAAAAGTGGTCAAGGCCTTTGTGCATGAAAGAGAAAGCATTGAGGATTTTGACCGCATCAATGATCAACTCTTTGAGTCTTCCTACCAGGCTAACCGCTATGCCAATGTCCTCATGCCGATTCTTGGGAACTTGGGAAATGTTTCCTTTGTTCTAACAGCCTTGATCGGTGGCCTCTTTGCGCTAAACGGCGTCGGTGGTTTAACCATTGGTGGTCTTATGGCCTTTCTGCAATTGAACCGTTCCTTCACAGGTCCCATTGCCCAGGTCTCTCAACAATTGAACTTTGTCCTCATGGCCTTGGCTGGTGGAGATCGTGTCTTTGATCTTTTGGACGAAGAAGAAGAAGTCGACCAAGGAAAAGTGACGCTGGTCAATTATGAACTGGTCGATGGAGAAATGGTCGAAACTGATCAGAAAACCAACAAATGGGCTTGGAAACACCCACGTCCAAATGGGGATTACCAGCTTGTCAAGATGGTCGGAAATGTGGTCTTTGATGATGTTGATTTCTCTTATGATGGGAAGAAACAAATCCTTCATGGCATCAACTTGTACGCGGATAAGGGGCAAAAAGTGGCCTTTGTCGGAGCGACTGGTGCAGGAAAGACAACCATTACCAACTTGATCAACCGATTCTATGATATCCAATCCGGAATGATTACTTATGATGGGATCGATATTAAATTGATTGAGAAAGATTCTCTGCGTCGTTCCCTTGGAATCGTTCTTCAAGATACCCACTTATTTACTGGTACGATTGCAGAAAACATCGCTTACGGCCGTGCTGATGCAACACGGGAAGAAATCCTTGAAGCAGCTCGGATTGCCAATGTGGATTCCTTTGTCAAGCACTTGGATCAGGGCTATGAGACAGTCTTGACGGATGATGGGGCTGGTCTATCAAATGGTCAACGACAATTGATCGCCATTGCCCGTGCAGCCCTTGCCAATGCGCCTGTCTTGATCCTGGACGAAGCGACGTCTTCTATTGACTCACGGACAGAGAAGATGGTGCAAGAAGGGATGGACCGCTTGATGGAAGGTCGGACAGTCTTTGTCATTGCCCACCGTCTATCGACAATTGTCAATTCCGATGTCATCATGGTGATGGACCACGGACGCATCATCGAGCGAGGCAACCATACTTCCTTGATGGCAGAACGTGGCACCTATTACCGCTTGTACACCGGTGGACTTGAAATTGATTAAAGAAAAAAAGCTTGAGCGTTGGCTCAGGCTTTTTTTGCTTATTTCTCAAGTAATTCTTGGATCAAGTCTTCCATGGCAGCTGGTTCTGTTTTTGAGGAGAAGCGTTGGGCGACGTGGCCTTGTCGGTCGATGACAAATTTTGCGAAGTTCCATTCGATGCGTTTGCCCAGTGGCCCAGCTGCTTGGCTTTTGAGCCAGTCATAAAGAGGAAGGGCTTCTTTACCATTGACCTTGGCTTTAGCGAATCGTGGGAAGGTGGTCTGGTAGTTGAGGCTACAGAAGCTATTGATTTCTTCTGCAGTTCCTGGTGCCTGCCCCATGAATTGGTTACAGGGAATGTCTAGGATTTCCAGCCCCTTTTCCTGGTAGCGCAGGTAGAGATCTTGCAGTCCTTGGTATTGCGGGGTCAAGCCACAGCCTGTTGCTGTATTGACCACGATGAGGACCTTACCTTGGTAGTGAGAAAGTGGAATCTCTTCCCCATTCTGGTTTTCTAAAGAAAAATCATAAATGCTGTTCATAGGTGGTATCCTTTCTGTCTCTTCAGCTTTTATTGTAGCACAAATCTCCTAATATTGGGCCAAGAGGAGCATGACTTCTTGCTTTAGTCCCTCCTGTGAAAATGATATAATAAGAAGATAACAAGCTCTCAAGAAAATGTCAAAAGGAGAACGGATCGGATGAAATTACTCTATACGGATGTTCGGACCCCCTTGACCCAGGTCCTGACACAAGAAGCCGTAGGGTTAGTAGAAGATGGCAAGCGTGTGTTTTACATTGCGCCCAACTCTCTTTCCTTTGAAAAAGAAGCCAAGGTCTTATCCTATTTAGAAGGTCAGGCTTCTTTTGCCATTACCGTCACGCGCTTTGCGCAAATGGCCCGTTATTTCATCCTGAATCAGGTTTTTGAGGAGCAACCTTTAGATGACATCGGTCTAGGCATGCTATTTTTTAAAGCTCTTTCCAAGATGAAGGAGCAGGATCTTAAAGTTTACGGGGCCCTGCGTAAGGATCCACAGTTTATCCAGCAACTGGTCCAGCTCTGTCATGAATTGCAGACGGCCCAGATGGATTTTACAGATTTGGAGTTGCTCGAGGAAGCTGAAAAAAGAGAGGACCTCTTGGCGATTTTTGAAGCGGTCTCTGAGATGCTGGTCCAGCACCAGTATGAATCCCAGTCCAAGATGGCCTTTTTCCTCAATCAGGTCGAAGAAGGGCAGCTGGAAGAGCAATTACAGGATGTGGCGATCGTCGTCGATGGCTTCACGCGTTTTTCTGCAGAAGAAGAGGCTTTGATTAATCTCCTTCACCGAAAAGGAGTGGAGATTGTCATCGGGGTCTATGCCAGTGAAAAAGCCTATCGGGCAAGTTTTAGAGAGGGCAATCTTTACCAGGCCAGTGTTGACTTTCTCCTCCAGCTGGCAAAGACTTTTGAGGTACAGCCTCAGTATTGTGGGCAAGCGATCGAAGACTCTTTTAGTCGCATTACCCGCATGCTAGAAGCGCGCTACGATTTTTCACAAGTGGAAAATGAGCTGGAGGACCAAGATCGAACAGCTATCCAACTCTGGCAGACCAATACGCAAAAAGAAGAGTTGGAATTTGTTGCCAAATCCATCCGTCAGCGTCTTCATGATGGGGCCCGCTATCGGGATATTCGGGTCTTGTTAGGCGATGTGGAAGCTTATCAACTGCAACTCAAGACCATTTTTGATCAGTATCAGATTCCCTTTTACTTGGGACGAAGTGAGGCCATGGTCCACCATCCCTTGATTCAGGTCATTGAATCGCTAGGGCGGATCAAGCAGTTCAATTATCAGACAGAAGACGTCATCAATCTGTTGAAAACGGGTCTGTATAGTGATCTGACGCAAGCAGAAGTCGATGCTTTTGAGCAGTACCTTCGCTTTGCGGAAGTAAAGGGTGCTACAAAATTTCACAAGCCTTTTACCAGCAATCGTCGGAGCAAGTTTAATTTGGAAGAGCTCAATACTCTCCGAGAACGCGTCGTAGAACCTCTAGTCCCTTTCTTTTCACAGCGCAAACAAAAGGTGACCCATCTCTTAACCGCCTTTACAGAGTTTCTGCAAGAGGCTCAACTTTCTCAGAATCTACAAGCTTTGATCAAGGATCTAGCCTTGGAGGAGCAGGAGCGCTATGACCAGGTCTGGAAGGCCTTCCTCCATGTCTTAGAAGAGTTGAATGTGGTCTTTGAGGACCAAGAGCTGACAGTGGATGACTTTCTAGCTCTCCTCTTATCGGGGATGCAATTGTCTCAATACCGGACAGTTCCTGCTACTGTTGATGTGGTGACCGTTCAGTCCTATGACTTGATTGAACCCTTGACAGCGCCTTATGTCTACGCGATCGGGCTGACCCAGGAGCGTTTTCCAAAAATTGCTCAGAACACCTCTCTGCTCAGTGAAGAAGAGCGCCAGCAACTGAATGAGGCCACCCAAGAAGGAGCAGAGCTCCAGGTGGTGACCAGCGAAAATCTCAAGAAAAATCGCTTTGTGGCAGTTTCGCTTCTCAATGCGGCGACCAACCAACTGGTCCTATCGGCCCCTAGCTTGGTCAATGAAATGGAAGATAGTGTCTCTCCTTACCTTGTCGAATTGGCCAAGGAGCCCATTGCTATCGAGTGGACAACCAAACAAGCCCAAGCTTCGAGTGATGACATCGGGACCTACCGAGCCCTCTTAGCGCGCGTGATCGAACTCCACCAAGAGGAGATCACGAGTGAGCTGTCTCCTGAAGAAGCCAGCTTTTGGGGTGTGGCGGTACGGGTCTTGCGCAAGAAATTAGCCGCTGAAGGCATCCAGATTCCTCAGATTTCAACAGAATTAAAGAGCCGTCAGCTTCAGTCGGATACGCTTCAAGCGCTCTATCCAGAGGGCAAAGCCTTGACCTTATCCGCTTCTGCCTTGAATGAATACTACAAGCACCAGTATGCCTTTTATCTGCGCTATGTCTTGGGCTTACAAGAGGATGAAACCATCCGGCCAGATGCCCGCAGTCATGGGAATTTCTTGCACCGGATCTTTGAAAAAGTCTTAAAAGATAGCTCCGATCAAGCGTTTGATCGGCGTTTAAACGAGGCGATTCGAGAAACCAGCCAAGAAGCAGAGTTCCAGCAATTGTATGGAGAAAATGGAGAGACCGAGTTTATTCGCAACTTGCTTCTTGATACCGCGAAAACAACAGGGCGTGTCCTCGCCCAGCAAAATGGTATCGAGACCATCGGTGAGGAGACCCTCTTTGGTGGAAGTACCCACACCTCTTATCCATTGTCCGATGGCCGTCTCCTGCAGCTACGAGGCAAGGTGGATCGCATTGATCAATTGAGGGATCGGGGAGCCCTCGGAGTCGTGGACTACAAGTCCAGTCTGACGCAGTTCCACTATGACAAGTTCTTTAATGGCCTGAATTCTCAATTGCCGACCTATCTTTCTGCGATTCAGGATTTGAAGGAATACCAAGAGGAGCAGGGGATTTTCGGGGCCATGTATTTGGAAATGGGAGATCCTGTAGTGGATCTGAAAAAGAGCAAGACAGTAGAGGATGCCATTAACCAAACCATGAAAAGTCAACAGTACAAGGGACTCTTTATGGCAGATCAGGCGCCTTATCTGGGCGAGGCCTATGATAAAAACAAGGCCATGATGCTGAGTAAGGAAGAACTGGACTTGCTCCTCTTGTACAACGCTTATCTCTATAAAACAGCAGCAGAAGGGATTCTCAAGGGACAATTTGCCATCAATCCCTATAGTGAAAATGGGCGCAATATCGCACCATTCGTGGAGCAGTTTAAATCTATCACAGGATTTGAAGCCGATCGTCACCTAGGTCAGGCACGGTTCTTGACCAAACTAGACCAAAAAGGCATACGCGGTGAAAAAGTGAAAGCCGCTTGGATCGAGAAGATGAAGGAGGTCTTGAACAAATGATCAAACAAGCATTTTTGACAAGAGAAGAAATCAAGGCCCTTCAGGCCCAAGAGGCAGCTTCTACCAAAGAACAAAAGCGGACACCAGAACAGATCGATGCCATCTATAGTTCAGGAACCAATATCTTGGTGTCGGCCTCTGCGGGATCAGGAAAGACCTTTGTCATGGTGCAGCGGATACTGGATCAGATGCAGCGTGGCATTTCGATTAAGGAGCTCTTTATCTCGACCTTTACGGTCAAGGCAGCAGGAGAGCTCAAGGAGCGTTTGGAAAGTGAACTTGGAAAAGCCCTGCAAGCGAGCGATGACCCAGAGCTCAAGAAACACCTGGCCCGTCAAATCGCAGATGTCGCCACCAGCGATATCGGAACCATGGACTCTTTTACCCAAAAGGTCCTAACGCGCTATGGCTATTTGCTTGGGTTGGCGCCTCAGTTTCGCATTTTACAAAATTCTAGTGAGCAGCGCCTCTTACAAAATGAAGTCTTTCAAGCTGTTTTTGACCGCTATTACCAGGGGGAAAATCAAGAGGCCTTTGTCCAGATGGTCAAGAATTTCACGGGACAGCGCAAAAATTTATCCTTGTTTAAAGAACAGATCTACCAGATCTATGACTTTCTTCAGTCGACCAGTGATCCGGAGAAATGGCTGGAAGAGCATTTCCTAAAAGGTTATGAAGAGACCGATTTTGACCAGGTGGAAGCTACTCTGATGGAGAGCATCCAGCAGGCCCTTTATGAGGCAGAGAGCTTTTTTGCCTTTCATTTGTCCAATGAAGGTCAAGCATTTGGCAAGGCCAAATATTTGGAAGCTGTCGAAGAGGTGCTCGATCAGATTGGAAGCCTGACAGGTCGCACCAATAAAGAGCAATTGACCTCTGTCCTAAAGGCGGTCGTGGCGATTAGTCGGGCTTCAAATGGGGGAGCCTTGACCAACAGAGCCCGAAAAGAAGAGTTGAAAGAGTTAGTCACGGCTTATAACCAGGATAAAACCATACATATCAACCGCCTCAGAGACTTGGAAAATCAGCTCTATCAGCTGGAATTTCAACAAGCCTACCACCAAGAAGAAGGCCCCATGCTCTCCTTGCTCCGGGACTTTATCAGAGACTTTTCTCACGCTTATCTGGAACGAAAAATCCAAGAAAAAGCTTATGAATTTGGGGATATCAGTCATTTTGCCATTCAAATTTTAGAGCAATTCCCAGAGGTGAGACAAGCCTATCAAGAGCGCTATCATGAGGTCATGGTCGATGAGTACCAGGATACCAACCACACCCAAGAGCGGATGTTGGATTTGCTGTCAAATGGCCACAATCGCTTTATGGTGGGGGATATCAAGCAATCCATTTACCGCTTCCGTCAGGCAGATCCACAGATTTTCAATGATAAATTTAAAGCCTTCCAAGAAGAAGGGGCGAAAGGGCGGTTGATCCTCCTCAAGGAAAATTTCCGGAGTCATGTGGAGGTATTGGACGCGACCAATGATGTCTTTCGCCATTTGATGGACGAAGAGGTGGGCGAGATTGACTACAATCAAACCCACTATCTAGTTGCAGGAAGCGACAAGCAGCGGATGGCCTTGCCACAACATCGAGCAGAATTTTTGCTTTATGATGGCACCCAAGACCAGGAAGAAAAGAACGAAGACGAGGAAGCTGCTTCTGGACTCGAGACGGTTTCCAAGGGAGAAATTCTCCTTGTCATCAAAGAAATTTTACGCCTTCATCGGGTAGAAAAAGTGCCCTTTAAAGAGATCACTCTCTTGACCGCGACTCGAACTCGAAATGACGCGATTCTGGAAGCCTTTGACCAGTATCGTATCCCGATTGTGGCAGATAGCGGACAGGCGCATTATCTTGAGTCGCTGGAAGTGATGGTCATGTTGGATACCTTGCGGACCATTAACAATCCCTTGCATGATTATGCCTTAGTGGCCCTTATGAAATCCCCCATGTTTGACTTTGATGAAGATGAATTGGCACGGATTTCCTTGCAGACCCTTCCAGAGAAAAAGCAAATGGCCTTCTACCACAAGGTCCAGTTAGCCCTTGAAAAGACTGCAGAGCATGCAAATCTGATTGATGCCAAGCTCCTAGCTAAAATCGAGAACTTCCTCAAAGTGTTATCTACTTGGCGCGCTGCTGCCAAGACCTCTTCGCTCTATGATTTGCTATGGAAAATCTATGAGGATCGCTATTACTATGACTATGTCGGCGCCCTTCCAAATGGCGCCCAGCGCCAGGCCAACCTCTATGCATTGACGCTTCGGGCCAATGATTATGAAAAAGCCAGCTTTAAGGGCTTGTCGCGCTTCATTGCCATGATTGACAAGGTGATCGAAAATGAACACGATTTGGCCAGCGTCCCTCTTGCGGCGCCAAAAGATGCCGTCCAGCTCATGACCGTCCATAAGAGTAAGGGGCTGGAATTCAAGTATGTCTTTATACTCAATATGGATAAGGCCTTTAACCGTAAGGATCAATCGGGGCCAATCATTCTCAGTCGTCAAAAAGGGATTGGCTTTAAATATGTTGCGAATCTGCCAGTTGAGACAGAAAATCCTGCTGCTCCAGAAACCATTCGCCTGCAGATCGAAACGCCTTGCTACCAACGCAATGTGGAAGAAACAAAATTGGCCACGATTTCGGAGCAGATGCGTCTTCTTTATGTCGCTATGACACGGGCTGAGCTCAAGCTCTATCTGGTCGGAAAAGGCCGTGAAGACAAACTGCGTGATACCGATTGGGGGACTAGTCGCAATGGCAAATTGGATCCGGAAAAACGAAAAGAATGGACCTCTTATCAGGACTGGCTCTTTGCTATTCAAGATGTGTTTACCAAGAATACCCTGGCCTATGACACACGTTTTGTGACAGACGAAGACCTGACACCAGACCAGCTTGAGCCACTAGAGAAGGAGAAGGATTCCCGCTTCGATCAGCTCAAGGATATCCGTCAGTCAGAGGATATTCGTCGGGCCTTGGATATCTTGGAAAATGTTGATCGGCTCAATCAGCTCTATGCTCCGGCTATTCATTTACCAAGTGTCCGTACACCTAGTCAGATCAAGAAATTCTACGAGCCGGTCATGGATGCCAATGGCGTCCAGATCATGGATGCAAAGCTAGTTGCGCCTAAGTTTGAGCTTCCAACTTTTGGGCAAGAAAAAGCTGTGACAGGAGCCCAGGTAGGTAGTGCTGTCCATGAACTCATGCAGCGCGTGCCTCTTGGAGAAGAAATCACGCTGGATACGTTGCATCAAGCCTTAGAGCAAGTTCAAGCAGAGCCAGCGGTCAAAGCCCGTATCAAACTAGAGGCCATCCTTGCTTTCTATGAGACGCCTTTGGGGACCTTGCTTCAAAAAGAAGCCTCTCGAGTCCGTCGCGAAGCTCCCTTTGCCATGCTGAAGAAAGATCCTGCAAGTGGAGAGGACTTTGTCGTGCGGGGGATCTTGGATGGTTATTTGGTGCTAGAAGACCGGATTCTGCTCTTTGATTACAAGACGGATCACTACAAGGTTCCTAGCCAATTGGTCGAACGCTACCGGGATCAGCTCGATCTCTATGCAGAAGCTCTTCGTCGTTCTTATGGCAAAGAGCAAGTAGAAAAATATCTCGTGCTTCTAGGTGGCCCCCATCTAGAAGTGGTGAAAGTGGAGTAAATCATGGCAATTGCACAGGAAAACATCGAACGGATCCAAAGAATGGAAGGTTATTTGAATGACTATGCCAAGACTTTGGAAGAAACCAAAAAAGCAGTGGATCAGCTAAGAGAGCATCAAGATAGCTATATCCAACTGCGCGATTATTATAGTAGTCAGGCCTATTTTGATGACTTGGACTTGTCCAATCAGGCTGACTTTCCAGCCGATCTTCCTTGTGGTGTCTTGTCCGAAGATGCCGTCTATGATTTGTTAGACGAGCATTTTCAGATGGGAGTGGAACTCTTGGAGATCGCAACGAAGATGATCAAAGAACGGTGAAATTTCAATCTAAACTTCTTTGAACCACACAAAAAAGCTCCGGTTTTCCGGAGCTTTCAAATTGAAGATAAACATCAACAAAGAAACTTTCCTCAGGTGAGTACGGACGTCAGCGAACTTCTACGAAGTTCCATGACTTAGTTTTGAACCTAAAGTTTCAAAACTCCCGAGTGCTAGAAACAAAAGTGTTTCTAGCACTTTTCTCACGGCGGAAAGTTTCAGTATATGTTTGAATCAAACATAATATATATCATTCTAATTTTTTTAGTATTACTTGTGTTAGCATATCGTAACAAATCCTACCAGTAAAAGAAAATTTTCCAAAATGGACTTTTTCTTCAGCAAAAAAAGCTCCGGTTTTCCGGAGCTTTTTGAATGATTAGTGTGAGACACGGCGACGTGCTGCTTTTTTGCGGTTTTCTTCGATGAAAGCTGCTTTTTGTTCTTCTGGTTCGATTACTTTTTTCTTGAATGTGTAAACTGCACCTGCGACAGCAGCAACTGTACCAGCAACACCAGTAACAAAACCTTTACCAAATCCTTTAGCCATGAGAATTTCTCCTTTTCTGAACTTTAAATATTTATGTTATAATATATGGTAACGAAAAAACGTGAATTTTGCAAGGAAAAACGATGAAAACCAAGATAATTGTGATTGTGGGACCGACTGCTGTTGGAAAAACAGCTCTTGCGATCGATTTGGCACAAGCTCTCAATGGTGAAATTATCAGTGGCGATAGTCAACAAGTCTATCGCAAGCTGGATATTGGAACAGCCAAGGCGACACCAGAAGAGCAAGCTGCAGCTCCCCATCATTTGATCGATGTCCGGGAGGTGACCGAGTCTTACTCGGCTTTTGATTTTGTAAGAGAAGCTAAGGCTGCGATTGAGGATATCACAGCTCGAGGCAAGCTTCCTATCATTGCAGGTGGGACGGGTCTTTACATCCAAAGTCTGCTCGAAGGTTATCATCTAGGTGGTGAAGTTCCTCATGAAGAGATTCTGGCCTATCGCGCTCAATTGGACTTGCTGTCGGACGAAGACTTGTACCAAAGAGTGGCGGAGCAAGGACTTGTGATTCCTCAACTCAATCGACGTCGGGCCATGCGGGCTCTTGAAATTGCGCATTTTGGGCAGGACCTCGCAAACGAAGAGACCGATTATGAACCCTATCTCATCTGTCTAGATGATGAACGGTCCTTGATCTATGATCGCATCAATCGCCGAGTAGATCGCATGCTAGAGGAGGGCTTGCTGGATGAAGCTCGGTGGCTCTATGATGACCATCCGGAAGTTCAGGCAGCTAAAGGCATTGGTTACAAGGAACTCTTTCCTTACTTTAAGGGAGAACAGAGCCTTGAGGAAGCCAGTGAGATCCTCAAGCGCAATACGCGTCGTTTTGCCAAACGGCAGCTGACCTGGTTTCGAAATCGGATGGAAGTAAAATTTTATGCCATTTCTGCCCCCCACTTCAAGGAGCAGGTTCTTGCAGATGTAAAGGAGTTTTTACAGCATGATTGAAACAGAAAAAAAACAAGAACGCATCCTTTTGGTCGGTGTGGAACTTCAAGGCATGGACAATTTTGATATGTCTATGGAGGAGTTGGCGAGCCTGGCTAAAACAGCCGGTGGAGATGTCCGGGGCTCCTATACACAAAAGCGGGAGAAATACGACACCAAGACCTTTGTCGGCTCAGGAAAACTCGAAGAAATCGCTCAAATGGTCGAAGCAGATGAGATCACGACGGTAGTGGTCAATAACCGCCTAACCCCCCGTCAAAATGTCAATTTAGAAGAAATCCTTGGGGTCAAGGTCATTGACCGGATGCAGCTGATTTTAGATATCTTTGCCATGCGGGCTAGGAGTCATGAAGGGAAGTTGCAGGTGCACTTGGCCCAGCTCAAATACCTTTTGCCACGCCTTGTCGGTCAAGGGATCATGCTCAGCCGTCAGGCTGGGGGAATTGGTTCTCGTGGACCAGGGGAAAGTCAGTTGGAGTTGAACCGCCGGAGCGTTCGCAATCAAATCACCGATATCGAGCGTCAGCTCAAGGCAGTTGAAAAGAACCGGGAAACCCTTCGTGAAAAACGCTTGGAATCACCTGTCTTCAAGATTGGTCTGATCGGCTATACCAATGCAGGAAAGTCGACTATTATGAATCAGTTGACCAGTAAGAGCCAGTATGAAGCCGATGAACTCTTTGCGACCTTGGACGCCACAACCAAGAGCATCCATCTAACAGGCAATCTGCAAGTGACGCTGACCGATACGGTTGGCTTTATCCAAGATCTACCAACAGAGTTGGTATCGAGCTTTAAGTCGACCTTGGAAGAAAGTAAGAATGTAGACCTCCTGGTCCATGTCATCGATGCGTCTGATCCTAATCATGAAGAGCATGAAAAGACCGTGCTTTCGATCATGAAGGACCTGGATATGCTGGAGATCCCTCGCTTGACGCTTTACAACAAAGCAGATAAAGTTGCAGACTTTACACTAACCCAGACACCTTTTAGCCTGATTTCAGCGCGCTCTGAGACAGCCCGTGAAGATCTCCAGGCTTTGCTTCTAGAAAAATTGAGAGAACTCTTTGTTCCCTTTACCATTCGCGTTCCCTTTTCAAAATCCTATCGGACCCATGACCTAGAGACGGTTGTGATCATTGACCAGCGCGAATTTGAAGAGGATGTCGAGGTCATTCAAGGCTATATCGCAGAGAAAAATAAGTGGAAGTTGGAAGAATTTTATGACGGATTACGTTGATTTAGCAATAAAATATGGAGGCTATACCAGCCTCGATCGGGTCTATCTGACCAATCTTTTAAGCACGATCCCTGAGGAATTGCGTCTCCGTGTGATTACGCCTCCCCCAAGTGTGATCAACGCCTATTTTGCAGAGCTCTACCAAAAGAAGAGCCCCAAGGAGGCAATGGATTATTTCTTGGACCTGAGCCGGGCATTTGACTTATTCACAGTTCAGCAAACCTTTGATGAACGAAAGCCCTTTATTCGCCTCAACTTGTCGGGTAAGTCTTATGGCTTGGCTTACGTAAATGAAGAGCTAGCCTGTGTCTTTGCTGAACATCCAACAGAGGATATCACCCCTGCCATTTTATTCCAAATTGCAGAGATCTTTCCACATTGTTTGGTCTTTGAAAAAGATGGCAAGATCTGCTTGCAAGAGGCTGAACCAGAAGGGGTCACTAAAACAGAAGCCCTCTCAGCCCTAACTGACTTGATGACCTTGGAAGATGGACGCTTGAAACTGTCAGGATATAACCAAGAGGAGCTTCTCGAGCTAGCGCAAGCCTACCCAGGCAACCTTTCTTTCCGTTCAGAGAACCGGACGGCCATGATTTATATAGATAGAAAGTAGACAATGGACATTCAATTTTTAGGAACGGGAGCTGGGCAACCCTCAAAAGCCCGTAATGTATCGAGCCTAGCGCTCAAATTGCTGGACGAGATTAATGAAGTCTGGCTCTTTGATTGTGGCGAAGCGACACAGAATCAAATTTTAGAAACGACCATTCGTCCGCGAAAGGTTAGCAAGATCTTTATCACTCACCTACACGGAGACCATATTTTTGGTTTGCCAGGTTTCCTCTCTAGTCGGGCCTTTCAGGCCAATGAAGAGCAGACGGATCTGGATATCTATGGACCAGTAGGGATCAAATCCTTTGTGATGACTAGTCTTCGTGTATCAGGCTCTCGGCTACCTTACCGCATCCATTTTCATGAATTCGATGAACATTCTCTAGGTAAGATTTTAGAAACTGATAAATTCACGGTTTATGCGGAGGCTTTGGACCACACCATTTTCTGTGTGGGTTACCGGATCATGCAAAAAGACCTCGAAGGGACGCTGGACGCAGATAAGCTGAAGGCAGCGGGTGTTCCCTTTGGACCGCTCTTTGGTCAGGTCAAAAATGGCCAAGATGTCACCCTGGAAGATGGGACTAAGATCATTGCAGCGGATTATATTTCAGCCCCTCGGCCTGGTAAGATTATCACGATCCTTGGAGATACCAGAAAGACTGATGCCAGCGTCCGCCTCGGGGTCAATGCGGATGTCTTGGTCCATGAGTCTACCTATGGCAAGGGCGATGAGAAGATTGCTCGTAAACACGGCCACTCGACCAATATGCAGGCAGCAGAAGTGGCGCGTGAAGCTGGAGCCAAGCGCCTTCTTTTAAACCACATCAGTGCTCGCTTCTTATCAAAAGACATCAGCCAATTGCGCAAGGATGCGTCCACCATTTTTGAAAATGTCTATGTCGTCAAAGATTTGGAAGAAGTGGAGATCTAAGATGCGAACTATTCTCATAACAGGAGCAAGTGGAGGCTTGGCCCAAGAAATGGTCAAGCTCCTCCCTGAAGATCGGCTGATTCTCCTAGGTAGAAATCAAGAAAAACTGGAAAAGCTCTATGCCAGTCATCCCCAAGCTGAATGCATCGGGATCGATATCACTGATTCCTCAGCCGTCCAAGATTTGGTAGAAGAGCTCTATCAGCGCTACGGGCAGATTGATATCTTGGTCAACAACGCAGGCTATGGGATTTTTGAGGCCTTTGATCGCATTTCTGACCAGCAGGTGCAGGAGATGTTTGAGGTCAATACCTTTGCCCTCATGCAGTTTTCACGCTTGATGGGTGCCCGCATGAAGGAAGCAGGCAAGGGGCACATCGTCAACATCGTCAGCATGGCGGGTCTCGTCGCAACAGCCAAATCCAGCCTTTATTCAGCTACTAAGTTTGCAGCCATCGGCTTCTCCAATTCCTTGCGGTTAGAACTGATGCCCTTTGGTATTCATGTGACGACGGTCAATCCAGGCCCCATCCGGACCACTTTCTTTGATCAGGCAGACCCTGACGGAAGCTATGTCAAAGCTGTGGATCGCTATATTTTGGAACCGGACTTTGTGGCCAAGAAAATCGTGAAGAACTTTGGAAAAGCAAAACGCGAGCTCAATCTTCCTTGGCTCTTGAACCTGACCCACAAGCTCTATACCCTTTTCCCTCGCATCTCAGACAAGCTAGCCTGCAAGATGTTCAATTTCAAATAGGAGGAGATAGATGGCGGCGAATATTCAAGCCTATTTAGAAAACCTCCAGCAACCCTGGGGACAGATCTATTATGATATCCTTTTTGAACAATTGAAAGACATCAAAGGCAAGCGAGTGCTTGATTTTGGCAGTGGCTTCGGTCTCGTGGCCAACCACCTGGCACAAGACAATGAAGTCCTTGCTGTGGAGCCTAATGAGGAAATGGTAGCCTTGCGGGTCCAGGGTCATCCTTACCAGCAACTCGTCGGAAGTCTGGACCAGATAGAGAGCTTTGAAGATGCTAGTTTTGATGTCATCCTCTGTCACAATGTCTTGGAGTATGTAGAGGATCGCAAGGTGGTTCTCAAGGCATTCACCCGTCTTTTGAAACCAGGAGGCCTGCTCTCTATCGTCAAGCACAATGAGGTTGGCCGCGTTCTGCAGACGGTGGTCTTTGAAAATGATACTCAGAAGGCGCTTGATCTCCTAGCAGGTCAGGACTTGGAAACTCACTCCATGGGCTTGGCTCAGGCCTATGATCTAGATAGAGCAGTAGACGATCTAGCCCTCGAAGTTCAGGACTACCAAGGAATCCGTGTCTTTTATGCCTTGCAGGACAACCACTTCAAGGGCCAAGAAGGCTGGCGAGAGTCTATGCTCAAGATGGAGCTAGCTGTTTGCCAAGAGTCCCCTTACCGGGATATCGCCTTTTTCCAGCACTATAGATTAAAAAGGAGTTAAGATGTTACATTATAAAAAAGAAATTCCAGCGATGACAGACCTACTCGCACTCTACGGCTCGGTTGGCTGGACCAATTATACCAACAACCCAGCTATGCTAGAAAAGGCTGTCAAAGCCAGTCTCTGGCAGTTGGCTGTCTATGATGAGAAAGAGCTCGTCGCCTATATCCGCTTAGTAGGAGATGGCCACTCTGTCCTTTTGGTGCAGGACCTTTTGGTACGACCAGATCACCAGCGCCAAGGCATCGGAAGGAAACTCTTAGAAGAGGCTTTAGCGACCTTCCCCACTGTCTATCAACGGCTCCTAGTCACTGAACGTAGCGAGAAAAATCTAGCCTTTTACCAATCCCTGGGCTTTGTTGAACTTTCAGAGCAAGCCTGTACAGGGATGATCTATATGAAATATAGAGAGTGGGACAGAAATTGGTCATTCGTTAGAATTCGATTTCGTCGTCCCACCTCCTCACAGTTGAGTAGGGCTGTAAAAGCTGATGAAACCAGTGTAGTAGAGCTCGCTCAACCACTGCGTCTTGCTCGACAAACCAAAAATAATTGAGAGGCTAGGACTTTTGTCCCAGCCTCTTATCTATTTGACTGACAAAAGGGGTGATTGATGGTAAAATGAGGATGAGATTAGGAGGAGATGGAATGAAGAAGAAAATAAAATGGGGCCTTTTCTTATGTTCGGTACTTATACCAGTATGTTTGAGTGCCTGCAAACAAGGAACTGTAGAAAAACAAGGTTCTTCGAATAAAGAAGTACAGAAGAAAATCGATCGAAAAAACATTCATTTTGACAAGACAGGACCTGCAGCAACATTTGATTGGGATGCAAAGAACAGTATCAGATACATAACGTTTGAAAAACTTCCACAATATATGAGGTCAGATGATAGCGATGGTATTTCAATATATGGACAGCAACCGAATGAAGTCTCTCTATCTGAGGAAGGAAGAGTTCAAAAAGCTTTGCAGGTCGTTGAAGGAATCTATGTAGATCCAAGGGGAATAGACACAGTAATCAAGGCCAATGGGGCAAAAAATCAAGAGGATATGTATACTCGACTCTGGAACGATTATATTATCCCTAAAATTGAAAAAAACAGTAGTACTTTTGATCCAAATACTTATGTGGAATATCTTGGTGAGAAGTACCCCCTCAAAATATATGGTCCCATGTATTTGAAGCTCATGACGAATGCATTGAGCTTTGGAAAAAAATATGAATTAAAGGGCTATGCAGTTAAGGGAAACAAAGTATTTATTCGCATTCAGGTACCAACGTACTTCCCAGAGCTTTTACCGAGAGGGAATAAATATTATAAAAATCCTAATGAGTCAGATTTCAATCAAGCCTTCTATGATTGGCTCGATGAATTCCATCAAAGGTATGCTGAAAAAGAAATAAATCGAGATGATCATATTTCCTATATCATGCTTTCAACAGTTTTACAACAGTTAGTTAACAAAAATTTCGAGGCAACCTCATTATCCGGTTATGCTTATAGTAAAACTTCGCCTACGGAATTCACGGTTGAAATGGAAGTGACAAATCAAGGTGATGTTCGAATTGATTTAAAAAACTTGGCTATTCTCTTACAAATCCCTCAACAAATGAAGGGGGATAATCAGTATGGTAAGCAAGATGAGAATAATATCTTTTGGACCATCCCATCTGGAAATAATAATGACGGACAAAAGATAAAAGAAAAATTAAAGAATTTTAATCCCAAAAATCCTGTTAAAAGTTATGCAATTGGAGAGCCAGTTGTATTTGCTAATGGCTTAGAAGTTACACTGAATAGTGTAACAGACGATCCAAATTTGGATGTTCAGGATGATCAAGACCGTATCGATACAAGGAAAAAACAACATCGATTGATCGTCGAATTCACCATATCGAATACAACACCTCTCAGTATTGAAAATACTCCGGATTATACAAATGTAGATCTCTATGATGGCCATGGCAAATCTGCTTATATGTTGAATAATACTTTAAATTACAAACAGCCAACAGTCCTTGAGGCAGGAGAGTCGGGTAAATATAAAATTAATTATTTAACAGATGGGGATGGACCATTTACGGTTGTTTATGGTGATGCAAAATGGGTCGTTCAAAAATAGTCATGTCATATAATAGGAACTTCTCAATTATCATTAGAATTTTCAATCGGTTCATAGGTTGTTCAGATATGACTGCTGTAAAAAATTAATCGATTAGGTTGAATTTCGCAAGGAGGTCAGGCTATGAAGCCCAACTATTTCAAACTATTCGCAGGAATTCCACTTATTCTTTGTTTCTTTCTTCTTTCCAGTTGCAAGATCATGAAACCGAGTGATTATAAAAAGGCGAAGGAAGTAGTCAGCAGTGAGCTTGCTAAGGTTGGTCTGCATGGGGATGTGACCATAAACAAACTGGATTGGACTGCTTTGGAAATCCCAACTTATCATGTGTCTTATACCTACTCTGAGAAAACCTATGATGGACAAACAGTGACATTAGAAACGGATACGGTGTTTCATAATGATTGGACAGATACAACTAGTGACCATCTTCCAGAGTATAAGGAAGCGTACTTGAAGCAGCAATCTGTCCAAAAGAAGGAGAAGAAAATTGAGGGACAATTAAAGAAGCAATCTCTAGGTCTTCATATTAGTTTCTTTGGTTTTTTATCTAACTCCAACCGTGATGAGAAGGAGCAAATTCTAGATAGTATCGCAAGTCAAAATCTCAAAGAAGGGAAAAAGGACTTTGCTGGTTACTATCAAATCCCTTTTCAGACCTTAATCGATCAAGAGTTAATCCGTATGACTATTTATATAAAGGATGGTGTATCCGTTAAGGAACAAGACTTAAAAGCAGCAGCCAAAAAATTAGACGCTAGCAAACTACCGGATGGTGCCTATGATTTCTACTATTCCAAAGGCTGTTACGCCGATTCCACTAGTTACTCATTCAAGGTTAAAGATGGGAAAGTTGTTTTTTTATGAAGATCAAAACAAACCAGAATAAGAGAAGCAGATACAAAAAAAGATCTAGTCGTGTTTGACTAGATCTTTCATGTTGCTTAGAAGTCTTCCTTCTTCTTAAGTGTCATAGAAGCAATAGCTGTAGCGACGAATGTCAAACCAGTTACAAGAAGTCCTAAATGATCTGCAGTTCCTGTTGAAGGAAGAGATCGTTTACCTTCTTTAGGCTTGTCACTAGATTTAGGAGTTTCACTAGATTTAGGTTTGTCACTAGGCTTAGGCTTATCTCCATTTGGTGATGGAGTTTTAGGTTTGCTATTACTTGGTGTTGGTATATTTGGAATATCTGTTGATGGTGGAGGTGGAAGAAGTTTATTCACCACGTTTCCTTTATCAACGACAAGGTTTGTTGCAGAAGCAAAGTCGCTTGCAGAGACCTTGATGGTTGTATCTGAAAGTTGGTAACCACTTGGAGCTGAGAGCTCTTTGATGACATACTCTTTAGCTTCAAATCCAACGAAGCTTGCAAGTCCGTCTTGACCAGAAATCGCTTGTGCTTGGCCTTGACCATAAGGATTTGCAACAGGTGTCACACCATCCGCTTCAAAGAGTCCAAATACCGCACCGGCAAGGTAATCACCCTTTTCATCTACCTTACGAACTCTAAGGGTGTAAAGTTTCAATTCAGGATTATTCACTGTTGGTGGAGTTGGTGGGATGACCTTATTGATAAAGGTTTTCTTCGCACCGTATGAAACAACTGCTTGGATAGCGTTTGATGCTTCATCTTTTGTGACGGTCACTGTGACATCCACTTGACCTTCGTCATATTGGATATTTGCCTGATCAGCTGGTAGGACTTCTTTAATGGTATATTTATGAGTACCAATCATCGCTTCCGTGTAGGCGATCGCATCAAATGTCACTGTACCATCTGCAGCATTTTGTTTTGTTTGAAGAACAGTTCCATTTTCGTCCAAGAGGTTAAAGCTAAATTCACCACCTTGAAGGTCACGACCTTCTAAAATCTTGCTTGTGGTAATTTGTTTTTCACTTGGAGTTGGAGGTGTTGGAGGTGTGTACGTGTTGGTGAAAGTAGGAGTATCCTTTTTACCGTCGTATTGCACATCCGCATTCAATTGTCCATTTTCGTCTTTTGTAACAGTTACTGTTACAGTATGAACCATTTCATCATAGGTAATAGCTGATTCTGGTGTAGCTGGTTTTTGTTCAACAATTGTGTAGGTGAACGTACCAGCTTCATTAAAGCTTACTGGATTGAAGAGAATATCCCCATTCTCACCATTTGTCTTGGTGTCAACGAGCGTACCAGCTTGATCCTTGAGAAGGAAAGTAAACTCATTGGCTTTCAATGTACGATCGCTCGAACCATTGATCGCCAATACTTTTTTAGCCTTGAATTGAGCTGTCGTTGGTTTCACTGTTGGAGGAACAGGAGTTGGAGGTGTCTTCGTATTTGTAAACATATCACCATTCTCAGTATCTCCACCTGAGTAAGTCACAGTAGCGACGAGTTTATCGTTTGCTTTCTTCACATCAACTGTAGCAGTGATGGTTTGTGTGCTATAGTTGATAGAAGCATCCGTACCTTTGTTTTCGGTAATGGTGTATGTATGTGTTCCTTCTTCAGTATAAGAAAGTTCTTTAAAGCTTACAGTACCATTTGCTTTGTTTTTAGCCGTTTCAAGGGTATTGTTTCCTTCTTTCAAGACAAATTCAAATTGATCGTTTGTCAACGGTAAGGTTGTTTCACCTTCTTTAAGGAGCTTTTTCACTTGAAGTGTAGCTGTTACACTTTCTGTTTTAGGAGCTTCTTTTTTGTTGGTGAACGTATTTGTCTCAGTTTGACCATCAGAGTAGCTGATTTGTTCTACAACCAAGGCCTTGTCTTTTTCAACCACTACAACTGTAGCCGTGATGGTTTTATCACTGTAGGTAATGGTCTTGTCACTACCTTTTGTTTCAGTGATGGTATAGTTGAATGTCCCTGCTTTGTCTACAGTGATGTTATCAAAAGTTATCGAACCATCTTTGTTGTTCTTAGCTGTACCAACAACTTGATCGTTTGAATCTTTCGCAACAAACTCAAAGTCATCACCCTTGAGTTCGCCACCTTCAAATGCTTTTTTAAGTTTTAAGGTCACCTTAGCATTTGAAACTTTTGGTTTGTTTTGAGTATTGGTGATCGTATTTTTTTGTTCACCATCTCCACCTGAGTAAGTGACAGTAGCGACGAGTTTGTCGTTTTCTTTTTTCACATCAACAGTAGCTTTAACGGCTTGAGTACTATAGTTGATAGTAGCATCAGTACCCTTGTTTTCAGTGATAGCGTATGTATAGCTACCTTCCTTATTGAAGGTCAGTGACTTAAATTTAACAGTGCCGTCTGCTTGGTTCTTGGCAGTTTCGACTACTTTGTTGTTTTCGTCTTTCAAGACAAATTCGAATTGACCTTCTGTAATCGGAAGTTGTGTATGTTCCTGATCACCGGCTACTTCGAAAGCTTTCTTAACAACAAGATTTGCAGTAGTTTCAGTAACTTTTGGTTTGTTTGAAGTGTTTACAACTTTAATAACATTCGATTCATTGATTGGTTCAACTTTTGAAGTATAACCATCAGGTGTATTCGTTTCTTCTACCGTATAAACAATAGGTTTTCCATCTTTAATCCCTGGTAATTTAGAAAATTCAGCAGACCAACCAGAATCTTTTGTTAATGTTTTAGTCATTCCATCTAATTTTTGACCATTGGCCAATAATTGAACAGTAATGTCTTTACGATCAGATTCGCTATCGCCAACCCATTCTTTTTGAACTGTAACAGTCTTGTCACCAGATACCCAGAATTTCAACTCATTGTTGTTCCAGAATGCTGGGTCAGTTTGAGGTGTTGTAATTTCATCAGCTGTCAAGGTTGCATTGTTGTCAACGCGAATGGTTGTCTTAGGAATTAATGTTTGGTATTCAACGATCAATTCATCGCTTGATGCTGTTTTAAAGACATCACTGACATCTGATAAATTCACGGTAAATCCATTGCCGTCAGCATCGAATTTCACATGTTTCCAGAAGTCCCAACCAGAAGCAACCACTTGTCCACCTTTTCTCAAAGTAAAGGAAGGTTTCAAGTAAGTTCCCACAAAGAATTCATTTGCAGCGTGGTTAGCAGCAGGAGCAAAAGTGATTTTTGAGTAATCGACTGCTGGAGCTTGGATTTTATCTGACACAACAGGGTTTGTGATGGCTTGTTTCTTACCATCTCCGTTGATACGGATGAACCATTTTGTCAGATAGTAGTCATCTCCAACATTCATCCAGGCATAGTTTTCAGAAGCGTCAAGTTTGAATTGCTTAGCTACATAGTCACCAGTAAGGTTGTACTTGTTCAACACAGATTCAAATACTCCAGGACCATCAGGACGTGTGATGACAACGGATTCGGAACCAACCTTAGAAGTGGCAGTCTTGTTGCCGGGATTTCCAGGAGTGTTGTCCCATTCTGCTTTGTATGAGAAGCCCCCTTTAACGTTTTGGTTCATGGATTCGATTGCTTTTTTAAAAGTAAAAGTAATCTTTTTGTTTGTCATCGAAATGGTTGCGACTTCAGCTCCATTTGCTTGGAGTGATTGAGTTGCAACTTCAGTGATATTGACACCTTCTGGAGCATCAATGGTAAACGTATCGCCTTCTTTAACTGACTTCCCAGTTAAATCCCAGTCAAATGAAAAGGTAACTTTTTGTCCACTTGCCTGAGCCTTTAAATTGGTAACAGTTGGTGAAACAGTAGCCGCGCTAACAGGTTTGATCACAGACAAGCCTAAGGCTACCACGGCGATGATAGCTACAAATGCAACTATCTTTTTATATAGAAATTTCAATTGGCCTCATTTCCTTTCTTTTGCATAAATTTCGTAAAGTTTTTCTATATAGTGATATCTCCTAAAACTGAAAAACTCCTGATCTTTGCTCCATACAATCAGTTGCTTTATTTGAACATGTATTTAGAGAAGAAGGACCTTACCTCTATAGAGAAAATATGGGAGCATACCTCAATATCCTATCTTTAGTCTGTCCATACTAGAGGATTGGTTGGACCTGAAACAAACTTTCTAAAAACAATGATTCGATAGAAAAACGGAAGAAATTTACGCTTCATAATATAAAATGATAATAAGCAGTGCAAACTTAACAGAATAATCATCCCATTACATTTTTAAAAGATTATTATCATACTTATTATATTCTTTTAGTGTGATAAGTCAAGCTAAATGCAACAAAAATAGAGGATATTGTTCATTTTGTTCCAACTATTACCTAACCCTTTATTTCCCGCCATTTTAACCTTTCATGATATAATATTCAGATAAGAAAAAGAGGAGACCAAAAGCTAGATGATCACTTCAAAATACGATTGGCAGTTAGCTTCGCCAAGTGCAGATGAGGCCTTTTTAGCCCTTGCCAAAAAAGCAGGCCTGGAAGCGTCCGTAGCAACCTTGCTGTATGAGCGTGGCATTCAAACCAAAGAGGATTTAGAAGACTTTTTAGAACCCAAGTTGGAGAAGCTACATGACCCTTATTTGCTCCATGATATGGACAAGGCAGTGGGGCGCATCCGACGGGCTATCGAAGATTATGAGCAGATCCTCATCTACGGAGACTATGATGCGGACGGGATGACCTCAGCCTCCATTATGAAGGAAACCTTGGAGCAGATGGGAGCAGAGGTGCAAGTCTACCTACCCAACCGCTTCACAGACGGCTATGGTCCCAATGAGAGTGTCTACAAATACTTTATCGAGCAACAAGGCATTTCCCTGATTGTCACGGTGGACAATGGGGTAGCGGGCAATCAAGCCATTGCCATGGCCCAAGCGATGGGGGTTGATGTTATCGTGACCGACCACCACTCTATGCCAGAGGTTTTGCCTGATGCTTATGCGATCATTCATCCGGAGCATCCTGATGCGGATTATCCCTTCCATTATCTAGCAGGATGTGGTGTGGCCTTTAAGTTGGCTTGTGCCCTCCTTGAGGAAGTACCAGTCGATCTCTTAGACTTGGTAGCCATTGGGACTATTGCAGACATGGTCAGTCTGACGGACGAGAATCGGATCTTGGTCAAATACGGTCTGGGTGTTCTCCAACATACCCAGCGCATGGGCTTGCAGGAGCTCTTGGAGATCGCAGGGATTCGTCCGGAGGATGTCAATGAAGAAACGGTTGGTTTTCAGATTGCTCCTCGTCTCAATGCTCTTGGCCGCCTTGATGACCCTAATCCAGCTATCGAACTACTGACAGGATTTGACGATGAAGAGGCGCACGAGATTGCCCTCATGATTCATCAGAAGAATGAAGAACGTAAAGAAATTGTCCAAGCTATCTATGACGAAGCTAAAACCATGGTGGATCCAAGTTTGTCAGCCCAGGTCTTGGCCAAAGAAGGCTGGAATCCAGGGGTCCTTGGTATTGTCGCTGGTCGTTTGTTGGAAGAGCTTCATCAGCCGGTCGTTGTTTTAAGCATCGAAGATGGACGAGCTAAGGGGAGCGCTCGGAGTCCTGAGTCGGTCAATATCTTTGAAGCCCTCGATCCCTACCGGTCGCTCTTTGTCGCCTTTGGAGGACATGCCGGAGCAGCAGGGATGACGCTGGAGGTGGACCAACTTCCTGCCTTGTCTCAGGCTCTTACGGATTACATTGCAGAACAAGAGATTGATCTCAGCAGCAAATCCACCCTAGCGATCGACGAGGAACTGCATCTAACAGAACTAACGCTTGAGACCTTGAAAAGCTTTGATCGCTTGAGTCCTTTTGGCATGGACAATAAAAAACCAGTCTTTCTGCTCCGTAATTTCAAGGTAGAAGGGGCACGCTCGATGGGAGCTGGCAATACCCACTTGAAACTCAAGATCTCTCAAGAAGATGCGACCTTTGAGGTGGTTGCCTTTGGCTTGGGAAGTTTAGAGGCAGAGTTTGCGCAAGCGCAAGACCTAGAGCTAGCCGTGCAGTTGTCGGTCAACCAATGGAATGGCCAAACAACCCTTCAGCTCATGTTGGTTGATGCGCGTGTGGACGGCGTGCAGCTCTTTAATATCCGCTCTAAAAATGTCAGCCTCCCCGCAGGTGTTCCCGTTCTGGATTTTACTAAAGAATTGCCAGATCTATCTGGGGCATCTGCTGTAGTGGTTGGAAATATCCCTGAGAATTTAGAGGAATTACGGAAAATTTTCCAAGAGCATGATTTCCAGGCTGTCTATTTCAAAAATGAGATCGCCAAAGCCTACTATCTGACAGGATACGGTAGCAGGGACCAGTATGCCAAACTCTATAAAACCATCTACCAGTACCCAGAGTTTGATGTCCGCTATAAACTCAAAGACCTAGCAGCCTATCTCAAGATCCAGCAGATCCTCCTGGTCAAAATGATTCAGATCTTCCAAGAGCTGGGCTTTGTGACCATTGAAAATGGCATCATGAAGGTTAATAAAGAAGCAGAAAAACGCGAAATCGCAGAAAGTAGCATCTACCAAAACCTCAGACAAACGGTGAAAGAGCAGGAGTTGATGGCCCTTGGAACGGTTCGTGAAATCTACGACTATCTGACAGGACAGGCCTCATGAAAAAACACCTAAAAAAATTCCTCTGGCTCAGCCCCTTCCTGCTTGTTGCTCTTTATTGGTTGGGAATCTACCTGAGTCTCAAAAACCCCATGGAAGAGATCGTTTACTCTGAAAATGGTGGGATGATGAGAAATATGATTGTCAAGTCCTACACTCAAACAATCGGAAGTGAAGCTCCTTGTAAGGAAGATGAAGGATTTCAGACTTTTCCCTATTCTGATAAAATCGTTGGTGGAAAGGAGCATCTAGCTGTTACTATGTTTAGAGGGACTGCAGATTGGTTCTATCTGTACAAATACAAATTAGATGAAAGTACCTCAGTTAATCTGATATTTGAATATAAGGCCTCTAAAAAGATTTTTTACCAAAGTGACCTCTATCTGACAATCAATGAGACAAGCTACAAAGACCAGCAACTCCTTGAGCAGCTTGCCACCTATGGCAAAGACCGTGCTTGGTTGAAAATACAAAGTAAGAAGGTCGCCGAACAATACATTCTTGGCACCTGGTTCAAAAATGGAAGCTCCCGATATTCCCTGAAAAACTTAGGTGATATGAAAATCCAGTACAATGAATTGTTAGAAGAGAAGTAAGAGATTTTTTTCGAACCCAATCCCACATCTTTTTTGAATGTGGGATTTTTGCTTTTGACGCGGGAGCTTGGGAAAATGATTTGGCAAAAAATGATGCAAGTTAGTGGAATTCATGATATAATGGAATGTAAAAAATTTTTTATGAAAGAAAGTTAACCATGAATTTAAAAGATTACATTGCAAGCATTGAAAACTATCCACAAGAAGGAATTACCTTCCGTGATATCAGCCCTTTGATGGCAGATGGCAATGCTTATAGTTACGCGATTCGTGAAATCGTTCAATACGCGACCGATAAGAAGATCGATATGATCGTCGGCCCTGAAGCGCGTGGTTTCATCGTTGGATGCCCAGTCGCTTTTGAGTTGGGAATTGGTTTTGCACCTGTTCGTAAGCCTGGCAAATTGCCACGCGAAGTCATCTCTGCTGACTACGAAAAAGAATACGGTGTAGATACCTTAACCATGCACGCAGATGCCATCAAACCAGGCCAACGCGTCCTCATCGTTGATGACCTTTTGGCTACGGGTGGTACCGTTAAAGCAACCATCGAAATGATCGAAAAACTCGGTGGCGTCGTTGCAGGGTGTGCCTTCTTGATCGAGTTGGATGAATTGAAAGGTCGCGAAGCGATCGGCGATTACGACTACAAAGTCTTGATGCATTACTAATATAGCCTAATACTATAACTGGATACAGAAAAACCATAATTGAAAACTATAAGCTCCTATCATATAATGTTAGTTAAGAACTTGCACGATGGGAGATTTTTATGCCAATTACACTAGATAAAAAATTACCTGCAGTAGATATTCTTCGTTCAGAAAATATTTTTGTCATGGATGATGTTCGAGCAACTCACCAGGATATTCGTCCTATAAATGTTCTGATTTTGAATCTCATGCCGACTAAGGAAGCAACTGAGACTCAACTGCTACGCCTCCTGGCCAATACGCCCTTGCAGATCAATGTAGATTTCCTCTATATGGCGAGCCATAAGTCTAAAAATACAGCGGCCGAGCATATGGAGAGTTTTTACAAGACTTTTGAGGATATCAAGGATAATTACTATGACGGCTTGATTGTGACGGGGGCGCCTGTCGAAAAGATGGACTTTGAGGAAGTGGACTACTGGGAAGAGTTGACCCAGGTCTTTGAATGGGCCAAGCGTCATGTTTTTTCTACCCTGCACCTCTGTTGGGGAGCCCAGGCTGGTCTGTACCACCGTTACGGGATTCAAAAAGTTGAGCTCTGTGACAAATTATCTGGCATCTATGACCAGGTAGTGGTGCGTCCTGAGAGTCTTCTCATGAGAGGCTTTGACGACCGTTTCCTTGCCCCTCATTCTCGTTATACAGATATTCCTTTGAAGGAAGTCCTTGAAAAGAGCAATCTTCAGGTGATCGCTCAGGGAAATGAGGTTGGGTTGTCCATCATTGCTAGTCCGGACATGCGTGAGGTGTATAGCTTTGGCCATCTGGAGTATGATCGCGATACGCTGGCGAAAGAATACCACCGAGATGTCAAGGCAGGCTTGGATCCAGCCCTTCCAAAAAATTACTTTGATGAGAATGATGCCAATACAGAACCTCGCATTCGTTGGAATCTTGCTGCGACGACCTTCTTTAGTAATTGGATCAACTATGCGGTTTATCAAGAAACACCTTACCGCTTGGAAGAATTGGAAAAAGATATTTCATTTTATGGTTACCTATAAAGGGGAATTATGACATATTCACAAGCATTTAAGTATGGCAACTTGGTTCTTCCAAGTGCCTTACTTTTTCATTATCATGAGTTATTTGACCAAGCAGATGACTACTTGGTTTGGCAGTTTTTCTTCCTTCAAAATACGACTGGCCAAGAGGCCTTAACTCCCAATCAGATTGCTAGTCATCTAGGAAAAACGGTGACAGAGGTCAATCGGATTATGTCCAATCTGACCACCAAGGGACTCCTTCAGTACCGGACTATTGAGCTCAATGGCGAGATTGAAGCCATCTTTGATGCGACCATTGCCCTGGAGCGCTTGGATGAGATTTTAGAATCCCAATTACAAGGGAAGGCACAGAGCGCGCCCGCTAAGGGAAATGTCATCAAGGATTTGGTGGAAACCTTCCAACAAGAACTGGGACGACTCTTGACACCTTTTGAGATTGAAGACCTGACCAAGACTGTGCGCGAGGATCAGACAGATCCAGATGTGATCAAGGCAGCATTACGAGAAGCTGTCTTTAACGGCAAGCCTCACTGGAAATATATCCAAGCCATTTTACGCAACTGGCGCAGTGAAGGCATCAACAGCCTGGCCCAAGTAGAAGCGAAACTACAAGAACGCGAGCAAGCCAACCCACGCAATGTAACGGTTTCAGACGATTTCTTGAAGGCCATGGATTTGTGGAAGGATTAGGAGGAGATGTCTTAAAGGATGAAACGGGGAGATAAAAAAAGAAAATATAGATGGTTATATCCTACGATACTTGTAGTTGGGCTGATTTTACTATTTAGTGTCGTCAGCTATTATTTTGCGCGTACAAGTATATTGTCATCAGGTCTGTATCCGGTTGAAGATAGCCTAGTACAGGCAGGCTATTCAAAAACAAAAGATGGCTATACAAAAAAAGAAGCTGACGTGACGATCCAGATAAAATGGAATAAAAAAACAAAAGAATTTGATAAGAATCACTATCATTTTAAAGTAGACAAGGATACGACTTTCTTATCGAAAGATTATGTTGATAAGGAAGTACTTGAAACACTAACAAATGGTCAATTATCGAATCAATTTGGCTTTGTTCATTACACAAAATCTAAAAAGAAGGAGTGGCTAAAGGATTCTCCTAGATTGGTAGCCCATGCGGGTGGTGCGATTCGAGAAAAAGAATACAACACCTTTTATACTAATTCCTTAGAAGCTTTGCAACAGAATTATAGTTTAGGTCATCGCTTGTTCGAAATGGATTTTTATCTGACAAGTGATAAAAAATTGGCTGCTGTTCATGATTGGAATCAGTTTGGAAACAAAGATGATGTTGCTCTTTCTTCTGATGAATGGAAAAAATTTAAGGCTTATGGTTCTCCAGAAACACCAAGTCGTTTCACGACGATGTTGGTGGGAGATGTCTTGGATCAAATGGTGATCAATAAAGATATGGTTTTGATCACAGATACTAAATCTATGGAAATTCCCAAAGAAGATATGATCATTCAATTTCAAGACATTGTTTCAGAAGCGAAAAAGCGAGACAAGGAACTATTGGATCGTGTGATTCCACAAGTCTATAATCAAGATATGTTTGGAGAAATTGAAGCTATTTATCCTTTCCAGCATGTTATCTATACCTTGTATGCTTCACCAGATAGTGCAGAAGAGGTTATCGATTTCATTTCAAAACATGATGAAATCGAGGCAGTAACGATTTCATTTGCTGATCCTCGCTTTAATCCAGACTTTATAAATGCAGTTCATCGACTTGGAAAACGTATTTACATTCATACTATCCATACTTATGATGATTTAACTAAGTATGCGAATGTAAATGTTGACGGTTTTTATACTGGCTTGTTGACTCCTGGAGATGTAGCCTTGTATGAATCAGTTTCTAAATAGAAATAGAGAGTGGGACAGAAATTGGTCATTCGTTAGAATTCGATTTCGTCGTCACACCTCCGCACAGTTGAGTAGGGCTGTAAAAGCTGATGAAACCAGTGTAGTAGAGCTCGCTCAACCACTGCGTCTTGCTCGACAAACCAAAAATAATTGAGAGGCTAGGACTTTTGTCCCAGCCTCTTTGAATGTAAACAAACTTTTTTAGAATTAAATGGCACAAAAATATAAGGGTGATTTTAGCATCAGACAAGCGAATATTGGAACTTTCCGCTGTGAGAAAAGCATCTGAAACACTATTGTTTCAGATGCTCGGAATTATTGAGACCTTAGGCTCAATAATTAGTCATGGAACTTCGTAGAAGTTCGCTGACGTCCGTACTCACCTAAGGAAAGTTTTTAATAAGTTTCTGTCTTCAATCTTAAGCTCAAATGCTAGCTAAAATGTTTATAAATAATCAGCATAGGCTTTTTCTAGTTTACTAAGGAGTTCTTGTTTTTCCTCGTCACTAGCAAAGGAAGCCTGGATGGCATGGACATTGTGCTGGTAAAAGTCAGCTTCCTTGGTTTGGAAATGTTGATGGTAGAGGGTGTATTCCTTGGTGAGGTCGGTATCAGATACTGTTCGGTTATCGGTATTGATACTAATGCGAGCACCGGCTGCCTTCATCTTCAGATAAGGGAAATCTTCTATAGTCGGTGCTGCTTTTGTTTGAAGGTTGCTGGTCAAGCAGAGCTCTCCGGTGACCCCGTTGTCAATAAAGGATTGGAGTAAGGCCGGTTCATGAGATAGAGCCGTCACGTGGCCATTGCGTTTGATGCCAAATGCAATCGATTGGGCTACAAAGTGTGGGCAATGACACTCACCTGCATGAAGCGTCATGGGCCGATGGTAACTCTTGACTTGCTCGATTAAAGGTCGAATATCTTCTGGAGAGTAGTTGTGCTCATCTCCGGCAAAGTCAAAACCGACAAAATCCTGATCGCTAACTTGGTTGGCTTCTGCTAGAATGCGAGAGGTGAGTTCTTGGTCTGACTGGCGCATGCCACAGACTAAGGCTTTTGCAACAATGCCAAATTCATCCTGGGCTTGGCGCAGTCCTTCACAGACAGCATCGATTGTTTCTGGAACGGTGAGGCCTTGGTCCATGGACAATTCTGGGGCAAAACGAACCTCAATGTAGACGACATTTTCGAGAGCAGCTTGCTTGGCCACATCATAAGCAGCAAGGGTCAAGGCTTCCTTGGTCTGAAGAAGAGGGCGAATGTAGTCGAAGGCCTCCAAATAGTCCAAAAGATTCTCACAGTGGGCAGGTGCAGTGACATGGTGCTTGAGCTCTTCATCACTAGCAGGGAGGTCAATATTGGCCATGGCTGCCAATTGGCGAATGGTCGGAAGCGACAAGGAACCGTCTAAGTGGCAGTGTAGTTCTGTCTTTGCCAAACTATGAAAGTCGATCGTGGACATGTTTTTTCTCCTTCAAAAATGTATTTTTTCTATACTATCATTTTGGCAAGAAAAGTCAAGTAAAGCTAGCGTAGCAGATTTTTGAAACTAGCGACTGGATTTGATATGCTAGTAGTAACATAGACAAAGGAGAAAAGAGATGTCAGACTATCAATTACCAGAAGTATGGGAAGCACCGAGCCAGATGGGAGGAGCCTGGGGTGGCTTGAACCAACCAACAGCAGGTGCCCGCTTTGAACAAACTCTTCCAAAAGGGGATCATCCTTTCCAACTCTATACCCTTCCGACACCAAATGGGATTAAGGTGACCATTATGCTGGAAGAATTGAAAGAGCTTGGAGTGGAAGCTGGTTATGATGCTTATCGGATTAAGATTGGCGAGGGAGATCAGTTTGGTAGTGACTTTGTAGCCATCAATCCAAACTCGAAAATTCCAGCTATGTTGGATCAATCAGGAGAGGAAGCGATTCGGGTCTTTGAATCGGCCAATATTCTCTTGTATCTAGCAGAGAAATTTGGCAAATTGATCCCGACAGATCGGGCTAAGCGGACAGAAGTGCTCAACTGGCTCTTCTGGCAGACGGGTGCGGCACCTTTTTTAGGCGGAGGATTTGGCCATTTCTTCCATTATGCTCCTGAAAAAATCGAGTATGCCATCAACCGTTTTGCCATGGAAGCCAAACGTCAATTGGACTTACTGGACAAAGAATTGGCCACTAAACCTTATATCGCAGGGGATGACTATACCATTGCAGATATTGCCATCTGGTCTTGGTATGGCCGTCTAGCTCAAGACAAGGTCTGGGACCGTGCAGGAATTTTCTTAGATGTGAAGGAATATAAGCATCTGCAAGCTTGGACAGAGAAAATTGCCAATCGCCCAGCAGTGCAACGAGGCTTGGAAGTAGACTATAAGGAAATTGACTAAAGTCTAATATCGGCTTGTTGAGGATGATAGCGAGAGTTTCCGCCGTGAGTATAGCACATGAAACGTATAAGTTTCATGTGCCCGGAAGTTTTGAGACATTAGACTCAAAACTTAGTCATGGAACTTTGAAGAAGTTCGCTGACGTCCGGACTCACCTAAGGAAAGTCTAAAGTAATACCTTTCCATAATAGACAAGGCGCCGTTGCGCCTTTTTTTAATGGTGCAAACATGGTATACTAAAGGGTGGAATAAAAGTATAGAAAGTAGCACATGGAATTTACAAAATTATCAAATCGATTGGACTTGGTGGCTAGCTTCGTCCCAGCTGGAGCTCGTCTGTTGGACGTGGGGAGTGACCATGCTTATCTGCCAATCGCCCTCTTACAAGAAGGCAAGATTGAGGCTGCTATTGCTGGTGAAGTGGTAGAGGGGCCTTATCAATCTGCCCTCCAAAATGTCGCCGATAATGGTTTAGAGGACAAGATTGAGGTCCGCCTGGCCAATGGTTTGGCTGCCTTTGAACCAGCAGACGGCATTTCCTGTATCACCATTGCTGGTATGGGAGGACGCTTGATTGCAGACATCCTAGCCGCAGGTCTTGAGAAATTAGCCAATGTCTCTCGCTTGGTCCTACAGCCCAATAATCGTGAAGATGAACTGCGGGCTTGGTTAGTCGACCATGATTTCCGCATTGTTGATGAAGCGATCTTGGAAGAGAATGAGAAGTTCTATGAGATCCTTGTGGTGGAACAGGGTTCTCAAGAGTTGTCAGCCAAGGAACTGCGCTTTGGTCCCTATTTGATGCAGGAACAAGCTCCAGCCTTTGTCCAAAAGTGGTTCAAGGAAGTGGAGAAATTGACCTTTGCCTTGGAGCAGGTCCCAGTTGAGAATCAATCTGCCAGAGCATCGTTAGAAGAGCGCATCGCACACATCAAGGAGGTTCTACATGTTAGCAAGTGAAGTCATCAAACGCTATGAAGCCTACTGTCCACAGGAATTGTCTATGGAGGGAGATGTCTGTGGCCTACAGGTCGGCACGCTACAAAAAGACATCCAAAAGGTCATGGTGGCTCTGGATATCCGCGAGCAGACGGTGGCAGAAGCTATCGCCCATGGGGTGGACTTGATCATCGTCAAGCACGCGCCGATTTTCCGTCCCATCAAGGATTTGGTAGCTGATCGGGCCCAAAATCAGATCTATATCGACTTGATCAAGCATGATATCGCAGTCTACGTCAGCCATACCAATATTGACATTGTCCCAGATGGTCTCAACGATTGGTTCTGCCAGCTCTTGGACATTGAAGATACAGAGCCCCTCAGTTTGACTGGGGAAGGATTCGGAATCGGTCGCATTGGTCAGGTGCCCGCCCAAACTTTTGGCCAGTTGGCTGACAAGGTCAAAGAAACCTTTGGCTTAGATGCTTTGCGCTTGGTTAGCTATGATCAGGCGGATTTGGAACGGGTCATCAAGCGTGTCGCCATCTGTGGAGGAAGTGGTCAGTCCTTTTACAAGGATGCTCTCGCCAAGGGAGCAGAGGTCTATATCACAGGAGATATCTACTACCACACGGCTCAGGACATGCTGAGCGATGGGCTCTTGGCCTTAGATCCAGGACACCATATCGAGGTTCTTTTTGTGTCAAAATTAGTAGAAAAGCTCAATCAGTGGAAGGCTGAAGAAGCGTGGGATATTGAGGTGATTGGCAGTCAAGCCAGTACCAATCCTTTTTATCATATCTAAGGGGTCATGATGAAAGTTGCCATTATCGGTGCAGGGATCGTGGGATCCACTGCCGCCTATTATTTATCCAAAGAAGCACAAGTGGATGTGACCGTCTATGACCATGGAGTCGGCCAAGCAACCAAGGCAGCGGCAGGCATTATTAGCCCTTGGTTTTCCAAACGACGGAATAAGGCCTGGTATCGCCTGGCTCGTCTGGGAGCTGATTTTTACCAAGAATTGGTAGCAGACCTGGCCAAGGACGGAATTAAAACAGATTTTTACCAGCAGACCGGCGTCTATCTCCTCAAGAAAAAGGAGGAGAAATTAGACGAACTCTATCAGTTGGCGCTGAGCCGTCGGGAAGAATCTCCCTTGATTGGAGACTTGGCGATTTTGACTAAGGAAGAAGTGGCCCAGCAATTCCCAGGGCTGCAAGGTTTTGAGAAGTTGCTCTATGCATCAGGTGGAGCCCATGTAGAAGGAGCTCTTCTGACGGAAACCCTTCTTAAAGCCAGTGGCGCTAGAGTGATCAAGGAAGAGGTTGCTCTATCAGTCTCGGATCATGGCTATCAGATAGCAGGAGAGAGCTATGACCAAGTTATCCTAGCAACAGGAGCCTGGTTGGGGCAAATCCTCGAGCCACTTGGTTACCAAGTCGATGTCCGTCCGCAAAAGGGTCAACTACGGGATTATCAGCTAGACCGAGATACTGATGACTTTCCTGTGGTCATGCCAGAAGGAGAGCTGGATATCATTCCCTTCCAGCAAGGCAAGATCAGTATGGGAGCCACTCATGAAAATGAGATGGGCTTTGACCTGACAGTGGATCAAGCTCTGCTAAATCAGATGGAAATAGAAGCCTTGGCCTACTATCCAGAACTAGCTCAAGCCGAAGTTATCGG
This sequence comes from Streptococcus sp. HMSC065C01, assembly GCF_001813525.1. Taxonomy (NCBI): domain Bacteria; kingdom Bacillati; phylum Bacillota; class Bacilli; order Lactobacillales; family Streptococcaceae; genus Streptococcus; species Streptococcus sp. HMSC065C01. Next base: position 303,671 of record NZ_KV812857.1, on the reverse strand, counting down.
AGAGCGCGTGGGAACCCGGGCCTACACCAGTGACTTTTCACCATTTTGGGGAGTTGTTCCTGATCAAGCAGGCCTCTATGTCGCCAGTGGACTTGGTTCGTCTGGCCTTACAACAGGGCCGCTTATTGGTTGGCACCTAGCCCAACTCGTGGTAGGAGGAAACCTGCGCTTAGATCCAGCGGATTATCCAGTTGAACAATATGTGAAGAAGTAGGCTGGGACAAAAGTCCTAGCCTCTCAATTG
>NZ_KV812857.1:295729-303327 GCF_001813525.1 Streptococcus sp. HMSC065C01 | reverse complement strand
TACCGATTTCTATCCCACTCTCTTTTTTTCGAAAGACCTTCCTTCATTCGGATAAAAATAGTAGAATAGAACAAGTGAATCAACAAGAAAATGGGAGTTGTTATGAATTGGTCTCAATCGCAATCCGTGGTCTTGCAGGCCTTAATCGCAGGATTATTTACATGGGGCTGTACCATTGTCGGGTCAGCCATCGTCTTTTTCTTCAAGCATATTAGTCGCAAATTACTGGACATCATGATGGGATTTGCGGCAGGGGTCATGATTGCGGCTTCGTTTTGGTCGCTCTTGTAACCCTCGATTGAGTATGCGGAAAAATCATATGGGAGCCTGGCTTGGTTTCCGGCTGCTATCGGTTTTCTAGCTGGAGGTTTTTTCCTCCGCCTGATCGATGCTATCGTTCCTCACCTTCATATGACGAAGGAGATTGAGGAGGCTGAGAGCATCCATACGCCGCGGGAGAAGAAGTTGTCTAAAACAACCCTCCTCTTTCTCGCCATTACCATCCACAATTTCCCAGAAGGCTTAGCAGTCGGGGTGGCCTTTGGGGCTCTGGCGAGCAATCCAAGTCCAGAAGCCTTTATTGGTGCGGTTGGCCTAGCTATTGGGATCGGCTTGCAAAATATCCCTGAAGGGGCTGCCCTTTCGATTCCGATTCGAACGGATGGGAAATCCCGTCTCAACGCCTTTTATTGGGGATCTATGTCCGCCATCGTTGAGCCAGTAGGAGCCCTGCTAGGAGCTGTGGCAGTCCTGTCCATGACGGCTATCCTGCCTTACGCCCTCTCTTTTGCGGCAGGTGCGATGATCTTCGTGGTGGTCGAAGAGTTGATCCCAGACTCCCAGACCAATGGCAACACAGATGTTGCGACCCTCGGTCTTATGGTTGGCTTTGTCATTATGATGATCCTCGACGTCGCTTTGGGATAAGGAACTGAAAAGGAGAGCGTCATGACAAGCTCTCTTTTTGATTGCTGTTATTGTCTTTGAGAAAAAAGATAGTCAGATACAGCTCAAAGGAATTTTCATTAGTAAGGAGTATCGTCTTATGGTAAAAATCAAGTTTAAAAAGAAAAGCAAAAGGATGATGAGTGTCATCGCCTTGGCTCTCCTTATGGTAGTTGGGATATTTTTGTTTCATATGAACAAAAAAATGGAGGAGAAGAGACGCAATAGAGAGTATGAAGTCAGCCTTGTAAAGACCTTGAAGCATTCTTACAAGGGAATTGAGGAAATTGAGATTCTAAATCCTTCGTATAGCTCCATTCCGTCAGATGCATGGGGAGCAGATGTAAAATTCACATTTTCTGATGGGAGTTCCAAGGAACATGTGCTAGCTTATGATAAAGATGCGAAAAAAATTAAGATAGGGGTCTATCATAATGAAGATGAAGAATTTCAGAGCTTTATGGATTCTAGGAGAGGCACGACCAAATCGGGAGTAAAGGTAAGGTTTTCAGACGGCTCAGTCAAGGAGCAGTAATCTATTTGAATCATGAGTAAAACCAATGCTAAAAATTCTACAACACTCATCTTCTGTCATCACCTTGTAACACAAATGCAAGGTGACTTTTTTATATAAACATGATAAAATAAGGGTAATGACTACGTAGAAAGGCCTACCATTATGAAAGGTATTATTTTAGCAGGGGGCTCAGGAACTCGCTTGTATCCATTGACACGTGCGGCTTCTAAACAATTGATGCCCATTTATGACAAACCAATGATCTACTATCCGCTGTCAACCCTTATGTTGGCTGGGATCAAAGATATCCTGATCATCTCGACTCCTCAAGACCTTCCTCGTTTTGAAGAGCTTCTTGGAGATGGCTCTGAGCTAGGAATTTCTCTCTCTTATGCAGAGCAACCAAGTCCAGATGGTTTGGCGCAAGCCTTCATCATCGGGGAAGAATTTATCGGTGACGATCATGTTGCCCTCATCCTTGGGGACAATATCTTCCACGGAAACGGCTTAACCAAGATGTTGCAACGGGCAGAAGCGAAAGAAAAAGGAGCGACTGTCTTTGGTTACCAAGTCAAAGATCCAGAACGCTTTGGTGTGGTAGAGTTTGACGCGGATATGAATGCTATCTCTATCGAAGAAAAACCAGAACATCCAAAATCGAACTTTGCAGTGACAGGACTTTACTTCTATGACAATGATGTGGTAGAAATTGCCAAAAACATCAAACCAAGTCCTCGTGGGGAGCTTGAAATCACAGATGTTAACAAGGCCTATTTGGAGCGTGGAGATCTCTCTGTTGAGCTCATGGGTCGTGGTTTTGCCTGGTTGGATACTGGAACTCACGAAAGCCTCTTGCAAGCTTCTCAATATATCGAAACTGTTCAACGCTTGCAAAATGTCCAAGTGGCTAACCTTGAGGAAATCGCCTATCGCATGGGTTATATCACCAAAGAACAAGTCCATGAATTAGCGCAATCACTGAAGAAAAACGAATACGGACAATACTTGCTCCGTTTGATTGGAGAAGCTTAATGACAGAACAATTTTTCGAAAAAGAATTAGCAGCTCGCAAAATTGAAGCCATCCCAGGCTTGATGGAGTTTGATATTCCAGTGCGCGGGGACAACCGTGGTTGGTTTAAAGAAAACTTCCAAAAAGAGAAAATGCTTCCCCTTGGTTTCCCTGAAAGCTTCTTTGCGGAAGGTAAGTTGCAAAACAATATTTCATTCTCTCGTAAGAATGTTTTGCGTGGCTTGCATGCAGAGCCTTGGGACAAGTACATCTCTGTAGCAGATGAAGGCAAGGTTCTTGGAACTTGGGTAGACCTTCGTGAAGGCGATAGCTTTGGAAACACCTACCAAACCGTGATCGATGCTTCAAAAGGCATCTTCGTCCCTCGTGGTGTAGCCAATGGGTTCCAAGTTTTGACAGACAAAGTTGCCTATACATACTTAGTCAATGATTACTGGGCATTGGAACTCAAACCAAAATATGCTTTTGTCAACTACGCAGACCCAAGCCTAGACATCCAATGGGAAAACTTGGAAGAAGCAGAAGTCTCAGAAGCAGACAAGAACCACCCATTTCTTAAAGACGTCAAACCCCTAAAAGCAGAAGATTTGTAAGAATGAAGCTCTTAAAACAATCAAGAACATCATTATATAGTTTTTAGCTTTGCTATAAACGAGCGAAGCGAGCTATATGCTTAGCTTTCCGCCGTGAGAAAAGCACCTGAACCATTGTGTTTCAGGTGCTCGGAAGTTTTGAGACACTAGGCTCAAAACTTAGTCATGGAACTTCCTGGATTGCTGAAATCATCCACTGGATAATTTCACCTAACGTCCGTACTCACCTAAGGAAAGCTAAAAAAAGATTGATTTAAGGAACAATCAAAACTAAAAATTATTTGGAGAAAAAATGTCAGAATATAAACATATCATCGTAACCGGTGGAGCTGGTTTCATCGGTTCAAACTTCGTACACTATGTCTACAACAACCATCCAGACGTGCATGTGACTGTCCTTGATAAACTTACTTATGCTGGAAACCGTGCCAATATCGAAGAAATCCTTGGAGATCGTGTTGAGTTGGTTGTGGGAGACATCGCTGATGCTGAATTAGTTGACAAATTGGCTGCCAAGGCTGATGCGATTGTTCACTATGCGGCAGAAAGCCACAATGACAACTCCCTCAAAGACCCATCTCCATTTATCTACACAAACTTTGTTGGAACATACACACTCTTGGAAGCGGCTCGTAAATACGACATTCGTTTCCACCACGTGTCAACAGACGAAGTGTATGGAGACCTTCCATTGCGCGAAGATCTTCCTGGACATGGGGAAGGTCCTGGTGAAAAATTCACTGCTGAAACAAAATACAACCCATCATCACCTTATTCATCAACCAAGGCTGCTTCAGACTTGATCGTGAAGGCTTGGGTTCGTTCCTTTGGTGTTAAAGCAACGATTTCTAACTGTTCAAACAACTACGGGCCATACCAACACATCGAAAAATTCATCCCACGTCAAATCACCAATATCTTGTCTGGCATCAAGCCAAAACTTTATGGTGAAGGGAAGAACGTCCGTGACTGGATCCACACTAACGACCACTCAACTGGTGTTTGGGCTATCCTCACTAAAGGCCGTATTGGTGAAACTTACCTGATCGGTGCCGATGGTGAAAAGAATAACAAAGAAGTGCTGGAGTTGATCCTTGAAAAAATGGGTCAACCAAAAGACGCCTACGACCGTGTAACAGACCGTGCTGGTCACGATTTGCGTTATGCCATCGATTCAACCAAATTGCGTGAAGAATTAGGTTGGGAACCACAATTCACAAACTTTGAAGCAGGTTTGGAAGATACCATCAAGTGGTACACAGACCACCAAGACTGGTGGAAGGCTGAAAAAGAAGCTGTAGAAGCCAACTATGCGAAAACACAAAAAGTTTTGAAATAATGAAGAAGGTCCAAGTGGAAAATCACTTGGACTTTTTTCAGATATTTTTCTGAAAATCAAAAAATTAACCATTGATTTGTGGTATAATATGGTTAGTTTTTATGATGAATCAATAAGGGGGATATGATGAATCAAAACGATTGGGTTGAATACTTTGAAGCGGTCAATGGTCGCAAGCCAAGTATGCAAGAATTTCAAGAAGCGCGTGAAAAAGGGGAGTTTGTCGTAGAGCGAAAAGAAGAGCCGACTCCAGCAACTGAGGCGCAGGCTCCAACGACAGAGGCACCAGCTCCAGCTCAAGAAGCACCTGTTGCACCTAGTGCGCCTCTTTCACAAGAGCAGCCAGCTGTTGTCCAACCGCAGCCATCGGCGAAAACATTACAACCTGTTCCAAGACCGAAAAAATTGACATTTTCTTTTAATAAACAAACCCAAATTGGGGCTGCAGTTGCGGGACTTGTCGCAGTGATTGCCTTTGCTTGGTTCTTTTTCTTTTCAGGTGGGCCAAGTCTAGATGGTGTTTGGTTGAGAAATACGGATTCTAGTCCGATCACTTATGAACTAAGTGGAAAGAAACAAAAAGTCAATGGTAGCGAGACCATCAAAAAGGTTCTCAAGGGCAATGAAGCGAAAAAAGAATTTAATACCGCACTTTCTTTGTTAAATTCGACAGACTTGCATTCACTTGCGGATGTCGATAAGAAATTTAACCTGAAGACAACAGAAATAGTTGTGATTAAGTCTGGTGGGAACACGCGCTATAACTTGCTCCAAAAAGACGGAAGCAATATTATTTTAAGAAATGATTTATTCGACTTGAAAACTTATAAATCATACGAAGGAAACTTTGAAGATAATTTGGTCTATCACAAGGTTGAAACACCAAAGGCCATGGTTGGAAAGTGGAAGAATGTGACAGAAGGAGATAATACAACTGTTCAGATTTCAGATCATGGAATTATAAGTGATAAGTATTACGATAACAAGGCTTACGCATTCTATTCTCTAGCTGATCAAGAAAAGTATGATGGAGACACGACTTCTAAAGAAGAGATTGAACACACATTTGAAGTCATTCAAGAAGCGGTGAAATCAGAAGGCTATCAAGTGAAGAGCGCTAAGGAAGTCTATATACAAGCTAATTCAAATTATTGTTTCGTACCTGTCAACGGTGGAAAAAACATACTCGTCTTACGTGGTGGTAATGAATTTGCCGCAAAATTAGAAAAAGTAAAATAATGAAAGGACCGCAAGGTCCTTTTTGTTTCCAAACTTCTTAATGAAAAACTATTCATGTCTAGGCAAAAATATGGTAAAATGGATAAGATGTGTCTGAGATGACTATTTCTTCTCAGACGACTACAGGTAATGGAGTAGAAAATGCAAAATAGACCTATTATTATTGGTGTTACTGGTGGTTCTGGTGGTGGAAAGACCAGTGTGTCTCGTGCCATTTTGGCTAATTTTCCGAATGAAAAGATTGCCATGATTGAGCATGATTCTTATTACAAGGACCAAAGTCATTTGACCTTTGAGGAGCGGATCAAGACCAACTATGACCATCCTTTTGCCTTTGATACGGACTTGATGATTGCGCAGATCAATGAACTCTTGGCAGGTCGTCCAGTGGATATCCCAACCTATGACTATGCAGAGCATACACGCAGCAGCAAGACCTATCGTCAGGAACCTCAAGATGTCTTTATCGTGGAAGGGATCTTGGTCCTTGAAGACAAGCGCCTTCGAGACTTGATGGATATCAAGATCTTTGTGGATACGGATGATGATGTTCGGATCATTCGCCGGATCAAGCGCGATATGGAGGAGCGTGGCCGGAGTCTCGATAGTGTCATTGAGCAATACCTTGGTGTGGTAAAACCGATGTACCACCAGTTCATTGAGCCTACCAAGCGCTATGCGGATGTGATTATTCCTGAGGGCGTGACCAATACAGTTGCGATTGACTTGATCACAACCAAGATTGAGAAAATCCTCAACGAGGCGCGTGAGGGAAAATAAAGATAGGGAGAAAGAGGACAATCGATCTCCATCGTTTATCATTAGTTGGAATAATTGAATGTCGCAGTAGTTGGTGAGACTCTTCATTCGCTAAAAGACTCGAAAGAGTTCTCAATCAACTTCGCGGGAGTGGTACCAGAAATGTTATGTAACATTTGTACCACTCCCTCTTTTTCCTAGGGAGAATGGAAATGAAAAGGGAGTTTCATTCGCGGACCAAGGCGTTCGCTTGTTTATTGACCATGTGTGCTGGTTTTTCAGATGCTTATACCTTTATTTGTCGGGGTGGGACCTTGGCGGCAGGCCAGACGGGAAATGTGGTTTTTCTATCGGTTGGTTTGATCGGCCAGCAGATCTCAGATGTAGAAGTGAAGTTAGCCACGATGCTGGCCTTTATGCTGGGGATCTTTTTAATGACGGTCTTGCGTCGCTTGATTGATAATTCAGTCTGGCGCTTGAGTACCCTAGTGCCCTATATCCTCACAACTTTGGTGACGGGATTTTTGCCAGCATCGGTAAAAAATGTCTTCATCGTGCCTTTTTTTGGCCTGAGTTTAGGAATCGTAGCGACCTCATTTGGAGAAGTAGGTAGCTATGCCTACAACCACTCTTTTATGACCGGAAATCTCAAGAAAACCATGGTAGCTTATGGAAATTTTGTTAGAGACAGGGAGATGAAATTCCTCTGGGAAGCCATCTTTATGACCTGCCTGATCGGGAGTTTCGTCTGTGGGGCCATTTTTTCGACCTACTTGATCCAGTTTTATGGATTAGAGACCATCTGGCTGGTATCCATTATCTTGACTATCTTTTTAATCTATCGTGCCATTCAGTATTTTGAAGTCTTTCACTTCAATCGGCGACATGAATAGATAAAATAATTTTTAGAAGAATGAGTTAAATGATTCTGCAAAGAAATAAAACTGAGATTTCATTTTTAAAATGAATCAAGAATATATTGAAACTTTCCGCCGTGAGAAAAGTGCTAGAAACAAAATTGTTTCTGGCACTCGGAATTATTGAGACCTTAGGCTCAATAATTAGTCATGGAACTTCTTTGAAGTTCGCTGACGTCCGTCCTCACCTAAGGAAAGTTTCTAAGATAATTTTATCTATATTCCAGAGGCTGGGACAAAAGTCCTAGCCTCTCAAT
>NZ_KV812857.1:254280-295629 GCF_001813525.1 Streptococcus sp. HMSC065C01 | reverse complement strand
TTACAGTCCTACTCAACTGTGCGGAGGTGGGATAACGAAATCGAATTCTAACGAATGACTGATTTCTGTCCCACTCTCTTTTCTTTCGCTGTTTGAAGCTTAATTTTTGGGCAAAGATTTGGTATAATGGAAGGTATGAAACATTCGGAAAAAGAATCACAATACCAGCTCTTGCTGGCTCAGTTAGACGCTCTCTTAACAGGAGAAAGCAATGCCTTGGCTAATCTGTCCAATGCCAGTGCGCTCTTAAATCAAGCCCTGCCTCGTTCGGTCTTTGCAGGCTTTTATTTGTATGACCAAACGGAATTGATCTTGGGACCTTTTCAGGGAGGTGTTTCTTGTGTCCATATCGCACTTGGAAAGGGTGTCTGTGGAGAAGCAGCTCAAAAGCAGGAAACCATGATTGTTGAAGATGTGCGCCAGCATGCCAACTATATTTCCTGTGATAGCCGGGCTATGAGTGAGATTGTGGTGCCTATGGTCAAGGACGGTCATCTCCTTGGGGTTTTAGACCTGGATTCGGAGTGTGTCTCTGACTATGATCAGCTGGATCAAGAGTATTTGGAAAAGTTTGTCGCTCTCTTGATCGAAAAGACAAACTGGGACTTTAAGATGTTTGGGGTTAAGAACTAATGTATCAAGCTTTATATCGGAAATACCGTAGCCAGACCTTTGGCCAATTGGTCGGCCAGCAAGTGGTGGCACGGACATTGAGACAGGCCGTCGAGCAGGACAAGATCAGCCATGCTTATCTCTTTTCGGGTCCTCGTGGAACTGGGAAAACCAGTGTGGCCAAGATCTTTGCTAAGGCCATGAACTGTCCCAATCAAGTCAATGGGGAGCCGTGTAACAACTGCTATATCTGTGAATCCATTACCAATGGGAGTCTTGAAGATGTTATCGAGATCGATGCAGCCTCTAACAATGGGGTCGATGAAATTCGCGATATTCGCGACAAGTCGACCTATGCTCCAAGTCTAGCCAAGCACAAAGTCTACATTATCGATGAGGTCCACATGCTCTCGACAGGGGCCTTTAATGCCTTGTTGAAGACGCTGGAAGAGCCGACGGAAAATGTGGTTTTTATCCTCGCAACGACAGAATTGCACAAAATTCCTGCGACCATTCTGTCACGGGTGCAACGTTTTGAATTCAAATCCATCAAACTGCCAGATATTTTCCAGCATTTGGAAAATATCCTAGCTACTGAAGGGATTGCCTATGAAGCAGATGCTGTCCAGATCATCGCCCGGCGCGCTGAAGGTGGGATGCGGGATGCTTTGTCCATTTTAGACCAAGCCCTAAGTCTGACTGCAGGTAGTGAGTTGACGACAGCAATAGCTGAAGAGATTACGGGCTCCATCAGTCTAGCTGCGCTCGATCAGTACGTGGCTGCCATCCTGGCTCATGATGCGACAGCGGCGCTGGATCAGCTGGCGATTATCTTTGATAATGGGAAGAATATGGCCCGTTTCGTCACGGACTTACTTCAATACCTGAGAGATCTCTTGATTGTTCAGACAGGCGGAGAAAACACTCACGCTAGTGACTTATTTGCGGCGAATCTTGAAGCCGATCAAGCCCGTCTCTTTGCTCTGATTGATCAGGCGACGACTAGTCTAGCGGATATCAAAAATAGTCTGCAACCGCGTATATATACTGAAATGATGACCATTAAATTGGCTGAAAGTACAGGCCAAGTTTCTAAGTCAGCTGCAGTGGAGGTTCCTTCCAATGTGCTAGCTCAGCTGGAAGACTTGAAGAAGGAAGTCGCTCAACTCAAGCAACAGTTAGCGCAATCAGGTAGCAGTCTTCCTGCTTCAAAACCAGCGGTAACTCGTCCAACCAAGTCGAGCAAGGGCTACCGTGCAGATCGAAACAAGGTCAATGCCATTTTACAAGAGGCGGTTGAAAACCCAGAGTTGGCACGGACCAACTTGATCCGTCTTCAGAACGCTTGGGGGGAAATCATCGAGAGCTTGGCAGGTGCGGATAAGGCCCTCTTAATCGGATCCCAGCCGGTCGCTGCCAATGAAAATCACGCTATTTTAGCCTTTGAGTCTGCCTTTAATGCTGAACAGACCATGAAGCGGGACAACCTCAATACCATGTTTGGAAATATCCTCAGCAATGCTGCGGGCTTCTCACCAGAGATTTTAGCGGTTTCGATGGAAGAATGGACCCAAATCCGGGCAGAGTTTTCGGCTAAGGCGCGTGGTCAAAAAGCGGAAGTGGTGGAAGAAGAGGAAAGTGTCATCCCTGAGGAATTTCACTTTTTATCCGATAAAATCACCCTGCAAGACGATTAATACATGAATTTTTTACTGAATCATGGTAAAATAATTTTATGAATAGAAAACAATTTGCAGTGATAGCAGTCTTTACTGCTATGGAGACTTATTTTTTCAATGAAGCGACCATGGCGGGTCAAATGCTCTTTGCATGTTTTTGGGCCCTCTTGATCTTGCGCAATCTCCAGACGGCCTATATGGTGGAGAAGATTGCTAGTGCCATTGAAAAAGAAATCAGAAAGAAAAGAAAATAAAACCTTTGAAAAGGAATCCTTTTTCAAAGGTTTTTTTCTTGTTTTAAAAGGCTTCTTGGCATTGTTTGCGGTAATCTCCTGGGGAGAGGCCGACCTTCTGTTTAAAAGCCTTTGTAAAGTAGGAGTAGTTGTCATAGCCCACCTGGAGAGCGACTTGGTAAATGGGGGTATCGCTTTGCGATAGCATCTCTTTTGCAGCGGCCATCCGTTTATCGGTGATGTATTTCACCAGGGTTTCGCCGGTGTCGCGCTTAAACATCCGTGCTAGATGATCTGGACTAAGAAAAACCATTTCGGCCAGCTTGGTGCGACTGATATCCTCCTTGTAATGGTGGTCGATGTAGTCGGTGATCCGCTGGATGAGATTGGATTGGTGTTCTAGATCGATCACATAATGGCGAGCAGAGCTCCAGTAATCCCCAATATAGGCTTCAAAAGCTTCGATGGCATGAAAACGCCGTTCGAAGAGAAATTGATGGTGTTTGTTTTGAAATAACTTGTGAGCGAGAATTCCGTTTTTATCCAGATAAATCCCAATTTGCTGGGTCCAGTCTAGCTGGAGTTCACTCAGATCTGAGAGCGGGATGCGATCTTGAGTCTCTAAGCTATGGATGATTTGGAGAAGCTGTTCCGTCTCTAGTTGATTTGTAAAAGTAAGCGATGTCCGATGAGCGGGCTTTTGAGGTTGTGGACCCAAAGAAGCATAGGAGTGGATACTGTTCCAATGGAAGACTTGTTCTTCACTGTATTGGCAGAGTTGCAGAGCCTTCATCAAGAGCGTCTCAAGGGAAATAGCATCTGAATAGAGAAGGATAGAGGATCGGTCTAAGTCTTGCTGGATCTTCTGCTGGATAGCCTTTAGGAAGTCTGCACACTCTGTAGTCTGATTCTTTTTGAAGAGGCAGAGGTAGCGATCGGTCTGGCTTTCGATTTTACTGAGGGCGCAGTAGTGGACAGGGAAATCCAGGGAGAGATCCTTGATACAATGGCGGAGCTGCAAGCGCCAAGAAGGGACGCTGGGGTGAAAGTCTTCTTCAACTAAGTGGAGAGTGATGAGGACCAAGAGGTAGTCTTCATGTGGTTTAGGGCTATAGCCCCGTTTTGTTACTTCTTGAAGGAGCTGTTCTGCTTGAGATGGACGCGGTTTTCGCAAGTAGTCATGCCAAAATTCAGCTTCTTTTTGTCCTTGCTGGGCTAATTGTGCTGCACTCTTGTGGCGCTTGATCTTATTGAGGGCTTTTTGAATGATAAATTCTAAGCGGTCGGGGTCAATCGGTTTGAGGTAGTATTCAAAACTTTGGAGTTCAATGGCTTTTTGGGCATAATTGAAATCAGCATAATTGGTGAGGAAGATCGTTTGAATGTCATATTTTTCTGACCGGACCCAGGCTAGGAGATCTAGCCCACTGCCTTGTGGCATCTCGATATCACTGATCATGAGGGCAATCGGGTGGCTTTGAATGATGGCTTGGGCTTGGCTCAGACTGGAGGCGGTATATACCTGCTCAATGCCCAAGGCTTCCCAATGGATGGTTTCCTGCAGGGCTTTAATGATAAAACGATCATCGTCAACGAGTAGGATATTCATGTGTGTCTCCTTTGTAGGGTTCATAAGGAAGGCTCAGTTGGATGTGGGCACCTCCTTGGGATCCATTTGAAAATTGAAGGGTGTAGTGATCTGGATAGAGGAGATCTAGTCGCTCCCGTGCATTGGTCAAACCAATGTGGTGGCCATCTTCTGTGACTAAGGATTTTTTCTCTGCTAGATCTTGTAAGATAGCGGAGCTAAAACCAGGTCCATTATCCTGAAGGGAAATGGCAAGGTGTTGGTTTGCTTCTTCATGAATGGAAAGCTGGATGTGGAAGGAATCTTGGAAAGAAAATCCGTGTTTGATGGCATTTTCCACAAAGGTTTGTAGAAGCAGGGGTGGAATAGCCGCATCTTTCAGACCAGGATCCCAGTCCAGATCAAAGTGGATGCTGTCCCCATAGCGGATTTTCTGGATCTCTAGGTAATTTCGGATATGTTGGATTTCATCTGCTAAGCGATTGAAATCTTGATTGGCTTGAAAGAGGTGGCGCAAGTAGTTGGAAGTCACCTTGGTCAACTCCTCGATTTCCTTATAGTCCTTGGTTTGGAGCATGCTGTGAATCATGGAAAGCATGTTGAGGTAAAAATGGGGTCGGACTTGATTTTTGAGATAGTTGAGTTCGACTTTTTTGAGATTGAGTTGCGCGTGGTAGGCTCGAATTTGAAGGTCTTTCATATGGATTAGGACCTGATTGAGCTTGTGATTGGCCTGATCGATCTCTAAGATCCCTTGGTCTTCGATCACATCTAGCTTGGTAGAAGCAGCATCTAGCTGCGAAAGACGTTGGGTGAGTCGTTTCATCGGTTGGATCATCCGTTGACGAATATAAAGGATCAGAATGGTGGAGAGAACGGCGATGATCAAAGGGACCAAGGAGAGAAGGGTTTCCAGTACGATATTTGTACGGAAAACGTCTCCGTAATCGACCGTCACATACAGATCAAAAGGCAGGTGGGTTTGATTGCTACCGGCTTGAATGACGGAATCTGTAGCATGGATCTGGTTGGGGCGATCGATGGATAAGCGCCCTTTTTTTCCAATATTGAGCTTTTGCAAGGGTTTTAAAATATCCTGGGTAGAAATGATGGCATAGATAGCCTTGCCTTTGTAATGGAGGGATTTTAAGAGATAATCATGCTGGTTCAGGCTGATTCGTTGCCATTTTTGACTAGTCTTGTCTGTTTCTTTGTCATAGGTCTTAAGATGATCTTTCAATTGTACATAGTCCAGGTAGGGCAGTTGAAGACTGGAGGCATTGAAAAAATGGGAGATATCTCGTGTCTCGATGAAAAAGGTAATGGGGCTATCCATCTGGTACTGGAACTCCGTAAAATCGATCCGCAATTTTTTTAGATTTTCATGAAAATCCGTGAAATCAAGTGGGGTATTGAGCTCTGTCAAATAGTCATTATGACTAATGGTACTGTACATAAAACGCTCAACGGAGTGAAGCTCTGTGTTTAAGGAATCCGCATAGATATGAATCGAGTCCTCTAAATGGAGCATATTTTGGTGTTTAATAAAATTTCGACTAATCCCACCAATCAAAAGGTTGATCAAGGTATTGACGACTAAGAGGAGAAAGAGTAGGCGCGAAAAAAATTGAATCGAGTGATCTCGTGTACTTCTGTGAATAGCTTTCATAATGAGCACCTCACATATATTATAGCACTATTTGAAAACGGATTCATGAACAAAACCGATAATAAAGTAAAAAAAATCGGGAAAGTGCATGTTTTTGTGTGGAGAAAACGGAAAAGTGGATGAAGATGCACGAAAAAGTTCTATAAAGATGGAAAGGATTCCTATAAAATAGAGGAGAAAGAAAAGGAGGGCCTTATGAAAAGCGAAGTAAATGCGAAGCAGAGCAAATTTAAGAAAAATATTCCTTTATATGTGCTGCTCCTGCCATCGATTATTTTATTGATTTTATTTGCCTATATCCCTATGGCGGGTCTAGTCATCGCTTTTAAAGATTACTCTCCCGCTACTGGGATATTTGGAAGTCCTTGGGCTGGTCTCAAGTATTTTAACCAGTTCTTCTCATCCTTCCAATTTGCGACAACCATGAAGAATACCTTGAAAATTTCTATTTACAGTATTCTGGTTGGTTTTCCCTTGCCGATTGTTCTAGCCATTATTTGCAACCAGATTCGTGTGGGCAAGTTCAAAAAAATCTTTCAAGTAACAACTTATTTGCCTCATTTTATCTCGACCATGGTCATGTGTGGGATGATTATTCTTTTTCTCTCTCCAAGTAGTGGACTGTTAGCCAATGTCCTCAAATTGGTCGGCTTAAAGATGCCTGCTCTCTTATCCAAACCGGGTAGCTTTGCAGGTGTCTATGTCTGGAGCGATGTCTGGCAACATATCGGTTGGGATAGTATCATTTATCTAGCCGCTCTATCGGCCATTGATCCGACCTTTTATGAGGCGGCGACTATGGACGGGGCGAGTCGATTGCAAAAAATCCGTCATATTGACTTACCCTTACTGTTACCAACGGCGATGATTCTCTTGATTCTCAGAGCAGGAAGCCTACTCAGTGTTGGTTTTGAAAAGGTCTTGCTCTTGCAAAATCCACTCAATCTGGCAGGAAGTGAAATCATTTCGACCTATGTCTATAAAGTGGGGATGATTAATTTCCAATATAGTTATTCGACAGCGATCGGTCTCTTTAATACCTTGGTTAACTTGATCATCTTATTGTCGGTCAACTGGTTTGCGAAACGCTATACCAAGACAGGATTGTTCTAGAAAGGAGGAGAAATTGTGAAATTGTTTCAACATGCGAGAAAGACCAAGTCAGAAATCCTCTTTGATGTTTTTATCTATGGTCTAGCGATTTGCTTGATTCTCTTGATTGTCTACCCTTTGTGGTTTGTCATTATTGCCTCCTTCAGTAATCCGTCTGATGTGGCAACTGGTAAGGTTTGGTTTATCCCGAGGGAATGGCGACTAGACGGCTATCAACGCTTGATTGAGCAGCCTTTATTTCTAAAGAGCTATCTCAACACCATCCTTTACACGGTTGTGGGAACCATCGTTGCCCTGGTCATTAATATCCCGGCTGGTTACGCCTTGTCGCGAAAGGACCTCTTTGCTAAGAAATGGGTCAGTGTCTTCTTTATCGTTCCCATGTTTGTCTCTGGGGGCTTGATTCCCATTTATTTGACAGTGAAACAAATGGGATTGGTCGACACCTTCTGGGTAATGGTTGTACCGTTTGCAGTATCTCCTTACAATATCGTTGTAGCTCGAACTTTCTTTAACAATAGTATTCCAGAAGGGATGTGGGAAGCCGCCCAGATCGATGGTTGCGGAACCATTTATTACTTCAGAAAGATCGTGCTCCCCTTGTCCAAGGCTATTATTGCCGTTATTGGACTTTGGACAGCAGTAGGGATCTGGAATTCTTGGTTCAATGCCCTGATTTATTTGACCAATGAAAATCTCCAACCCCTACAACTGATCCTGCGACGTCTCTTAATTAGTAATCAAATGTTGCAGTCGCAAGCAACAGGGGAGGTAGCTTCTGACCTCCGTATCAAGGCTGATATGATGAAATATGCAGCCATCGTTATCTCAACAGCACCGATTATGATGCTGTATCCATTCGTCCAAAAATACTTTAATCAAGGTGTCATGATAGGGGCCTTGAAAGAATAGGAGAAGATCATGAAAAACAGGAAATTTGCCTATCTGCTCCTTGGAGCAGCTGCTTTAGCTGGCTTGACGGCTTGTGGAGCTTCCACAAATAAATCAAGCAATGACAAGAATGATGGAAATACCTTCAAGATCACGACCGTTCGTTGGTCGGATTGGGGGGAAGACTATCACAAAGGTTTTCTAGATGATTCAGCCAAGGAATCAGGTATCAAGATCAAATGGGATACCATGGTGGCTGCAGACTGGTCTGATAAGAAATCTGTTCTTGTTGCCAGTGGAGATTTACCAGACGCTTTCTTGGGATCCAATGCCTTCACGGATTCTGAAATCGCTCAGAACCAAAACATGTTCATTCCATTGGAAGACTTGATCAAGGATAATATGCCAAACTTGAACAAGGCCTTTGAAAAAGAACCGAAATTAAAAGCCATGGTGACCAATCCAGATGGTCATATTTACAGCCTGCCTAAGAAATTGCCAATGCGGCCAATCGTCGGCAACCAACTCTTTATTAATAAGAAATGGTTGGATAATCTTGGCTTGAAGATGCCCGAAACCTATGACGAATTGGTGACTGTTTTACAAGCCTTCAAGGACAAGGATGCCAATGGCAACGGCGATGTCAATGATGAAATTCCATTTGGCTCTGGTAACTTTGATCCGACCTTCTCTTATATTTTGCCATTCAACAACCGTCTGGGCGGAGATAACACCTATGAAATGTCCGTCAAAGATGGCAAACCGGTCTACCTCCGGATGGAAGAAAGTTATAAACAAGGGATAGCGGCGATGCATGAAGCCTACAAGAAAGGCTTGATCGACCCTGAACTCTTTACAGAAGATACCTCCATGTCTGTTGCCAAACGGATGGACAAGGGTGTGGCGCGTGTCGGTGTGTCAAGTGGTTGGACAGCAGATGCAACCTTTGGCCAACATGCTAGCGAATATGCTCCTCTCCCAGCATTGAAAGGCCCTGATGGCAAACAATATGTCATTTCTGACCCAGATCATTTGAACTATGGACGCAATGAAATCCTGATCACAAATAAGTGCAAGGACCCTGCAAAATTGCTCAAATGGTTGGATAAATTCTACACGGATGATGCCAGCATCCAAAACTTCTATGGATCCTTTGGCATTGCGACTGAAAAAGATGGCGACAAGTACAAGGTCTTGGCTCCAAAAGATGGTAAATCTGCCGATGAATGGGCTTGGATCAATTCCCTTCGTGACTTTGGACCAAAATATGTATCAGATGATATCAATAGTCATGTCGACATCGACCAAACACAGGGTGATGGTCTCAAATTGAAGATGGACAAAGAATTGAAACAATACGCTTTGCCAGCATATCCAAATGTCATCTACTCTCAAGAAGAATTGAACAAATTATCCTCTATTTATGTAGATATCAACTCCTATGTTACCCAACAAGCTTCTAAATGGGTAGTAGAAGGGGGCGTCGAAAAGGATTGGGACGATTACAAAGCAACCTTGAAGAAGATGGGCATTGATGACTTTATGAAGATTCAACAAGATGCCTATGATCGTTACCAAAAAGAAGTGAAGTAACAGGGGTCTAAATGGATTCAAGTAGGTAACTCAGGGGCGTAGAGCCCCTGAGTGCTTCCTTAGAGGAAGTAGCAGAAATTGAGATGAAGAACAAGGAGAAGAAGATGCAAAAATTATTTTCATTGGATGGACGCTTGGTCAAGACCTTGACCCGGTTGACAGACATCATTATCTTGAACACCTTGTTTATCGTTTGTTGCCTTCCGATTCTCACGATCGGTGCATCGCTTACGGCTTTAGCAACCATGTGGCACCGCTTGTTGAAAGGGGAAGATACGGATCTCGTCTTTCATTTTTTCCGTCTCTTTCGAGCTAATTTCAAGCAAGCGACGGTGATTTGGCTGACTTGTCTAGGACTATCAGCCCTTCTTTATCTGGATTACTGTCTTTTTTCAAATACGGCCTTCTTAAGTGAGTATGGGATTTGGATCTTGCTTCCCTTTATCGTCCTTCTATGTGGAGGGATGACCTTGATCTTCCCTTATATCGGCCTCTTTGAAGATCCTACAAAAAAGGTCTGTCTGAATAGTTTCCTCATTGCTCTCTTAAATCCTATTCAAATCATCTTTCTTATCTTCTTCAATCTGGCAGTGGTTTATATCAGTCTCAGTAGTCCTGAACGGTTACTGACAGCTATTTATCTCTTTACCTTTGGAGGTTTTGCTCTTTGGAGCTTCTTGAATGTTCGACTGACCGATCAGATCTTTTCAAAGATCCAAGAAGGAGGAGTCTTTGAAAAATAAGGTCAAGCAAGTGGGAAGTATATTTTTCTAATATTATTTAAATCGAATAAAGTTTCCTAGAAAATCTAGGAAACTTTTTTTATTTCATAAACATTTCACATTTCTTTTCTATAATAACTATAACAAATGATGAAAGCGCCCATATTGCATTGCTGTGGGCTTTGAAATGGAGGGTGAGTTCATGCTCTTACAACAGGCAATCGCCTATATTTCTCGAAAAAGAACGAGGAATCTGGTCCTTTTTCTGATTCTCCTCTTGATCCTCTCTTGCTTGTATTTCTGTTTTTCACTGATGCAAGTGGGAGAAAGGTTGGAGGACCATATCAAGCAGTCGGCTGGGACCAGTTTTGCCCTGACCAGTAAGCAGGGGGATACGCCCTTTGCTCTAAAGGAAGCTGAAAAGGTGCGAGAGCTTTCTGGGGTAGGAGCTATGGTTCCTCAATATGAAAGTCCCGTTCGCATTCTTGGTAAAGAGGCGGTGACGGGGCAGCAGTCGGTGGAACGGGATGATCTGGGTCAGGAAGCCAAGCAAGCGTTAGGTGCTGTCTTTACCCAGAAGACAGACCAGCACCTGGATTTCCGCAGTAGCAGTTTCCAACTGGTGCAAGGCAAACACTTATCCGACAAGGCTCGTGGCCAGATCTTGATTCACGAGGAGTTGGCTAAGAAGAACAAGCTAAAGGTCGGAGATTCCTTGACCTTATCCAGCTTTCAGATGGGAGAGACTCCTGCCAAAGAGCAAACTTTTAAAATCGTAGGGATCTTTTCAGGTAAGAAACAGGAAAAATTCACTGGGATGACCTCTGATCTGAGTGAGAATCAAGTCTACCTCCCTTATGAGGATGCGACTAAGCTTCTTGGTCTCAGTCAGCAAGAAGTGACCCAGGTCACCTTTGGGGTCAAAGATCCTGAGAAAATCGATGCCCTCTTGAAGCAAGTCAAAAACTTGGATCTGGATTGGCAGTCTCTGCGCGTGGTCGAAGATCGCAAGGCTTTTGACCAGATGAAAGAATCCTCTCAGACCCTAGAAGGCCTGGTGCGGATCATGATGATCGTCCTCCTAGTGACAGGAGCCGGTGCTCTATCGCTCTTACTGAGTCTCTGGACACGGGAGCGGATCCATGAAATCGGCGTCCTCTTATCCATTGGGAAAAGCAAGGGACGGATCTTTAGACAGTTCCTCTTGGAAGTGGTGCTGGTATCTTTACTAGCGGTGATCCCAGCCTTTCTCATCGGGCGGATGGTCAGCCATCGTTTCTTAGAGCAGTTTGTCGGACAGACGGGTCAACAGCAGACCCTAGACTTGCTCAACCAAGTCCCTCAAGGCCTTTCCTTAGGAATCGCCTATGCTAGCCTCTTGTGCTTGATCCTTTTGTCGCTCGGTGTAACTACCAGCATGATCTGGCGCAAGAGTCCAAAAGAAATATTAACAAAAATGAGTTAAGGAGAAATGACACCTATGTTAGAACTCAAACATGTATCCTATAGTTACCAAAGCTACCAAGAAGAGATCTTCTCAGACGTGAACTATCAGTTCGCAAATGGGACATTTTACAGCATTATCGGTCAGTCTGGAGCAGGGAAATCGACCCTCCTCTCCCTCTTGGCTGGTCTGGACAATCCCAAGAAGGGGCAGGTTCTCTTTGATGGGGAGGACATCCAAACCAAAGGGTCTAGCTACCACCGCAAGCACCATGTTTCCCTTGTCTTTCAGAATTACAATCTGATTGATTATTTGACGCCACTGGAAAATGTCCGCCTGGTCAACAAACAAGCTGGAAAAGAAATTCTCTTGGAATTGGGATTGGACGAAACGCAAATCAAACGCAACGTCCTTCAACTATCTGGAGGGCAGCAACAGCGGGTGGCCATTGCGCGTGCGCTCGTTTCAGAAGCACCTGTCATCTTGGCAGATGAGCCAACAGGAAACCTAGACGAACAGACAGCGGGTGACATTATTGCCATTTTGAAGAAGTTGGCCAAGGAACGCCAAAAATGTGTCATCGTTGTCACCCACAGTAAGGAAGTGGCAGAGGCCTCCGATGTTATCTTGGAATTGAGTCGCCGTAGCCTCGTTGAGAAGAGTAAGTAAGGAGGGAATGTTATGTTGCGCAATGCTTTTGCTTATATCACACGTAAATGGCCCAAGTCCCTCTTGCTCTTTGCCATCATTCTCCTCATGGGGACCTTGAGCTTGATCGGACTCTCCATGAAGGGAGCGACCCAAAAAGCTTCATCGGAAAGCCTGGGATCCATCACTAATAGCTTCTCCATGCAGATCAACCGCAGGACCAATCCAGGAACCCCTCGGGGAGCAGGGAATCTCAGAGGAGAAGATATCGAAAAAATCAGCCAGGTAGAGGGGATCACCTCCTCTATCAAGCGGATCAATGCCATCGCGGATATCCTAGACCACGAGATCATTGAGACTGAAGAAACCCTGCAAAATCAATCTCCAGAGCGGGCCAAGCACTTCAAGAATACCTTGATGGTGACAGGGGTCAATGACTCTTCTAAAGAAGATAAGTTTGTCTCTGGAGCCTACAAGCTGGTCCAAGGGGAGCACCTGACGGATAAGGACAAAAACCAAATCCTCATGCACGAAGATTTGGCGAAAAAGAATGGCCTCAAGGTAGGCGATAAGGTGCGTCTCAAGTCTAATCTCTACGATGCTGACAATGAAAAAGGGGCCAATGAAACCGTCGAAGTGACCATTAAGGGTCTGTTCTCAGGGAAGAACCAAGCTCCTCTAACTTACGCCCAAGAATTGTATGAAGATACCCTCATTTCTGACCTGGATACAGCTGCTAAACTCTATGGCAATACTGTCCAAACAGCTACCTATGAGGATGCAACCTTCTTTGCCAAGGGGGATCAGGACCTGGATGCCTTGATCGAAAAAATCAAAGCCTTGGATATCCCATGGAATTACTTTGACTTGGTTAAGAGCTCTTCTAACTATCCAGCCTTGCAAAAATCCATTAGCAGCATGTTCCAAGTGGCAGACTACTTGTTTATCGGTAGCCTCATCTTTGCTAGCTTGCTTCTCACCCTTCTCCTCGTCTTGTGGCTCAATGCCCGTCGCAGAGAAGTGGGAATCTTATTGGCTCTAGGACTCTCTAAGGTACAGATTGCGGGACAATTCGTAGCAGAATTGGTCATGATTTCCATCCCAGCCTTCCTCCTTTCCTATGGAGTTGCAGGACTTCTTGCCAAAGCTGTGGGAGATACGGTGCTTAAGAACGTAACCAGTGGCATTGCCAAACAAATGGCTCAAGAATCCTCTGCAGCCAACCTTGGTGGTGGAGCTGAGGCAGAAAGCTTCAGTAAGACCCTGACAGACCTCCATATGGACATCCAACCGAGCCAATTGCTGGTGATTGTCTTGGTTGGCGGCCTCCTCTTGATTCTCGTATCCATCCTTTCTTCTCAATGGCTCTTGCATAAGAAACCAAAAGATCTCTTGGTGGATGTCGAATAAGAGATTGTTTCCTAAAATAGAAATAGGGTATAATAGGAGGTAGAAGAAGTTTCTTAGATAAAAGGAAAGTGTATGAAGATACTAATCGTAGAAGATGAAGTCCTGATTCGCGAAGGGATGAGCGACTATCTCATGGAATGTGGTTATGAAGTCTTTGAAGCAGGAGATGGGCAGGAGGCCCTGGACCTCTTTCACAGAGAGGCGCCAGATCTGGTCTTGCTGGATATCCAGCTCCCTATCCTCAATGGCTTGGAGGTCCTTAAGACCATCCGGAAGACCAGCTCAGTCCCTGTCCTCATGCTGACGGCCTTCCATGACGAGGACTATAAGTTGACGGCCTTTGGAGAGTTGGCAGATGGCTACCTGGAAAAACCTTTCTCCTTGTCACTTTTAAAGGTCCGTATCGAAGCTATTTTTAAAAAGCTCCAGCCTTCCCGGGTCTTCACCTATGGAGAGGCACGGGTGGATTTTGAGAGCTACACAGCCAGTCTAGCTGGGCAAGCCATCTCTATGAATGCCAAGGAGTTGGAAATCTTGGAATACTTGCTCCATCATGAGGGCAAGGCACGGACCCGCTCTCAGATCCTCGATGCCGTCTGGAAGGAGACAGAGGAGATTCCTTTTGACCGGGTGATCGATGTCTATATCAAGGAACTACGAAAAAAACTAGAGCTGGACTGTATCGTTACGGTACGCAATGTCGGCTATAAATTGGAGAGACCATGACCAAACGGAGTATCTTTGCAAAGATCTTTCTGATCACCTTTGCCCTATTTAGTGGCTTAGTCATCCTTCTACATGCTTCGGTTTACTTTATTTTCCCGTCGACCTATATCGAGTCTCAGCGCCAGACGATTTTGAAGAAATCACAGGCCCTAGCCAAGAGTTTCCAAGGCCAGGAAGAAGGGACCATTGAGTCGGTCATCGACCTTTATTCCAAAACCAATGATATCAAGGTCTCAATCAAGGGCAAGGAAAAACAAAATGCCCTAGAGGTAAAGGATGACTTGCTCCTGAACCCGGATAGCCAGAACAATTCCCTGGTCATTGAAGAGCGAAAGATCCAGACCAAAGAGGGAAAGGACTTGATCTTGCAATTCTTAGCAACTGTCGATTCCCAAAAGGAAGCGCGGGACATCAGTCTGGGCTTTCTTCCCTATAGTCTCCTCGCTTCCTTTGTTCTGTCACTCCTTGCCTCCTATCTCTATGCCCGCCTGATTTCTGCTCCGATCCTGGAGATCAAGCAGATGACCAAGCGGATGAAGCGTTTGGATCGGACGGCCAGTCTTCCCATTCATTCGCAGGATGAGATCGGCGTCCTCAAGCAACAGATCAACGACCTCTATCACCATCTCCTAGAAGTGATCGACAATCTAGAGCAGCAGAAACAGGAAAATCTGAAGTTGGAGCAGATGAAGGTCGAATTCCTACGGGGGGCCTCGCATGAGCTCAAGACGCCGCTAGCCAGCTTGAAGATTATCCTAGAAAATATGCGGGATAAGATTGGCCGCTACAAGGATCGGGACCGCTACCTGTCGGTCTCCCTCGATATCGTCGATGAGATGAACCAGATCGTCTTAGAAATCCTGTCCCTGTCCTCTGTCCAAGAATTGGCCGGAGACAAGGAGTGGATCCAGCTGGATCAGGTCGTAGAGCAGATCCTCGACCAGTACAAGGTCTTGGCTCAATCCCGCGCGCTCACGATTGACAATCAGATCCCTGACAAAGCCGTCTATATGGACCCAGCGATTCTGAAATTGGTTCTCTCAAATGTCATCAGTAATGCCGTCAAGCATTCGGATGCCGGTGGAGAGATCCAGCTCCGTCTCGAAGAGGAAGGAACGCACTTGGCGGTTGAAAATACCAGCCAGGAAATGGTAGAGACCGCTGAGATGCCAATGACTGCTAGCCACCAGAAGAAGGAAGGAGGCTTGGGACTCTTTGTGGTCCAACACTTGCTAGACCATGAAGAACTGGCCTACCAATTTGATAAAACGGCTATGGGCTTACGCTTCCGTATGGAACTGCCCAAAGAGCCACAAGAATAAAAAGAGGCTGGGACAAAAGTCCTAGCCTCTCAATTATTTTTGGTTTGTTGAGCAAGACGCAGTGGTTGAGTGGGCTCTACTACGCTGATTTCATCAGCTTTTACAGCCCTACTCAACTGTGCGGAGGTGGGACGACGAAATCGAATTCTAACGAATTACCGATTTCTGTCCCACTCGCTTGTATTTAATCAACCTTTTCTACCTTTAGCAGTTGGCCGTGTTTTAATTCATAAATGGTATCCACATAGGTCAGGATGGAGCGGTCATGGGTCACCATGATGGCGCTCTTGTTTTTAGATTTGACTTCTTTTTGGATCAATTGGGCGATTTCTTGTCCCCGATCCGGGTCTAGGCTAGCCGTTGGTTCATCGGCTAAAATGACCTGTGGATTTCCGATGAAGGCCCGAGCAATGGCTGCCCGTTGTTTTTGCCCACCGGATATCTGATTCGGATATTGGTGGTAACAAGTTTCGATGCCAAGATCTGCCAACAAGGCTTTGACTTCCTCTTGGCGTTTTTTCTTGTCCTTTTCCCCTTTTAATTTGGCCACCAGTTCTAACTGGTCACCGATTTTCATATAGGAGAGGAGCTGGTGATCCTGAAAGATAAAGCCGAGCAATTCCAGCCGTTTTTGCGTCCACTGGCCTTGGTTGAGACCGGTCAAGTCTTGGCCTGCGATGCGAATCCGCCCCTCGTCTGCTGATAAAAGTAAGCCAGCGATAGCCAAAAGCGTGGACTTGCCAGATCCTGATGGGCCCAAGATGGCGACAAATTCGTTGGGTTCGACGCTTAAATTAAGCTGGTTGAGGACATGGTGCATCTGGTTGCCATCGGCGTAGGATTTTCTGATATTTTCTAATGCAATAATAGCCATCTTATTCTCCATTTCCACCAATGACTTCGATTGGATCTACTTTTTTGATTTTGACAAGGGACAAGGTACCACACAAGATAGAGGTCAGGATAAAGCTAAGCGAGATGGTGAGGTTGTCTTTCAGGGTCATAAAGGAAGGGACGCTATTGGGTAAAAATGGCGCCATTATAGTTGTCAGGCCAAGACCCAGCAGTACTCCGATAAGGGAGATGATGGTGAGCTGGGATAGTTGGACATAGGTAATCTGGCTCATGGACATGCCAATGGCCTTCAAGACGCCGAACTGTTTCAACTTCTGCAAGGTGAGGATATAGAAGAAAACCCCAAGGATAGCAGAAGAAGCGAGTAAGAGCACCCACGTGATCATCCGTAGCGTCAGGTTTTGAGCCTTGTAGCCAGGGATTTTATCGATTACTTGCTTCTTATCCGCCACCATCAAGTTGCTGGCTAGATCGCTAGAAGGGATGCTTTTCTTGGTCACAAGGGTTTGGGCTTGCCATTGATAGCTTGGATCTGTTTTTTGTCGCATGCCTGTGTAGGTATCCGAGCTGATAAAACCAATCTCGCTGTAGCCGTATTTGGCATTTTTCGCGAAGGCCACGACCTTGAGTTTTTGCTTAGAAGTTTTGTCGATCACTTGATCGCCGACTTGGATCCCTTCATCCTCTTTGAAAGAACTGTCCAAAATGACCTCGTTTTTCTTTAGGTCGGAGATCTTGAGGTCTGTATCTTCCATGATTGGATTGAGGATTTCTTCTTCGTTGTGATCGGTCGCGAAGTAGGTGATATCCAGAGTATTGGAATCCTCTGTTTTTGAGACGGTTGCCCGCTGGATGGACAAACCCGAATAGTCCATCCCCTCTATCTTTTGGACCTCATCTAAATCTTTCTCCGTAATGGTTGAAAAGGGGATAATCCCTTCTGAATCCGTAGAAAGGATGTAGTGCAGCGACCCATAGTTATCGATTTGAGCCGATACCGAACGGCCCAGTCCATTTGTCAGCCCGGACAAGAACACCACCATAAACATGAGAATGGTAATGAGGAGTTCAATCAGGATAAACTTCTTGGGTTGGTATTTAATTTCATTCCATGCGATTTTCATATTCGTTCTCCTTTTAGCACGGAGGTGCTCGAGCAGGGTTGACGGCACCTAAACATACTCTACCATCATACCACAAGTGGGGGGATAATAGGGGGATGGTGTTTGGGGAGTATGAAGGAATCAAAAATTATTGAATGATAAATAATGAAATTATATTTTTCTAAAAAAAGAAACGTTTTCCGGAAAGTTGAGAGTTTGCTATGATGAATATTCAAGACTCAATTTAAGATTTTTAAAATTTTGTTATTTTTCAAATTACTGCTTTTAGGGGATTTCGCAATCGATAAATAAACAATTGATGGATAAGTCACATTGTATTTGACATTAAATGGACATTGGCAATATTTTGGAAGAAAATAAGTAGAGTAGTAAGTGCCTCTTTTATTATAAGCAAATTGTGCAAATTTTTTTGTTTACCCTTGAATACATTGATAATAGCCTCCTTATATTCACACATTATTTGATTTAGAGTAATAAACATGGTACAATGAAAGCGTATACAAAGATCGTGCAAGGAGGGAAAGAAAATGAAAAAAAATAAGCTATTGCTTGCTAGTGCGATTGTGATATCGCTTTTAACTCCAATGTCTCAAGTAAAGGCTGATTGGAAACGGGATAATGTTGGTTGGTGGTATTCACTGAACAATGGTTCTTATTATAAAAACACAGGAGCTTATATTGACGGGAAGTGGTATAGATTTGATGACAGAGGTTATATGATGACCGGCTGGCAGCCGATAGCGGAGCGTAATGCTACTAGTCTGAAAAAAATAAACTGGTCTTATTTTGATCCAGTAAATGGTGATCAAAAAATTGGCTGGCAAAATATAGATGGAAAGTGGTATTACCTTACTAGAAGTGGAGCACTTATTGGTGAGCAATTGATAGATGGGAAAAATTATTATTTTGACCCAGTTAATGGTGATATGCAAACAGGATGGGTATCTGAACAATTCCATTATGGGACAGAAAATATGTATTTCGACCCTGTAAGCGGAGAAAAAGTTAAAGGTTGGAGAAATATAGATGGGAAATGGTATTACTTTATATTTGGTGCCTTAAAAGGTTCGCAGAATTTAGATGGAGAAAAATATTATTTTGATCCGGTTAACTGCGATATGCAAACGGGTTGGGTAAGCATACAAGAGGCCTCTGGTACAAAAAGATATTATTACGACCCAGAAAGTGGGAAACAGCTATCAGGTTGGCAAGAGATAGATGGGAAAAAGTATTACTTTGGCCTGTATGGGGCATACAGTGGTCATATAAGTGGTTTAGATGGAAAAGATTATTATTTTGATTCAGATACTTGTGAATTGAAAATAGGATGGTTTGTGTCAGGTAAATATAAATATTATGCAGATCCAAATGATGGTGGTGCACTTGCAAGAAGTAAGACTTTAATTATAGACGGTATTTCATACACATTCGATAATGGAGGTACTCTTATAAACAATATACCTTAATTGATCAGCACCTTAAAAGTTAGATTTTTTTCTAACTTTGAAGGTGTTTTTAACTATGATGATAAAGAATTTTATTATATAACCAGAGTGAGTTATTAGGTAGCTAATAAGCTTCATTTATAATCATTGATAAAGTCAGTTGCTAAAATTTTAATAATAGAGCAGGTTATTTCTTTAATTACTTTTTGGTCTACTTTTAGATAATATCTTATATGATTTTATCTAAAAGTGGACACTGATAGCCTTTTAAAGGACAAATAAAAAGAGAGTGACTTTATATTTGAATTCGTTGACAGTGACCTCTTTATATCCACACATTATTTGATTTAGAGAAATAAACATGCTACAATGAAAGCGTATACAAAATATAAGGAGGAAATGCAAATGAAAAAAGCAACTAAGTGTTTGCTAGGTGGTGCATTGCTAATATTACTTTTAACC
Source organism: Streptococcus sp. HMSC065C01 (assembly GCF_001813525.1). NCBI lineage: Bacteria > Bacillati > Bacillota > Bacilli > Lactobacillales > Streptococcaceae > Streptococcus > Streptococcus sp. HMSC065C01. Next base: position 276,093 of record NZ_KV812857.1, on the reverse strand, counting down.
CCAGTATCACAAGTTAAGGCTGATTGGCATCAAGATAATGTTGGTTGGTGGTATTCACTGAACAATGGTTCTTATTATAAAAACACAGAAGCTAATATTGACGGTAAAAGCTATAAGTTTGATGATAGAGGATATATGATAACTGGCTGGCAATATAATGTGTATAATGGTGGAGATTACTCTGGGTGGTATTATTATGATCCTGTAACCGGTGAGGAAAAAAGAGGCTGGCAATTGATAGATGGGAAATGGTATTACCTTACTCCATTTGGAGCACGTTCTGGTCATGAAAATATAAATGGAAAACTTTATTATTTCGACCCAGTTAATTGTGATATGAAAACTGGTTGGATATCTAATCCAGGATATTCTGGTACGGAATGGAATTATTACGACCCTGTAAGCGGAGAAAAAGCTACCGGTTGGAGAAATATAGATGGGAAATGGTATTACTTTGAAAATAGTGCGTTAAAAGGTTTCCAAAAGATAGGTGATAAAAGATATTATTTCGATCCAGTTAATTCCGATATGAAAACGGGCTGGATATCTAAACAAGGATACCCTGGTCTAGAATGGTATTATTACAACCCAGAAAGTGGAGAAGGATTGTCAGGTTGGCAAACTATAGATGGGAAAACGTATTGCTTTGACGAATTTGGTAAGGCATTTGTAGGTCAGAGGACATTAATAGATGGAAAAAAATATTATTTTGACCCAGTTAATCGTGATTTAAAAACAGGCTGGCTTGATTTAAACGGAACAAGATATTATGCTGATCCTAACGACGGTGGTGCATTTGCAATGAATAAAACTTTAATTATAGACGGTGTTTCTTATACATTCAGTAGTGGTGGTTCTGTTATCAATAATGAGCCTTAATTGATTAACGCCTCAAAAGTTGGATTATTTCTAGCTTTTGAGGTGTTTTTAATTACGATAATAACAGACCACCCTCGCGGTGGTTTGTTCTATACTAGACATACATCGAAGAGGAGCTAGAAAAGAAGTGAGGAAAGGAGGATGTCTGTGCTAAAAAAAGGATTGATCTTTCTATTATTAGGAATTACTGTGTTAGTAGCTTGGCTTCTCTTTGTTCCGAATGAACAACCAGCTCTAAATTTTTCATCTAAAAATAAAATTGAATTGCTGGCAAGAATACTTGATCATCGTAATGCCAATACCATTAGAAAAGCTGGCTATGGGATTCCTTCAGACGCAGAGATCAGACGTGTGGGTGGCATAGACCAACTGGAAATGGATGGGGATTTGAAATGGATGGTACGAGTTCCTAGTCCAGATGACAATAAAATCTTGATTACCTCTTCAACGATCATTGAGGGTGAAAAAATAGATGTAGCCTTTTCATTAGATAAAGAGTGGGGATTACTACATGTTAGTTATTTCCATATTGAGAAAGATGGGACCACAAACCGAGTTGAGGTCAGTGATTCTCAGCAAACAGAGCTCCTAGAAAAAGTGCAAACAGCATTAAATCACTTTGTAAAAAAAATGGAGCAAGAGCTAAAGCCGTAACTAGTTATGGATATCTTAAAAAGAATGAAGTTCCGTAGTCTTTGGGTAGAAGGAGCTTTCAAAATAGATCAAAAAAAACCACCCTCGGGTGGCTTTTTCTATACATCATTTCACCATTTCGTCAAGGAGATTTCGCCACTATTGAGCCAGATTTCTTCTTGATTGTCTAATTGGACCAAGAGTTGGCCGGTATCAGAGATGTCTTTGGCGATGCCCTGATAGGTCTGCTGATTTTGCTCAAAAGTGACAGTTCGGCCTAAGACCAGGGAGCGCTCTTTATAGAGGTAGACCAGTTCATCGATATCCGTTTGGAAGAATTCTTTCCAGATCTCACTGATGAGGTCATTGCGGGTGATGGGACAAGGGCCTTCAAATAAGGAACCAGCCTTGCTTTCTAGCTCATCTGGAAAAGTAGAGATAGCCAAATTGAGACCGACTCCGATAATGACATCTGTGACAAGGCCAGTCTCGATGGATGTGATAGCTTCGGTTAGGATTCCCCCAATTTTTTTATGGCGATAGTAAATATCATTGACCCATTTGATATCGACATCGATCAGGGTCAGATTTTTAATAGCCTTATAGATGGCTCCTGCGACCATGAGGGTATAAGGAGGGAGCTCCGCAGGTGGGAGTTGGGGCTTGAGATGAAGAGACATATAGATGCCGCCTTGATCGGGAGAGTAGTAGTCGCGACCAAAGCGGCCCTTTCCAGCAGATTGGGACTTGGCCAGGTAGAGAGCCCTACCCTCTTTATGGGCTTCCATGCCTAATTTTGCGTCCAATTGGGTAGAATGACATTCTTCATTCAAAGTAACGGTCAACTGGGTATTGCTTGCGATGACTTCAGGAAGCAGAATATCGCCTGAGACCAGTCTATAGCCCTTCTTTTTTAGGGATTCGATGACGACCCCATCTTTTTCCAGGCGCTGAATAGCCTTCCAGATGGAGGTGCGGGAAACGCCTAATTCTTTTGCCAACTGTTCCCCGTTGACATAATCATCTGCCTGAGAAAGGGTTTGAAAGAGGATTTCGTGTGTTTTCATAAGACTAAGACCTCCTAGCGACTGCTGTCTCGAATCGTCAGTTTGGTGGCTAATTTGACCATGCAGGGAACACTTGGTTGACTCCCTTGAAAGGTTTGCCGCAACATCTGAATGGCTTGCTTGCCCATTTCTTCTGTGTAGACGGTCACTGTAGAGAGGGCCGGAAAGACATACTTGGCGATGGAGGTATCATTGAAGGAAATGAGACTGACGCGATCAGGCACAGCGATTTGGTGCTCCTGAAGGGACCGAAGGGCCCCAACAGCTATGGCATCACTGGCCATGAAAAAGGCAGTTGGCAAGTCGTCGCCCAGTGCTTGAATCAGCTGCTCCATCATCTGATAGCCTGACTCAGTTGAGAACTGACCGACAGCGACAAAGCGCTCCTCATAAAGCCCTTTTTCCGTGAGAAACTGTTGAAAGACTCGTTGACGAGGATCCATCTGAAGCGGTGTCGCATCTGCTGTCTCTTCTTGACCAACCAAGAGTCCGATCTCCTTGTGATGATGCTCAAGGAAATGCTCGAGAGCGGTGATAACAGAATCTTCTAAATCTGTCGTCACGCAAGAATGCCCCAGATAGAGGGTATTGCTATCGACAAAGATCAGGGGTTTGTCGTAGCTTTCTAGATCTTGAATGGTCTTGGGACTGAATTTCCCAAGAGCAATAATGCCGTCTGCCTCCTGAATCAAAGACCAATCGTCCTTGTTGAAGATACGAAAGATCTCATAGCCTAATTCCTGGGCTTGTTTCTCCAAGCCCATCCGAATGGCATAGTAGTAGAGGTCCTCTAATTCTTCTTCGCGCGTGTACCATTCAAAGATGACGATTTTAAGAGAGTCTTCGACTGGTTGAGGCGCTGTTTTGCGGCTCTTCTTTTGGTAATGCAGGTCCTCAGCGATGCGAAGAATCCGACTGCGCGTGTCTTCGCCAACCGATAAGGTCGCATCCTGGTTGAGAACGCGAGAGACCGTTGCCTGAGAAACGCCTGCTTTTTCCGCAATGTCTTTAATCGTTGCCATAGTTCATCCTTTATTGATTTCTACTTCCAGTATACTCTAAAAACTAGTAAAAAGAAATAAAATTTTACTAAATTTTATGTTTGCTGCGATATTGGCTAGGAGTCAGTTGGCTATAGGCCTTAAAAGCCTTTGAAAAATAGAGGGGATCCGAAAAGCCCACCGAGTAAGCTACAATCTTAATGCTTTCGTCTGTGTTGGTCAGTAACTGCTGGGCACGCTGCATGCGGACCGAGTGCAAGAATTCCTTGGGAGAGATCTGGTGAAACTCCTTAAAGATAGTTGTCAGATAGGAGCGATGGACATTGAGGTCATCAGCGATCTCTTGAATACTTAGATGCTCTTTATTGTAATGCGTCTCAATCACATGCTTGCAGGTCAGATAGAGCTGATAGGTGGGAGATGGATGGCTCCGATGGATATCGGGAGCCACTTCACTGATGAGAAAGAGCAGTTCATATATCTGCGAGAGAAGGTGGAGTTGGTAGTGCGAGGTCATCTTAGATGCCTCTGCCTTGTGGACGAGTCGCTCCATAAACTGGCCGATCTTTTCTGTTTCCACCTCTGTTTTCTTCAGAAAACCTTTTTCATGCAGGGTTGAAAAACGCATGAAATCACTCACCTTGGTACCACTGATGCCAATCCAGTAGTAGGACCAAGGTTCTTCTTCATCTGCCTTGTAGTATGTCACTTTATTTTTGGGGAGAAGGAAGAGATCCCCTGCTTCTAGGTGGATTTCTTTATTATTGAAGCGGAAGACACCTTTTCCCTTGGTGATATAATGCAGAACAAAATTATCCCGAACGCTAGGGCCAAATTCATAGTTCTTCGGGCAATCTTCGTAGCCATAAAAATCAAGGGCTAGGTCAATGGTATCGGTTTGGTATTCAGAAAAGACTAACATCGGTAAACCTCCTACCTAACATTTTACCATATATGTCCAACAAAATTCTATTTTAGTAAGCGTTTACATCAAGTAAAATAAAGACATGCTAAAAAAGAAAGTTATTGGAACTGAAATTAAAAATACATAGTGATATTTTTTCGGGTCCAATGGAGGAAGATATGGCAATTCGTATCGAACAAAATTTGTTCTATGTAGAAAGTAAGGGACTGAGCCTGATCCTTGAAAATCGAGATGGCTACCTGATGCTCAAGCATCTGGGACGTCCGATCCCGTCTTATCATTTTTCCAATACCGTGCATGAGAAGGACCATGCTTTCGCTGGAAATCCAACACCTGACAATCGAACTTTTAGCCTAGATACCCAGCGACAGGTCTTGGGACAGCATGGACTAGGAGATTTTCGAAAGCCGTCTATTCAGATCCAGCACGGCGCCACAGAGGTGACGGATTTCCTTTATGTCGGAGCCAATATCTACTCTGGCAGTGTTGAGGCGACCGGTCTTCCGAACCCTCACTCAGTAGATAAAGCCGAAACCTTGGCACTGGTCTTTGAAGATGATCAAGCAGCCCTGCGTTTGACCCTCTACTACACCGCCTACGAGGATCGGGCAACCATCACCAGCTTCTCAAAGATTGAAAACTGTAGTGATGAAAATGTCGTGATCCACAAGGCTCTTAGTGTGTTGGCCGATCTGCCAGCCAGTGATTACGATATCATCACTCTGCAAGGAGCCTATGCGAGAGAAAAAACAGTTCGCCGTCAGCAAGTGGAGCAAGGAATCTTCTCCATCAGCTCCAATCGTGGTGCTTCAGGACACGCCCAGACCCCGGCCCTCATCCTTGCCGATCATGAAGTGACAGAAGATGCGGGCTCTGCTCTGGCTTTCCAACTGCTCTACAGTGGGAATTTTGAAGGATTTGTTCAAAAGAATCAACTCAATGAAGTTCGGGTTGGATTGGGGATCAATCCTGAAAACTTCGCTTGGGAATTGGAATCCAATCAGAGCTTTGATACGCCAGTGGCCATGATCACATACTCCCATAAGGGATTGACCGGTCTCAGTCAAGAGAGTCAAGCATTTGTCCAAAACCATATCATTCCTAGCCAGTTTGCCCATAAAGAACGTCCAATTCTTATCAACAACTGGGAAGCGACCTACTTTGATTTCAAAAAAGACAAATTATTGGAGCTAGCAGACGAAGCTCAAAAAGTGGGGATCGAACTTTTTGTTCTTGATGATGGCTGGTTTGGCAATCGTTATGATGACAATCGGGCCCTTGGTGATTGGACCGTCAATGAAGAAAAATTAGGTGGAAGTCTAGCAGAATTGATCCAAGGCATCCATGACAAGGGACTTCAATTCGGCCTTTGGGTGGAGCCCGAAATGATTTCTGTTGATAGCGACCTCTATCGGGCTCATCCGGACTGGGCTATTCAAGTCCCAGGTTACGAACACACCTATTCACGGAATCAACTAGTGCTTGATTTCTCAAATAAAGAAGTAGTGGCTTATATCAAGCAGGTCTTGGATGACTTACTTGGAAACCATGAGATCGACTATATCAAATGGGATATGAACCGCAATATCACCAAGCTTGGAAATGGTAAAACCTACCTGGAAACCAAGATGCAATCCCATGCTTATATCTTAGGTCTCTATGAGGTGGTTTCCTACTTGACGGAGAAATACGAGCACATCCTCTTTGAGTCTTGCTCCGGTGGTGGTGGACGCAATGACCTGGGGATGATGCGTTACTTCCCACAGGTCTGGGCGAGTGACAATACGGATGCCATGGCCAGACTTCCGATCCAGTATGGATCGAGTTATCTCTATCCAACTATTTCTATGGGCGCTCACGTATCAGCGGTGCCAAATCACCAGATGGGACGGATCACACCACTAGAAACACGTGGCCATGTAGCCATGATGGGAAATCTAGGCTATGAATTGGATCTAACCAGTCTTCCGCAAGAAGAGTTGGATCAGATCGCAGCTCAAGTTGCTCATTACAAAACGATTCGACCCCTTGTCCAATTCGGAAAACACTACCGCTTGATCAATCCAGGCCATGGTAGCAATCAAGCAGCCGTCCAGTTCACTTATCAAGACCGTACGGTTGTAACCTATGTACGGGTCTTATCAACGGTTGAGGAGATCGAGCCAACTCTGAAGCTCAAAGGCTTGGAAAAAGATGCGCTCTATAGCTTAGAAGGGACCAACCAAGTCTATTCAGGAGCTGAGCTCATGTATGCCGGCTTAACCGTCGTTCTTCCTCAGGGAGATTTCCTCACTAAACAATATGTTTTTGTCAAAAAATAAAAGGAGACAGCCAAATGAAATGGTATAAAAAAATCGGACTTCTTGCGACAACAGGCTTAGCCTTGTTTGGGCTCGGTGCTTGCTCCAACGATGGAAAATCGGCGGATGGCACAGTGACCATCGAGTATTTCAACCAGAAAAAAGAAATGACTAAAACTTTGGAAGAAATCGCGCGTGATTTTGAAAAGGAAAACCCAAAGGTCAAGGTCAAAGTTGTCAATGTACCGAACGGTGGAGAAGTATTGAAAACACGTGTCCTCGCAGGAGATGTGCCAGATGTGGTTAATATTTACCCACAGTCCATCGAACTACAAGAATGGGCAAAAGCAGGTGTCTTCGAAGATTTGTCCAATAAAGACTATATGAAACGCGTGAAAAATGGCTATGCTGAAAAATATGCCGTGAACGGAAAAGTCTACAACGTTCCCTTTACAGCCAATGCTTACGGAATCTACTACAACAAAGATAAATTCGAAGAACTAGGCTTGAAGGTCCCTGAAACCTGGGATGAATTTGAACAGTTAGTCAAAGACATCGTTGCTAAAGGACAAACACCATTTGGAATTGCAGGTGCAGATGCTTGGACACTCAATGGTTACAATCAATTAGCCTTTGCGACAGCAGCAGGTGGAGGAAAAGAAGCCAATCAATATCTTCGTTATTCTCAACCAAATGCTATTAAATTGACGGATCCGATTATGAAAGATGACATCAAGGTGATGGATATTCTTCGCATTAAAGGTTCGAAGCAAAAGAACTGGGAAGGTGCTGGCTATACAGACGTTATCGGAGCCTTCGCGCGTGGGGACGTCCTCATGACACCAAATGGGTCTTGGGCGATTACAGCGATTAATGAACAAAAACCGAAATTTAAGATTGGAACCTTCATGATTCCAGGAAAAGAAAAAGGACAAAGCTTAACCGTTGGTGCAGGAGACTTAGCATGGTCTATCTCTGCTACTACCAAACATCCAAAAGAAGCCAATGCCTTTGTGGAATACATGACCCGTCCAGAAGTCATGCAAAAGTACTATGATGTGGACGGATCTCCAACAGCGATCGAAGGGGTCAAACAAGCAGGAGAGGATTCACCGCTTGCTGGGATGACCAAATATGCCTTTACGGATCGTCACTTGGTGTGGTTGCAACAATACTGGACCAGTGAAGCAGACTTCCATACCTTGACGATGAACTATGTCTTGACAGGTGATAAACAAGGAATGGTCAATGATTTGAATGCCTTCTTTAACCCGATGAAAGCGGATGTGGATTAGGAGTAGAGAGACAATGAAAAAAGTATTACAAAAATATTGGGCATGGGCTTTTGTGGTCATTCCCCTCTTATTACAAGCAATTTTCTTCTATGTGCCAATGTTCCAAGGAGCCTTTTACAGTTTTACCAACTGGACAGGTTTGACCTATAACTACAAGTTTGTCGGCTTGAACAACTTTAAGCTCCTCTTTATGGATCCAAAATTCATGAATGCTATTGGCTTTACTGCAATCATCACGATTGCTATGGTAGTTGGTGAGATTGCCCTTGGGATCTTCATTGCGCGTGTCTTGAACTCTAAGATCAAAGGCCAAACCTTCTTTCGTGCTTGGTTCTTCTTCCCAGCAGTTTTGTCTGGTTTGACAGTGGCTCTGATTTTCAAACAAGTCTTCAACTACGGTCTTCCAGCAATTGGGAATGCCCTTCATATCGAGTTTCTTCAAACCAGTCTTTTAGGGACTAAGTGGGGAGCGATCTTCGCGGCTGTCTTTGTCCTTCTTTGGCAAGGAGTAGCTATGCCCATCATTATCTTCCTAGCTGGTCTACAATCTATTCCATCTGAAATTACAGAAGCAGCAAGAATCGATGGTGCGACGAGCAAGCAAGTCTTCTGGAATGTTGAATTGCCTTACTTACTACCAAGTGTCTCTATGGTCTTTATCCTAGCCCTAAAAGGTGGGCTTACCGCCTTTGACCAAGTCTTTGCCATGACTGGTGGGGGTCCAAACAATGCCACAACCTCACTTGGACTCTTGGTTTATAACTATGCCTTTAAAAATAACCAATTCGGTTATGCCAATGCCATTGCCGTAATCTTGTTCTTCTTGATTGTAGTGATTTCGATCATCCAATTGAGAGTATCTAAGAAATTTGAAATTTAAGAGGAGAAGCACGATGAAACAAGATGAAAGAAAAGCCTTGATTGGCAAATACATTCTATTGATTCTAGGATCGGTTCTGATTTTAGTGCCACTCCTTGCCACCCTCTTTAGTTCCTTCAAACCAACCAAGGATATCGTAGACAATTTCTTTGGATTTCCAACCAACTTCACATGGGACAACTTCAGCCGTCTCTTGGCTGATGGGATCGGAGGCTATTATTGGAACTCTGTCGTCATCACTGTCTTGTCTTTACTTGCAGTAATGATCTTTATCCCCATGGCAGCCTACTCCATCGCACGTAATATGAGTAAGAGAAAAGCCTTTACCATCATGTACACCCTCTTGATTCTTGGGATTTTCGTACCTTTCCAAGTTATCATGATTCCGATTACGGTTATGATGAGTAAACTCGGTTTGGCTAACACCTTTGGTTTGATCTTGCTCTACTTGACCTATGCGATTCCACAGACCCTCTTCCTCTATGTCGGCTATATCAAAATCTCTATCCCAGAAAGTCTGGATGAAGCAGCAGAGATCGATGGGGCTAATAAATTCACAACCTATTTCCGCATCATCTTCCCAATGATGAAACCCATGCATGCGACAACCATGATCATCAATGCCCTTTGGTTCTGGAATGACTTCATGTTGCCACTCCTTGTCTTGAACCGGGATTCCAAAATGTGGACCTTGCCTTTGTTCCAATACAACTACGCAGGCCAATATTTCAACGACTACGGACCAAGCTTTGCCTCTTACGTGGTCGGCATTATCAGTATCACCATTGTCTATCTCTTCTTCCAACGCCATATCATCGCAGGAATGAGCAACGGCGCAGTGAAATAATAAGATACAAAGCCCGTCAAAAGCTCACAGTGAAAAAAGGGAATCTGAATAAGAAGCCTTGGCTTCTTGGAAGATTCATCTTTTTCACACAGAGCTTAGGGCGTGTTCAATTTAAGATACAAAGGGACAATTCAGCTTGCTGATTTAAATCGTATCCTAGGAAGCAATTTTAAAATAGAAAAACTCAAGAAAGCCAGGTCTCCTAAGACTTGGCTTTCAAAAAAAGAAAAGGAAACCATTATGCCAATTCAAAACAAAACCATGTTAATTACTTACTCAGATAGCTTAGGAAATAACCTCAAGGATCTCTATGAAAATCTGGAGAAACATTTTGGAGATGCAGTCGGTGGGGTTCACCTCTTGCCATTTTTCCCATCAACCGGTGACCGTGGCTTTGCGCCTGTGGATTATGACCAAGTGGATCCAGCCTTTGGAGATTGGGAAGATGTCAAACGCCTGGGGGACAAGTACTATCTCATGTTTGATTTTATGATCAATCACATTTCCCGTCAGTCTAAATACTACAAAGATTATCAAGAGAAGCACGACCAAAGTGCTTACAAGGATCTCTTTCTCAACTGGGACAAGTTCTGGCCAGAGAATCGTCCAACTCAAGCGGATGTGGACTTGATTTATAAGCGCAAAGATCGAGCTCCCAAGCAAGAAATTACCTTTGCGGATGGGACAACTGAGCATCTCTGGAATACCTTCGGGGAAGAGCAGATTGACCTGGACGTGACCAAGGAAGTGACCATGGACTTTATCCGCAAGACCATCGAACATTTGGCGAGCAATGGTTGTGACCTCATTCGTTTAGATGCTTTTGCCTATGCAGTCAAGAAATTGGACACCAATGATTTCTTCGTGGAGCCAGACATTTGGGACTTGTTGGATAAGGTGCGCGATATGGCAGCCAGCTACGGTGCTGAGCTCTTGCCAGAGATTCATGAACACTATTCCATCCAATTTAAGATTGCCGATCACGACTATTATGTCTATGACTTTGCCCTTCCAATGGTGACCCTCTATAGCCTCTATAGTTCAAAAGTGGAGCGCCTTGCCAAGTGGCTGAAGATGAGCCCCATGAAGCAGTTCACGACGCTCGATACCCATGATGGAATTGGGGTGGTCGATGTCAAGGATATCTTGACAGATGAAGAGATTGACTATGCTTCAAATGAGCTTTATAAGGTTGGGGCAAATGTTAAACGCAAATATTCCACAGCAGAGTACAACAATTTGGACATCTACCAAATCAATTCGACCTACTATTCAGCGCTTGGAGATGACGATCGTAAGTACTTCCTAGCCCGATTAATTCAAGCCTTTGCACCAGGTATTCCACAAGTTTATTATGTTGGATTCTTAGCTGGGAAGAATGATTTGGAACTCTTAGAAAACACCAAAGAAGGCCGCAATATCAACCGTCATTACTACAGTAATGAAGAAATTGCTCAAGAAGTGGAGCGACCAGTCGTGCAATCCCTTCTCAAGCTCTTTAGTTTCCGGAACAACTCGCAAGCTTTTGACCTAGAAGGAAGCATTGAGGTGGAAACACCAGATGATCATACCATTGTCATCACGCGCCAAAATAAAGACCAAACTTCCACAGCAGTAGCCCGAATCAATCTTGCTGATGGCACTTACCAAGTGACAGAAAATGGTCAAGACATTGTGTTTTAAAAAAATATGAACGAACTAAAGGATAAGTAAAAAATGCTTATCCTTTTTCTGTTTTATACATTGCAACCGTTTACAAAACTATAAAATAATGGTACAATATCTATTGAAAGAAAGGAGGTCGCTTTATGAAAAAAATCATTTATCCATCTGCGGCCCTATTAACGGCTTTTGCTCTATTATCCGTTCAAACAGCAAAAGCAGACACAGCTCAAGCGTCGGATCAAGCCAATGAACCGGCGGCAACAGTAGAAGAGGTGGTGGCTTCTCCAACGCCAGAAAGCACCACAGAAAATCAGGGAGAAGTGGCCGAAACACCGACGACAACAGACCGTGCAGCTGTTCCTGCTGCCTCCCCAACGGTAACATCGACAGAGACGGCATCTCCTGAAGTGGAAAAACTGATTGAAAACATGCCACTCAAACAAAAAGTGACCCAAATGATCATGCCGGACTTCCGTAAGTGGCAGGAGGCCAATCAGGAGTCGCCACAGGATCTCACCAAGGTCAATGCTGAAGTAGCAGATGCGATTGATAAATATGATTTTGGAGGCGTCATTCTTTTTGCTGAAAACGTCAAAGAAACCAAGCAGACTTTGGCTCTGACGCAAGACATGCAAAAGGCAGCGATTGAAAACAAAGCCAACAATGGCAAAATTCCGCTCTTGTTAGCCATCGACCAAGAAGGGGGGATCGTCTACCGCTTGGGTACGGGTACAGCCCTTCCCGGTAATATGGCCATCGGAGCTACCAATGATCCCAAACTAGCGAAAGAAGCTGGTCAAATTATCGGACGTGAACTTTCTGCACTAGGCTTGAATGTGGATTTTGCTCCGGTTCTAGATACCAATAACAATCCTCAAAACCCTGTGATTGGGCTTCGTTCCTTCTCATCTGACCCGAACCGGGTTGCCTACTTGGGTATTCCGATGATGAAAGGCATTCAGGACTACAATGTGGCTGTAGCGGCCAAGCATTTCCCAGGTCATGGAGATACAGCGGTCGATTCCCATACGGGTCTCCCATTGGTGGATAAATCTCTTGCTGAGCTTGAAAAATTGGAACTTCTTCCATTCAAAAAAGCTATGGATGAAGGGGTCGACCTCTTGATGACGGCTCATATCCAATACCCGCAGATTGAAAAAGATCAGGTCGTGTCAAAAGAAACGGGTGAGAAAATCTATGTTCCAGCGACCCTCTCTGATGATATTTTAACGGGCTTGGTACGGAAGAAATACGGCTATAAGGGTGTGATTGTCTCCGATGCCATGGGAATGGATGCTATCGCCAAGAACTTCGGTGAGGTGGAAGCTGTGAAGATGGCCATCAAAGCAGGAGTTGACCTGGTCTTGATGCCAACGACCCTTCGCAGCAAAGCCGATTTGACCAAGATTGATACCATTGTCAATGCAGTGGTAGATGCGGTCCAAACCGGTGACATCTCAGAAGAACGCTTAAATGAGTCGGTTCGCCGGATCCTGACCCTCAAAGAAAAACGTGGGGTCCTGAATTTTGATCCAAGTGCTCGAACAGCTGAAAAAGCAGAAGAAGCAGTTGGATCTACCCTCAATCGTGACTTGGAACGTAAGATTGCAGCAGCAGCGGTGACGGTTGTAAAAAATGAAGACAATACCTTGCCATTTAAGGTGCAAACAGGGGACCATGTCTTACTCTTAGGAGCTTTTGAAAACGAAGTTCCTGGACTCGATTTGGGTATGCGTCGCTTAATTGCTGACGGAGTGCTTCCAAAAGACACCTCCTTTGTGGCCAAGAACTTCACTAAAGAATCTACTCTGGATAGTCTAAAAGAAGATCTTGAAAAAGCGACTCACATCGTAGTCATTTCAGAGATCGGTTATGAAGGGCAACTGGATAAAGATTTCTGGCGGACCAAGATCCCAACAGAGATCGTCAATTATGCCAATACCAACCATAAGAAGGCAGCTGTCCTTTCTATCTCTAAACCTTATGATGTAGCCAACTATCCAGCAGCCAAAGCCATTTTGGCAGTCTATGGAAATAAGGGAATGGATCCAACGGAATCCCTCAAACCAGACAATGCATTTGGTCCTAATATTCCTGCAGGAGTGGAAGTCATCTTCAATGGCAAAGAACATCTAGGTACCTTACCGGTTGATATTCCAAAAATTGTAGACGGAAAAATGTCGGAAACAGAGTACGCCTACCGTATTGGTCATGGTCTCTTCTATCCAGCACCTGCACCATTGCCAACACCAGAAACCCAAGATCCAACTTCACCAGTTCAAGATCCAACCCATCAGACACAACCAGTAGAGGTTGGTCACACTGGAACACAGGTTCTTGTTAGCAAGCAAGAAAAGGTGAGCCCTCTTGATGGTCCACAAGTCACTCCGGTTTCTGTATCACATGACACTGCTCAGGTTCCTGCAAGTGTTTCAGCCAGTCCTGCATCATCGGTATTGCCAAAAACCGGTCAAACAGGGAACCTCCTCTCCCTTATGGGTGTCAGCCTCTTAACCTTCCTTGGATCTTTTGTCTATCCAAGAAAGAAAAACTAATGAATTAAGAATCTCAATTGGGTGATTTCCCAATTGAGATTTTTTAGTAAAGTTTTACTAATATTAACTCGAACGATACCGATTTAGTTGGAAATAAAATATGGTTTAAAACCTATATTGTAGGCTTTTTAAATATAAAATAAAAATTAAATAAAATTTTACTAAAAACACTTGAACTTTTACTTCTGATCAGATATAATACAAGTATAAAAACGTTTACAAAACTAAAGGAGTTTCTCATGACGACAACAATCACATCTCAAGATTTACAAGAAAAGTTCCAGGCTGTCTTTGGGGAAAAGGCTGACCACACTTTCTTTTCACCAGGACGGATCAATCTGATCGGTGAACACACGGACTATAATGGTGGGCATGTCTTCCCAGCAGCCATTACACTTGGTACCTACGGAGCGGCAAGAAAGCGTGAGGACAAGGTCTTGCGTTTCTTCTCAGGAAACTTTGAAGACAAGGGGATCATTGAAGTTCCGCTTGAAAACCTCCACTTTGAAAAAGAACACAACTGGACCAACTATCCAAAAGGCGTACTCCACTTCTTGCAAGAAGCTGGTCATGTCATTGATAGCGGAATGGACGTCTATGTCTACGGCAATATTCCAAATGGATCTGGTCTTTCTTCTTCAGCTTCCCTTGAGCTCTTGATTGGCGTCATCGCTGAGAAACTATATGATCTTCACTTAGATCGTCTAGATCTGGTCAAGATCGGAAAACAAACCGAAAATCACTTCATCGGAGTTAACTCTGGGATCATGGACCAATTTGCCATCGGTATGGGAGCTGATCAACGGGCTATTTATCTCGATACCAACACCCTAGAGTATGATCTGGTACCGCTGGACCTCAAAGACAATGTCGTAGTCATCATGAATACCAACAAACGCCGGGAATTAGCGGATTCAAAATACAATGAACGTCGTTCAGAATGTGAAACCGCCGTCTCTGAACTCCAAGAAAAATTGGATATCCAAACCTTAGGGGAACTGGATCTCTGGGCTTTTGATGCCTACAGCTACTTGATCAAGGATGAAAATCGCATCAAACGAGCTCGCCATGCTGTACTTGAAAACCAACGAACTCTCCAAGCTCGTAAGGCCCTTGAAGCAGGTGATTTGGAAGGCTTTGGCCGTCTCATGAATGCTTCCCACGTATCCTTGGAGCATGACTACGAAGTGACAGGTCTAGAATTGGATACCTTGGTGCATACAGCCTGGGAACAAGAAGGCGTCTTGGGCGCTCGTATGACAGGAGCAGGCTTTGGTGGTTGCGCCATTGCCCTCGTAAACAAAGATAAGGTTGAAGCCTTTAAAGAAGCTGTCGGCAACCGTTATGAAGAAGTCGTTGGCTATGCGCCAAGCTTCTATATTGCAGAAGTTGCGGCAGGAACACGGGTACTCGATTAAAAAGGAGATAGGATGACAGAACAGGTATTAGATGCATTTGTCACGGCCGTCATTGCGGCGAGTGACTACGAAGAGATGGATCGGATTTATCTAAAAAATCGCGTCATGAGTCGCGTTGGAGAAGAAGGGCTAGATGCCCCAGCCAAAAAAGAAGACTTGATTGCACTCAAAGATCAGTTGGTGGAGATTGCGGTTGCGAATAGCAAGATCCAGGACAGTATGGCCGCCAAGGACAGCTTGGGTGCGGAGTTGATGGATTGGATTACCCCTAGCCCTAGTCAGGTCAACCATCGCTTTTGGGAGACCTACCGTCAGTCCAAGGAAGACGCGATTGCTGATTTCTATGCCCTCTCTAAGCGCAATGATTACATCAAGGTAGAGGCCATTGCGCAAAATATTGCCTTTGAGGCAGAAACTCCCTACGGTTCTCTTGAAATCACCATTAATCTGTCAAAACCTGAAAAAGATCCTAAAGACATTGCAGCAGCTAAACTTGCCAAAGCCAGTCATTATCCAGCCTGCCAATTGTGTTTTGAAAATGAAGGCTATCAAGGTCGCCTAGACCATCCAGCTCGGGCCAATCATCGGATTATTCGCTTTGACATGGACGGTCATGATTGGGGTTTCCAGTATTCCCCTTATGCCTACTTCAATGAACACTGCATTTTCCTCGATAGCCAGCATGTTCCCATGGCCATTAGCCGCAAGACCTTTGAGCGACTCTTGACCATTGTGGAGACTTTTCCAGGCTATTTTGCAGGCTCCAATGCAGATCTACCCATTGTAGGGGGATCTATCCTCACTCATGACCATTATCAAGGCGGACGCCACACCTTCCCTATGGAGCTGGCTCCTGTGGAGGAAAGCTTTACCATTGAGGGATTTGAAGCTGTGTCGCTAGGGATTGTTAACTGGCCCATGTCAGTTCTTCGTCTGCAATCAGATGACAAGGCGCAATTGATTGACCTGGCAGACCATATCCTCACAGCCTGGCGAGGCTACTCGGATCCAGCCGTTCAAGTCTTAGCAGCATCCGACGGTCAGCCCCACCATACCATTACCCCCATTGCACGGATTCGTGATGGGCATTATGAATTGGACTTGGTGCTCCGTGACAACCAAACCTCACCAGAGCATCCAGATGGCATTTATCACCCACATGCGGATGTGCAACACATCAAAAAAGAAAATATCGGCCTGATCGAAGTCATGGGCTTGGCCATTTTGCCACCTCGCCTCAAGGAAGAGCTCAAGCAGGTTCAAGACTATTTGATTGGACGTGAGAATACTGTGGCGACCTACCACCAGCCTTGGGCAGATGATTTGAAAGCCACTCACCCAGCCATCACAGACGAAGCAGAGGCAGAAGCCCTTGTCCGTGAATCAGTTGGCCAGATCTTTGCGCGTGTGCTCGAAGATGCTGGTGTCTACAAGAGAACAGCAGAAGGACAAGCTGCCTTTAGACGCTTTGTTGCGACACTTTAAGTGTGGAGAAGTGGCAGAAATTTGGTACAATAAGAGAGAAGACAAGAAGCGAAAGGAAAACAAATGGCAATACTCGTACTCGGAGGAGCTGGCTATATCGGTTCCCACATGGTGGACCGCTTGGTCAATGAAGGACAGGAAAAAGTCGTCGTGGTTGATAGTCTGGTCACAGGCCACCGTGCAGCGGTGCATCCAGATGCCGTCTTTTACCAAGGAGACCTGGCGGATCAAGACTTTATGCGCACTGTTTTTAAGGAACATGCCGATATTGATGCGGTCATCCACTTTGCGGCCTACTCACTGGTCGCTGAGTCCATGGCAGATCCTTTGAAATATTTTGACAACAATACAGCAGGCATGGTCAAACTCTTGGAAGTCATGCATGAATGTGGGGTGCACTACATCGTCTTTTCTTCAACTGCTGCCACCTACGGCATTCCAGAAGAAATTCCGATTCTTGAAACCACTCCACAAAAACCGATTAATCCTTACGGGGAAAGCAAGCTCATGATGGAAACCATCATGCGCTGGGCTGATCAAGCCTACGGCATCAAGTACGTGCCCCTTCGTTACTTTAATGTAGCGGGTGCTAAGCCAGATGGATCCATCGGAGAAGACCATGGACCAGAGACCCATCTCTTGCCGATTGTCTTACAAGTAGCCCAAGGCAAACGCGAGAAGATCTCTATTTTTGGAGATGACTACAAGACACCAGATGGCACCAATGTTCGGGACTATGTCCATCCATTTGACTTGGCAGATGCCCATCTTTTAGCAGTGGAGTATCTCCGAAATGGCAATCCATCGACCGCCTTTAATCTGGGCTCATCGACTGGATTCTCCAATCTTCAAATCGTTGAAGCAGCCCGCAAGGTGACGGGACATCCGATCCCACTTGAGATTGCAGATCGTAGACCAGGAGATCCTGATACCCTGATCGCATCCTCTGAGAAGGCGCGTGCCATCCTTGGTTGGCAACCAAAATTTGACAATATCGAAACCATTATCCAAACAGCTTGGGCTTGGCATTCCAGCCACCCAGATGGCTACAATGATCGATAAGGAGGGACTGCGAATATCATTTTTGAGACTTTTTTAATAACATCTAAAACGACAGTTGATCTTGCCAAATGACTCGTTTCAGACGTCAGTCATTTCCTTAACCATCATAAAAAGTGAGGTATTCAAAATGAATAAAACCACAAAAATGTTAGCCGTCTTCTTGACAGCGGGTCTTCTTTTAGCTGGTTGCGCACAAAAAGAGACTACAAAATCTACTAGTCAATCGTCCACTAAGGCGACAAGTAAAGCAACAAGCAAATCATCCGCTAAAGAAAAGACAAAAGAGTCATCAACTGATGAAAGCAAAAAAGAAGATGCACTAGCAGGTGCACAAAAAACCGTTCTCGAAACGAGTGATGAAGCAGGTAAGTCAACTATAACCTTGTATTACAAGGGAGATACCTTGTTATTACAAGAAAAAGTTGATGATTACGACGTCTCAAAAGTGCCTGGTGAGAACCCTCTTGAAACCATGAAAGAAGCCGTCGCCAAGAGCCAAGAAAAATTCAAAGATCTGATGGGCCATGGATTTGAACTAACATCAGAATACAAAGACGGAATCTTTTATATCCGCAATACCATTGATTACACAAAAATCGATTTTAATAAATTAAAAGAAATCGTCCCAGGCTTTAATCCCCTAGATGACAAAACAGTCAGTTATTCAGTAACGAAAGACAGTCTTATCAAAGGCGGAATGGTCGAAAAATAAACCAAATGGAGAGCAGCTCAGTTTGCTGCTCTTTTTTTTGTTTTGGTATGAATTCATGGGCATATTTTGGTAAAATAGGATTTAAGGAAAAGAGTATTTAAATGAGTGATATCTTTTTAGAGAGTGCAAATCATGATTTGCATTTGTATGAATAAAATCCTTAGTTGAGTGATTACAGTTAAGAAGTCCACTGACGAGTAGGAAGTATTGAGAAGATCAATCCAGTATACTTATGCACTGATCAAACGATTCATCTCTTTTGAAATTAAAGATGTAATAGAAGGGGTTGGAAGAAATACAATTAAATATAAAAAAGAGGCTGGGACAAAAGTCCTAGCCTCTCAATTATTTTTGGATTGTCGAGCAAGACGCAGTGGTTGAGTGGGCTCTACTACGCTGATTTCATCAGCTTTTACAGCCCTACTCAACTGTGAGTAGGTGGGACGACGAAATCGAATTCTAACGAATTACCGATTTCTGTCCCACTCTCTTTTTGAGGTTAAGATGACCTCAATCTATCTGTGCCTGATGATGTATTGATCATGGTAAAACAAATCTTCGTGAGAAAGCAAGTCTACTCATTTTTTTGAATGATTAGTTCTCCAGATCTAATTTCCCAGACTTGGTCAAAGTTCTTCAGTGCTTCATTCTGTCGGTGTAAAGTAATGATGACAGCACACGGTAAGTCTAGTACTTTTTTCAATTCTGCCTCGAACTGATGAGCATCCAAGGCTGAAAAAGGTTCATCCATAATAACTAATGGACTCTGGCGGTTTTTTTCTCGATTGAGGTACATGCGTTGTTGTTGTCCAGCTGACAGGGATTGAGGAGGTGTTGCTTCAAATTCCTCATCCTTAAACTCTGCGGGGAAAGTATTGAATAGCGTAACATTATTTTCATAACTAGAGATGAAGCTATGCTCTTGTTGCAAGATCAGGCCAAATCTTCCCCAAAGCTGATTTAGGGGAAGATCATTCAGCAAAATCTCGCCTTGGAAATCCTCATCCGTACCATTTAAAATATTGAGCAGGCTACTCTTACCTGATCCGTTCTCTCCTATGAGGGCAATCTTATCTCCTTTGTGAATGGTGGCAAAAGAAATCTTCAATGTTGATTCCCCAAGTTGTTTAGAAAGATTTTTCAATGTGATCGTTTCAAAAGAATGCTGTGGTGCCTGAATTGAAGATGGATGTTTAACGATAGTTTGAAAGCTTTTAATTACAGGTTTTACCGACTCTAACATTTGCAGATCGTAAAGGATTTCTTGAATTGGTTCTGAGAAGGCTGTAATATAACCAAAACTTGCAACCACCTCAGGGATACCAATTTGATGATGATATAGAGAGTAAGCTAGATAGGAAAAGAGAATAAGGCTAATGAATTCAAAAGAAATACCCGTCAAGAGAATACCTGTAATTTTAGTCAAACCATACCCAAGATACTTATCCTGCAAATTTTTGAGAGAACTTCTTTGTTGCTCTATAAAATGAGGTAGAGTAAGTTTGTTAACTAGGTGATGTCCTCGGAATAGATCCTCCAAGGTCCGATAATAATCACCTTGCTTTTCAAGATAGGTTTGTCTACGCTTCGCAGTCAATTGACCAACGATCTTTGGAATTTGAATACTGATGGCTGTTGAAATCAGTAGGATCAGTGCCACTATAGGATTGATCGTTCTGGTAATAATGATGGTATAAATCAAAATTCGTAGAATCTGCTTAAAAAAACTCATCAGTGGAGGTAGATAATCTTTTTCCAGTGAATCAAGATCATTAGATTGATAAGAAATGTATTCTGCGACTGTTTTCTGCTTGAAATCATGGTGGGCAAGTCCTAAAAGAGATTGAAACCAATCGTTCTTTAGATTTGTCGAAAAGAGAATGGCCTGTTTCCAGTCAAGTCGCATTTGGATGTAGTTGCAAGTCAAGTAACCTATAACTGCGATACAATAACCTGACAAAGCTATTTGATAGTGGCCACGAATTAATTCTTGTGTAAAGTATGGAAGAAGAGCCGTACAAATATTGGACAGTCCACTAAAGAGAAAATTAAAGAAAAGATACCAGCGCAAAGGCTTAAGGTATTGAAACATAGACGAAACTCCTTGATAAAGCTATAACATAAAACTGATAATGACATAACAGCCCAGTTACATTAATGAGCAAATAGGGGCATTAGTTAGAAACTTTCATTTTTGTAAAATATAACTAAATTATAGCATATGATGAAGTCAGTTTATTAATTTGAAAGAAGTTTGTCCATGTATTTCTCAAAAAAATTTGATATTAGGATGATTCTGTAGGCGTGTTAATTTAAACAAAAGAATTGCTAGCGACAGAAGATGCTGCGAGTGGAACCTACTTGCCTCCAAGTAGTGGATCTGATCTATCGTGGAAGCAAACAACCTCTTTAGGATGGCAAAAACGTCAAGCCATTCTGAACAAAGTGAAGAATCCGAAAGTTGAAACATTAGAAGAAAAACTCTCAAAAATGTCACGTGCTGAACTGGAGGAAGAGTATGGAGATGTGATTCAAGCCTATAAAAGGTATACGAATATGGGGCAAGGTGATGCGATCCTTGCCAAATGGGATATGAACGATCTCAAATTGTTATGGAAGCGGTATAATGAAGTAAAGGATGATCACTTAGGATTATTACCTTCAGAATTAGCCAAGGTGGACCCGAAATTTAAGAAACGTATCGATGCAATGGATCAAGAAGCGTTAGAAGAGGCCTACCCAGAACTTAAAACATTGATCTCCATGGCTCATGTGAATCCATATGCACAACTATTTAAATCTGAAACAGAACGAGCTAATTATGATTACCTACTAGACCGCTATTTCCTTTTAGATAGTCAAAAAATGCTTAGTTGGCGAGATCCTGCTTTTCAAACTAAATATGATTATTATATAATTGAAGAAGGTATTGATCCTTTTACAGGCAAACCTGCTACACAGGAAGAAATCAATCGGGCAAAAAATATCAAAAAGGTGAGAACTGTTACTGAGAGCTTCCAACTGGCAAGTACCCTGTATACCTCTTATGTAGGATACAATCAGTACTACAATAAACCCTATACAACGTT
>NZ_KV812857.1:202527-254180 GCF_001813525.1 Streptococcus sp. HMSC065C01 | reverse complement strand
TCAGTACTACAATAAACCCTATACAACGTTCTCGGATGTATTTAGTAAGGTAAAAGGGAAGATTCCTGTCTTCAATAGGAAACCAGTAATTCCTGTTTTTTCAAATAGATATTCAAAAATAGATTTTACTCAAACTGACTTTGATGTTGAGTTAATAAGAGGTAGATTGAAAACTGATCCAGATACGGCTTTTTTCTGGTCAGGACGAACAGATGGCATTGGAGGAATGGATGTTGCGAAAAAAATAGCAAAAAATAAAGGAGGAGTTACATTAGAATCTACGATTGATGATACGAACATTGTAATGCCTGAATGGGATTTTAATACTCCTTCAAGTGTAACAGCTTGGGAGGAAGCTTCGAATGTTTACGCAGAGCAAGTATCTGGTGAAATAAGAGCTGTAGTTGGTAGCGAACTACGACCAGGAAATATTTGGGAAAACATCGAACTATCAAGATTGAAGGCCAATCCAAATGTTACTAAGGTTACAACAATAGATCCTAAAACAGGGGTAGAAAAAATTATATTCGAGAGGTAGAAATGAAAATTACAGGAACAAGATCAACAATTACTTTTGATTTAGAGAATGGTTTCCTCATAAAAGCACAAGGAGAATTGCTGATCAATAAAAAATTTGTTGTTTATAAAGATAGTATGACACAATGGGAGCCTCCTCATGAGAATCTTCCGATAACTCAAAGAGAAATAGAAAATATTATTAATACAGCTAAAAAAATGGAGAGCAATCAAACTATTCAATTAGACTTTGTATAATTATATTGTATTCTAAGAGAAATAAATCTCTATACAAGTGGTCAGGTTGTCTATCATGGGACCAAACTCCTAGGTGGAAGTGAAGAAGATGCTCAAACTGCAAACTTTATCGGGAACATCGTAGGAGGTTATGTGGCCTCCTCAGCAACCAGCAAGTTTAGTTTGAATCAACCTATTTTTTCAAATCGATATTCAAAAATAGATTTTACTCAAAACAGAAGACCATTATAAAACATTTTAAAAAAATAGAATAGAGGTTTGAAATCCTGAAAAATAGAATTCATTACATTACGAAACTTGAAATGCAAGATCGATTGCCTTTCAGTGGCTTTGTAGCAAATTTTGATGGGAAGCAGATCCAAAACAAAGAAGAACTATTTCGTTTTCTTGAAAAAAATGTCGGACTTCCTGATGCCAATAATTGGTCATCTATTACAGATTGGCTGACAGACTTATCATGGATAAAAGCTGAAGAATACAACTTTATTCTTGAAAATTATGATAGCTTCTTAAAAGATGACTTATCATCTAAAGACTTATTTTTAGAAATTTTGGAAGAAGATATTCTTCCTTGGTGGGAATGCGATGTTGAAAAGCATGTTGTTGGCAGTAAGGTCAAGAGTTTTCAAGTTTACATAGTAGAAAATTAAAAATAGGACAAAGTTTTAAGGAGCTACCTTAAGGTAACCACTTATGTTGGATATAATCAGTACTACAATAAACCCTATACAACGTTCTTGGATGTATATAGTAAGGTAAAAGGGAAGATTCCATTCTTCAATAGGAATCCAGTAATTCCTGAGGTTAACCTTAAGGTAGATATCAATGGTAAAACTATAACAGAAACCACAAAACCTTATGATCGCGAACATATTTTACGAAATATAGAAGAAAGCAGGCTTGCGAGGGAGAATTCAGGGTTTAAAGACTTTTCAACCACGAGGCTTCAGCCGGTAGTCAAGCCTCAGCCTGCACCTAAGAATTTAGATGTTGAGGGACCAGTAGTAAATAATATTCAATCTAAATATCCCGATTTGCAAACTTATGAATATAATTCATATACAAATCCTGGTCCACTAAATGATTTAAGAGGTCAGCCTAATGTTAATTTTTATGGGGGACGGTATGATGTTGAAGTTTTGAAGTCTCCCAAAATATTATATCGAGCTGGCGACCAAAGCAATCCGCTAGGGCAATGGTTTACAGAATCAGCCCCACATTCTGAGATAGAAGTTAGAATAAATACGGCAGTAAAACCAATTTGGACAGATCGTTCAGGAAACTACACTGGCAGTTCTCCTTTAAATACAGTTTACGAAATAAAAATACCAGCTGGCACAACAATATATAGAGGACCTGTTGCGAGTCAAGGAGGCATCTATCAAGGTGGTTTGGAATATGAACAAATTTTTATTGAAACTCCGTGGAAAATAGAAGGTGTAGAGGTTATTAGCTCAAAACCATTAAATTAGTGAGGAAAGAAATGAAACGAAAAGAATTATTAGATAATATCAAATTAATATTACCACTATTAAATCAATACAATGATGGGACAATTCATGTACAAATTTCATTTTTACAAGGATTAGAATGTGCATTGGAAAATGGTGACTCACTCCCTACAATAAGAGAAATTAAAGATATCCTTTATCCTCCAAGAGGAGGTCTATCAGACTTTTTTGTTTGGAAGAATGATTATTTGGAACGACTAAAAATTAATGAAGAAATTGAAGCCTACAATAATAGATTATGGGAGCTTTTAAATCAAATAGAAAACTTGGAATCATAGTAAATGCATCAAATTTTAAAATTAGAAGCATTTCATCAATCTCATACAAGAATTCCAAGCGAAAATGAAGCATCTGCTTTTGAAGATTTTTGGAAACCAGGAGGACAAACCTTCCCAGGAAATATGCCAGAAGGCATCATGAAAGATATTAGTACCCAAAGAGGAGAACACACATGGAACATAGTAAATTAACTTGGGAAGACGTTAGTAAGTTTGAAGAAATAAAAGGTTATGGACAACATGTTTGGCGACATCATGAGAAATATTTTTTTGTTACAGATGAAGGAGGAATAGCTGAACAGAGGGTAGTCTATGAATTACCATTAGAACTATTTCAATCACCCTACCAAGTTTTTCTGAGTTACTTGAAAAGTCTAACTTAATTTGACAATTTAGGCAATAAAGAAATCCTAGACAAGCTTTTGAGCTATTCAGAAGACTTGAAATACCACTATAATCTCTATCAGCTCTTGCTTTTTCACTTTCAGAATAAGGAACCAGAGAAATTTTTTGGACTCATTGAAGACAATATAAAGAAGGTTCATTCTCTTTTTCAGACTGTCTTTAAAACATTTCTAAAGGACAAAGGGAAAATCATCAATGCCCTTCAGTTATCCTATTCCAACGCAAAATTGGAAGCGACTAATAATCTCATCAAACTTATCAAACGCAATGCCTTTGGTTTTCGGAACTTTGAAAACTTCAAGAAGCGAATTTTCATCGCTCTGAATATCAAAAAAGAAAGGACGAAATTTGTCCTTTCTCGAGCTTAGCTTTTCTTCAACCCACTACAGTTGACAAAGAGCCGTAGATTTTAGGTATTTACCTTGTCTACTTAAGAGGTATCATATCATCGAGATAAAGGTGATTTGTTTGTTCCTAAGAATTAGGTTTTAGGTTTGACTTGTGGCAACTTCTGGAAAAAGCTTGTCTAGGATTTTTGGAGTGATAGCTTGTCCAGGACCTTCAGCACAATAGGTGTGAATATACATAGCGGGATTGAAGTTGAGCTCGATACAAGTGAAATGAGGTTTTTCCTTGCTAGCAGGCTGAGTTTTATCTGGAATGATGAGGTCAACCCCGCAAGCCCAGGCCCCCATGCTAGTTGCCATAGCTGCTGCCAATTCTTGGTAAGAGGAATCTATTGTCTCAGTGACATCAATAGAGTCACCACCCGTAGAAATGTTGGAGTTACGGCGGAGATTGACCTTTTTCCCTTCTGGGAGAATATCATCAGGTGCATAACCTTGCTGAGTCAACATCAATTGTTCGATGTCTCCTAGCTTAATGATTTCCAGAGGTGAGCGGTGGTCACGGCCTCGCAATGGATTGGCATTTTTCTGAGCGACTAATTCACGAATGGTGTGTTTGCCATCACCGACAACATTAGCAGCGACACGAAGGAGGACAGACTCACAACGCCCGTCCAGAATGAAGAAACGGTATTCGGTTCCTGGGATAAATTCTTCAACAAGAACAGCTGTATCTTCTGCAAAGGCAATCTCGAGAGCTTTCTTATAGTTATCAAGGCTGGCAGGCTCTTGGAAAATGGAAATGCCCAGACCGAAGTTGGTTGATTTTGGTTTAACCACAATTTGCTTGCCCTTGATAAGAGGATAGTAGGCTAGACCTTGTTCTAGACTGGTAAATTCGTCGCCGGCAGGGACAGGGAAGCCAGCATCAGCCAGGATTTTTTTGGTCACGGTTTTATTAGCCATGGCAAGAGGAACTACATAGTTGTCTTTTGAGGTCATGTTACCATTTTTGACGTACTCAACATGATCTTTATGCCAGAGTTTAAGGAATTGATCCTGCTCATCTATGATTTCAAAATGAAGCCCTTTTTGAATGGCATCAAAGAGCAGCATCTGGGTAGAAAGTTCCATCTCCTCATAACCCTTAAGGGCATAGTGGGCAGTCCAGTCGTAATCATGATAGGCAAGCGCCTTGTCAAGGGCAAAGTCAGCTAGGGACTTGTCTTTGATATAAGGAAGAAGTTGAGCAGCTAGTGTCTGACTGGAATCTGCAAAGGCATCTTTAACTTGTTTGACCAGACCTTGATGATAGTCACCAAGCCCAAAATGTTGCACCAGTTGGTCTAGAGCTGTCGTAATGTTCTGAGTTTCAGCTTCAGAAGGTAGAGGTTCTAAAGGATGAGAGAGGGCAATTTTTTCATTCAGCGCGTGACCTTGAGCCAGAGCCTGATCAACATTTTCAGGGGCATCCAGCCAGAGGAAGGCTAGAAGGAGTAGGTGTACGGTATCCATGGTAGTTTGGCTAATACCGATACGCTCAAAGGGGTTGAGGTCGAAGTTACGGAATTCCAGGTAGGTGATTCCCTTGTCAAGGAAGGAGCGATTAACCTTTTGTCCACGGAAACGAACAGCCGAGTAAAATTCCTTTTCCGCAATCAAATCACCTTGTTCGATATAGTTTTCGATGGCAGAGACATAGTCTTCTAGGCTTGCAAAAGATACTTGTATTTCTTCCTTATTGACATAACCATGGTCGCTGTTTCGGAAGGAACGCACGAGTTCAGGCACTTCTTGGTCGAAGAAGCCTTGCTCAGCAACAGGTGCAGCACCAAAGAGATAGGTAATCACCCAACGATAGCGCAAATAGTTCTGAGCCAGCTTAAGATAGAGGGCGTTTTTGAAAGCGATTATATCAATCTGGTCACTTTCTTGGAATAGGGCTTCAACCAAATCTTTCCCTAGTTCCATATTATAGTGGATACCTGAGATAGCTTGTAGTTTAGTTCCGTATTTTTCGGCCAGGTAGTTACGATAGTGGCGTTCAAATTCATTTTCCAGTTGGGCAACTTGGATTTCTTGGGCGTTGATACGAGGAGGCATGGACAAGGGCCAGAGAAGTTCATCTTTACTGATGGAACGTCCAGCTACATCGGTAATGGCTCCAAGAAATCGACGAGCCTCAGTGGTAGATTTAGCAACTGGTGTGATGAGTTCCATCTGAAACTCACAAAAATCTGTTTGAATATAAGGGTGGAAACTTCGAGCTCCTAGGCAGGAAGGGTGAGGCGTATGTGCTAATTTTCCCTGTCTATCGACACGAAGACTTTCGCGTTCAATTCCAAAGTTAGCTTGAAGGATAGGGCTAGTAGGCTCCAGCTTTTGAAGCAGTTGATTTATAGTCATAGAGTCACCTTTTCATCTAATGTTAGTGATAGTCTATTATAAATAGGAGAAGAAAACAACTTTCCGCTACGGTTAAGGGGAATTTCCGAATGTTTTAGATACGAATTCTTAAAACCAGTTGCTTTTTAGCTCTATTATATGCAAAAATTGTAAAATGCCCACCGATTTTTATGTAAAATGTTATTTCTCTTGCAATTTAAATCAAATTAGCCTATACTAATGACGTATATATGAGAACGAAAGAATCCCTAGGGTCGGCACTGCACCCATAAAATGAGACACAAGAAAACACTCCTGTTGAATTCTGGTAAACTAGAAACAGGGGTGTTTTGTTATGGTCAAAAAGCATATTCAGTAGAAACTAAACTAGCCTGTATCGAAATGAAGAAGGCAGGCAAATCAAATAAAGTTATCATGGATACCCTCAGCATCAAAAATGCTAGTCAGGCCAAGACCTGGTAGCGATGGTATCAGAATGATGAATTGTACCGTTTCCACCAACCTGTGGGGAAACAATATACTTATGGTAATGGGATGAAACAGTTATCTGAAGTGGAACAGTTACGTTTGCAGGTAGAATTACTAAAAAAGTATCAGAACTTGATAAGAGAATCGACAAAGTAAGTCTTATCAAGCTAGTAGAAGAGTATAAGAAAACGTGCCCTGTATCGATTATTTTAGAATGTTTCGGCGTCAAACGCTCCACCTTTATCGCTGGAAACAGGAGTGTAAGAATTCTCAGAAAAGAGGCGAAATAGCAGATAATGCCTGTATCGAATGGTTTCACTCTGTTCTCAAGTCTGAAACCTTCTCTCCCCATAAGTGAAGAAACATAATTGGAGATAGTTTAACAGATATTGTCAAAAATTACATCATATTTTATAATGAAACTAGAATTCAACAAAAATTGAATGACCAGTCCCCTGTAGAGTACAGAGAATTGGTCGTAGAAGGGGTCCAGCAACCGAAGGGCGCTAGCCTTCAAATTTTCCTCCCAAAATGTGTCCAAAATATTGACAGAATTCCAACACAGAAGATTTGGCACAGAATGGATTATTTGGTTTTACGTCTTTCTTTATCCTCTTTAACCATGCTTTGCTTGTCTTGGCAGGCTGGGTAGGGTATAAGTGGAAGATAAGATGAAAAAAATGGAGAAAACTCTAATGGTTCTTCTCCATTTTTTTATCTAATTGGTAATGTTGAAAATCGGAAGTGAAATGATACTTTCAAAGAATTCATTTTGGACACTAGCAAATGAAATAGAGCCCTGATGCAAATCAACAATTTGTTTTGAAATTTTTAACCCAATTCCAGTCGTTCTAATTTTAGAAATATCAATGTTTTTAAAAGATAATTCATTAAGTTCAGCAATTTTTTCTGGTGAAGCTCCCTGTCCATTATCTTTGATTTCGACAATTACATTTGTATCTTTTTTGAATAAGTGGATTCTTATTGTGCAACCCTTTTCGTTATGTAAAACAGAGTTGTAGATGATATTATGGATAACTCTTGTGATTAAAAATTGCTCAATCATGATAGATTGATTAACAAGTGAATCATCGTAATCAAATTCAAATTCAAAATCATTCCAGATTTCTTGATTTAAAATATGGATGAGAATGTCTTTGAAGAAGGGGATAATGTTTGTTTCAGTCTGATTTAATTGAAGATGACCGGATGAAAGGCGAGCTACTATATTTAGATCATTTAAAATATTTTGGATGTAATAGGATTCCGTCAATATTGGGGGAATATGTTTTTTAGACTGTGCATCTAGTTCAGAATCATTTAACAAGGACGCGTTAGAAATGATGACAGAAAGAGGTGTTTTGATATCGTGTGCAATACCTGAAATCCATTGCTCTTTAAAGTCTTCATTCTCTTTGAGTAGAGTATCGGTTTGATTAATTGCAGTTGTAAGATATTCTAGTTCTGATATAGAATTTATTGGATTTTTCAAACCATCTGGGAGATTCTGAATAGCAGTTACAAGAGGCGCAATTTTACGATTGATATGCGTCACACCATAGTAGTAAAGAAAAGCGAAATAAAGGCAGTTGAAAAGCAATACTCCAAATGCTACTAGCGGAATCAGGCGAATACTATCTATATCTAAGTAATTATAACTATAACGAGCAATTTTATCTTTTGGAAAACCAACAACAATGATGTAGCCACCTTTTATCTGACTAAAAACAGGATAATCTGAAAGATAATAGCGAGAAAATTGTAAAATGTCCCCATAGTCAAATTGCGAAGGAACTTCTGTAGGTTTATACTGTTCGTACACTTGTTTTCCAGTCTGCTTATCCAATACCATGAGCCATAACTTTTGTTCTTTTAGACTAGAAATATCATTTCTAGGTATGTGGACGTTATTTTTTGTGATGGTAATGTGTTCAGAAATTATTTTCACAGTCTCAGTAGCAGTTTGCTTTTCCCTAATGTAGAAAACAAAACTGGCAATTAGAAGAATATTGGTAATAAAGATAATGATGGAAAAAAAGATAAATTTCTTTAGTGAATACCTTAAAATTTTGGTTTGGTTCATAATCATGATAACAATTTATATCCCAGCCCTTTAGCTGTCTTTAAATATTGAGGTTTTGAAGGATTTTCTTCTATTTTTTCTCGAATTTTCCGAATATGTACAGTCAAAGAATTTTCATAACCAAAGCTATCCACTCCCCAAATCGTATCACAGAGAGATTCGGTTGAAACGATGTAATTTTTATTATCGTAAAGTTTTTTCAAAATCTGAATTTCAATTGGCGTAATAGAAATTTCTGCTCCATTTTTTTGTACTGTTGCATTCCGAAAACTCACCACAGTCTGCCCAATCTGTATTGATTCTTGTTCTGATTTATAGCTTCTCCGGAGCAGAGCCATAATACGATAGATAAGATTTTTTGGAACGAAGGGTTTCATGACATAATCATCACCACCAGCATTGAAACCAGCTATCTCATCTTCAGGATTATTTTTGGCAGTCAGAAAGAGGATAGGAGTATCGCCTTTTTTTCGGATATGTTTTGCTAATGTGTAGCCATCACCATCGGGTAGCATAATGTCCAAAAGGAAAAGGTCGAACTGCTCTATTTCAATCATGTCCAAACTAGATTCTATATCATAGGCTGATGTTAGATTGGAAAATCCGTAGGCAGTGAGAATATCTCTTATGGAAGAGTTTAAAATTTTATCGTCATCAATGATAAGGATGTGCTTATTCAGGAGTTGTTGTTCGAAACTCATAATCTTACCTCGCTTACTTAAATTATACCATTTAAAAGAGTGAAAAAAAGAAAAATACTTTAATCTTAATGTAAAATTAAGGTTAGCTTAGTTTAAAATTAATCTAGCATGTCTATAATAAAGACATAACCTAGATAGAGATACTTCTCAAATTAATTTTAATCAGTGAGGTATTTCCAAATGGTTAAACAACAAATGAATCTCGTTGAGATTGAAGCAATGAATTCTCTTCAAGAATTGACTCTTGAAGAACTTGATAACGTTCTTGGTGCTGGTGGTGGAGTAATCCAAATCCATTTTATTCAGACAAAACAATGGTAATAGTGACTCACCAATTAGATATTGTGAATTATGTTGATTCTATCATTTTTGTTGATAAGAGTAGTAGAGATGTTATCAAAGATACTCATGATAATTTGATTCATGGAAATCAAAATTATAGAAAATTTTTTAGTTTAATGGAGGAAGTTCATAATGATTAGTAATGTTTTACAGATAAAAAACTTACAAAAGGAATTTAAGGACACTCAGGTAGTTAACCTTAGTTCCTTATCAGTTCAACAAGGTGAGATTTATGGTTTTCTAGGTCCAAATGGAGCTGGGAAAACAACCACCATGAAGATGATTTTGTCTTTGATTTCTCGTACAGCTGGGGATATTGAAGTGTTCGGTCAATCCATAGGTACGGACAAGCAGTATCTTAATCAGATTGGCTCTATGATTGAAGAACCGTCTTATTATCCTAATTTGACAGGCTATGAAAATCTCTTGGTTTTCCAAAAAATCCTTGGATTTGATAAGAAAAATATTCAGGAAACCTTGAAAATTGTTGGGTTAGATCAACCTAAAAACAAGAAAAAATTGGTTAAAGATTATTCTCTGGGTATGAAACAGCGTTTGGCTTTAGCCTTTGCCTTAGTCAAGAAACCGCGTTTGTTGATACTGGATGAACCAACTAACGGGCTAGACCCAGCAGGGATTCATGAAATTCGGGAACTGATTATCAAGTTGGCAAAAGAACAGGGCATTACTGTCTTCATCTCTACCCATATCCTTTCTGAAGTAGAGCATATCGCTGACCGTGTAGGGATTATCAATCATGGTCAACTCGTTTACGAGGGAGAAATTCGTAAAATTCAGTCCAATAAATGGCTGGAAGTGCGTGGGGATTTTAGAGGTCGACGTGAAGCCATTAGCCAAGTGTTATTTGGTTATCCGTGCAAGATGTTAGAAATACATGAGGATAAACTCAAGCTGACTAACCTTGCCGACCAGCAGATTTCTAGTTTGTTACGAGATTTAATAGTCGAGAAAGTTCCAATTTATGAAGTGAAGCAAGAACAAGAAACCTTGGAATCTATCTTCCTCAACTTAACCAAGGAGTGAGTCTTATGTTGAATAATTTGTCTATTGAATTGCTCAAGGCAAAACGAACCAAATCCTTCTTCATTATCATACTAGTTATGGGAGTCGGATTTGCTTGGGCAATTGCAGCCGCTACACGTTACCTAAGTAATCCAGACATGCACCAGATTAACCTAATTTTCTATATGATAAAAGAAGTAAATGGCTTGATTCTCCCTATCGTGATTGCTCTCTTTGTATCCCGGATTGTCAAGAACGAGAAGGAGGGCAACACTTTCAAACTGCTTTTGGCAAATGGTGAAAATGTACGGCATATCTTTCTGAGTAAGCTTGGCCTGACTATGTTCGTTTTGACCTTTCTCGCTATTTTGGAGGGAGTAGTAGTCCAGTTGATTGCAAACTTTTCTGGTCTAGAAATGCCTGTTAGCCTAATCCTCTGGCAAATCGTCATTTTCTTGCTAGCCTCTTTTGTCTTAACCTGTCTGTTTTTGACTTTGCAGTTTTTACTGAAAAAGCAGGCATTGATAATGGCATTAGGGATTTTCGGAGGATTTCTTGGAGTTGGATTTGGTCATGCAACAGCTTTTCTACAGCTGATTTTCCCATTTGGTGGTATAGCATATCTGTCTCTGGTGGATTACCAGAAAGTCGCCAGTCAAGTGAGTTATGTTTTGGCGACAAACCTAGGATTTAAACTCTTTACATATTTGCCAATAGCCCTAATCTATCTCTTCTTATCTCTCTATCTAGTTGAAAAGAAAGGAGGCAAGCTATGATGTCTTATCTATCAGTAGAATGGCGGAAAACCCAAAAATTTTCCATGTTGATGATTGGTATTTTCTTCTTAGCTTTTTGTAGCCTGATTGGTCTTGGTATTTACTTAGGTGCAGCTTATTCTATGGTTGCAGAAAGTGAAAAAGTGCCTGTTTTATGGGGACAATTGACCTTCTATTATAGCCAGCTTTTCTTTCCGATTTTGGTCAGCCTTTATGTAGCCATGATGTTAGGAAAAGAGTTTGATAGAAAAAATATTGAATTTCTCAGAGCTAATAATGTCAGTCTTGGGAAATTATTATTGGCAAAAGAAATAGTAATTATCTTGTTTATTGCTGTTTTACAGTTGTTCTTGTTTGGTATTTTTTATGTAAGTGCTCACCTAGCTCATTTAGAAATTTCTAATTTGTTCACCTATCTCAAGTGGGATTTATTGGGGATTTTTGGAACAATTAGTATGATGGCAGTGCAGTTTTTTGTAACAGCTAAAACTCGTGTTTTCAGTAAATCTGTGGGAATTGGTGCTATTGGTACTTTCATAGGATTTATGATGATTTTTGTATCAGATAAATTATCTTTAATCTATCCCTACTCCCAAGCTATGGTGGCAATGCGGTCACGGAATTTGATTGACTTTAATTTAGTGGAAATATTGCTGTTTATCATTGTAAATATTCTTCTGTGGG
This sequence comes from Streptococcus sp. HMSC065C01, assembly GCF_001813525.1. Classification (NCBI taxonomy): domain Bacteria; kingdom Bacillati; phylum Bacillota; class Bacilli; order Lactobacillales; family Streptococcaceae; genus Streptococcus; species Streptococcus sp. HMSC065C01. Next base: position 242,382 of record NZ_KV812857.1, on the reverse strand, counting down.
GGATTTTTCATACATTGAGTAATAAAGAATTGCATAAGTAATGCGAAGACTCTTCGGAGTCTTTTTCTTGTGATAAAAGCTCCAAGCTTTATCTGGTATGCTTGACCTACTTTTTAATTGGGCACTATAAAAATTTTTCTCGAAAATAAGAAACTTGCACGATTTACTCATTACTTAGCCAATACTAGAGTTTATACTAGTTACTGTAATGATGATCATCTAAAAGAAGGAAGGAGGCAACCTTATGTCTAAAAATACAAGTCGTCCAGAGATTGATTCTCTAAGTTTCGAGGTTGAAAACCAAGAACTTTCCGGGAAATCAGGAGCTAGTGGTGCATAGCTTTTAAAATGACACTAGCAGGTCGCTGTGGATTGTGTTTCACCTGTTCCTATGAGTATACGAGAAATAATGTTTGTTGTTAGATAAAACAAAAGGAAAATTCTTGAGTTTTATTGCAAAACATTGACAACACTTTGATTTGGTGTTATATTTACGAGGAGAAATACAAATGAAACAAGACCATTTTGAGATTGATTCTTTGGATTATGAAATTAATAGCCAAGAGTTAAATATTAAATATACTGCTGGGTGACGTACGACTGTTAGATTAACAGTACAAGGTCGCTGTGGTTGGTGGTTTACATATTCTTATGAATGTACTTCGCCAAACGTGCGCTGTGGATAAAACTACCTCTATTTTTTGATAGGAGGATAAAATGGAAGGAATTATTGGAACACTAGAATTCTATGCACCTGTACTGGTCTTAGGAGTTATTGTCATAGGGATTGTTTACTTTATGAAAAAAAGAAACGATCGCAAATAATCAACATCGACCGATACCTGAAAAAGGTATCGGTTTTTTATAACTTGAATATACTGCACAAAATACTCATGGAAAACCTTGAAAGAAACCGTATAATGAGAGAGTAATAAAGAAACGGAGGAATGAAATGATGAAACAGCTTATTGTGACAGGATTAACGAAAACATTTGGTCAAGGGGATAATATCGTTCATGCTTTATTAGATGTGAACTTGTCCGTTGAAAAAGGTGAATTTCTGGCAATTATGGGTGCCAGTGGTAGTGGAAAAACAACACTCCTCAACTGTATTTCAACGATTGATAAACCAACATCAGGTGAGATTCGATTTGAAGATTTTGACATCATCCATGCCAAGGAAAATGAACTAGCTGACTATCGTGCTAAAAACATTTCCTATATTTTCCAAGCCTACAACTTGGTGGAAACCTTGACGGTCTATGAAAATATCATTCTACCTCTTCAAATTCAGGGGAAAAATATCAAAAAACATCAGTATAAGATTGAGGAAATTTTGGATAAGTTGGCCATTCAAAACTTAAAAGATAAGTTTCCTAATCAGTTATCAGGTGGCCAGCGACAACGTGTGGCAACTGCTAGAGCCTTGATTGATGATTCTAAACTGATTATCGCAGATGAGCCGACAGGAGCCTTGGACTCTGCCAATTCTGAAAAACTGATGGCACTTTTGCAGGAAATCAATAAAAGTTTTGGTATTACCATTTTACTGGTTACGCATGACCCTGCCGCAGCCAAGTACTCTTCACGGATGGTGCTACTTAGCGATGGAAAGATTATGGATGATTTGGAACGTAACAGCTTATCTAATGAACAGTATTTGCAAGAGATTTACAGCCGTACCAGATAGGAGGAAGAGAGTATGTATCCAAAATTAATTTTACGAAATGTATTTCGAAATTTACAGACTTACACCATCTACTTTTTCAGTCTAACCTTGATTTATAGCTTGCTCTATGCTTTTAATGCTTTACCAAGCCATCCAGTGATGCAAAGTTTATCAGGGGCAAAGGAAATGTTGACGACGGTGATGAGTCAGTACATGGGCTTGCTTTCCTATCTGATTCTATCGGCGATTGCCTTTCTCGTCGTTTATTCCACAAACTTTGTCCTGGGACGTCGTAAGAAAGAGCTGGGACTTTATGCAACGCTGGGAATGAAGAAGAAGCAGATTATCCGTACCCTGTTCTTTGAAACCATGCTGGTCAATATCTTTTCCTTGATTCTAGGTTTCTTGCTTGGCTTGATTTTACTGGTCATTCTATCTAAGGTTGCATCTGAGTTTTTTATGGCCAATTACTTTGGTAGTCTGTTTTTTTTTGATAGCAAGTCTGTCATCTTACTAGTTTATTCCTATTTGGTAACCAGTTTTATTGTTGGTGTCATGGACATTCTTACCTTTAGAAAGCAAAATATCATTGCACTCATTCAAGAAAATGGGGTCAAGAAATCTGTCTTGGCAAAAGGCAAGCCAGTTCTTCAAGCACTTCTCTTTATTCTTTCGACAGCTGTTATCGGTTTTGGTGCTCTCTATTTTTCAGACTATCACCATCTATCATTCTTGAAAAGCTGGGGTATCTTGCTGGTATCTGTCTTCGTGATTTTTGTGATTTTATTTTACAATACCTTGAGCCATTTTATCTTGGTTTCCCTTAGAAAACTGCCTCAAACCTACTATAACAAACTAAACAGTTTTAAAATTCGTCAATTTTCAAAACAAGCTGATAGTAATTCGGTAACGTTGGCTGTCTTATCCTTGACCTTGACACTGGCTCTCAGCTTACTAGTTTTTAGTGGTAGTGCCTATACGACTATGAACCGAGAGCTGAACAAATACTCACCTTATGATGTAACTGTCAATCTTTATCGTGGTCAAGAGTTCCAGTTTTCTCAGGAATCTGTCAAAGACAGATTGAAAGCAGATGGATTTGACTTTAACCTTATCAAAGAGGAGTACAGCTATCCTATCTATTCTAGTGATTTAACCTATAAAGATTTGATTGATACTAGCAATCTCTGGGCGCATGATAAGGAACTTCCTGAATCAAAAGTACCGATTTTAGGAATTTCTGCCTACAATCATCTCCGCAAACTGCAAGGGGAAAAAGCGGTTGACTTGGCAGATAACCAATTTCTGGTCAATGCAAACTATAAAGGAACTGCCAAGCAGATCCAGGACTTTCTATCAACGACCAAAACCCTCATGATTAACGGTCATTCTCTCAACCTTGCCTCTTCGAATCCACTTGAAACAGTTTACTTTTTATCGTCAGTGGGTACAAATGATACAGGAACCTTAATTGTACCAGATAAGGTAGTAGTTGGATTGACGGAAGACCACACGACCTATGTTGCCAATTTCAAAGAAAATATCGACAAACGGAAAGTAGAAACATTCTTAAGTCAGTGGATAGAAAAATACTACTTCATTCGTGATGGAGCAGAGTTGAATCCGTTCACCTATCAAACCAAAGGAAGAATTTTTGAGATTTATCTTGGATTTATGGGCGTCATTGTCTTTGTCATGATTTTTGTCAGTGTTATTTTTATCATTATTTCCCTCAGTATCTTGTCCCTTCAAACTTCTACAAGTGCTTTGGATAGTGTCAATGATTATCAAATCTTATATCTTCTTGGGAATAAGAGGAAGCAAAATCGCTCTATTCTTTTGCAACAGATTCTAAGTTATTTCTTGGTTCCGCTGGTCATCGCAGGTCCGCTAGCATTTGCCTTGAGTACCGCTCTTTTGGGCTATTTTGAGAATTTCGCTAATACCAGCATTTCTATTGATATCACCTATCTGGGAGTAGCGGTTTTACTCTTTGTCCTTTACTTGCTAGTGACTTACAGAGTAAGTTGGCAAATTATTGAAAATTAAGTCAAATAACAGAGTTGCCTATCCTGCAATTCTGGTATTGTGTTATAATAATATTAAAGTAGTTCAGGAAGTAGATACATATGAAACAGTTTGTCAAATTGTTCTCGAAAAACTCACTTTTATTGTGGTGGTTGACGATTTTGAATCATCTAGCTTTAATGATTTATATTTATCATAGGATCCCTCTGGACTTTTCGACAGATTTTTCCTTGCAGATGGTTTTATTGCTGATTATTGCTTTAATTGTATTTAGCTATATTTGTAATATTGTGACCTTTCGGTATAGTGAGTTGAAACTTTGGTTGCTCCTGATGATGTTTCTCATTAGCTGGCAATCCATATTTAATCAAGGAGTTGCGAGCACCCTGTTGCACTTTTTTGATATTCTTCATCCGCTCAACTCTTTTTTATTGCTGTATAGTTCTCTGTCTATTATCTTTCTGGGAGAGAAAATAGGAGAAGAACTGTTGAGTGTGTCCTTTGTGTTGACACTAATCACCATTAGTTCATATCTGTTAAGTCCTTCAATTTTTCTATTTCTGTCCTTGTTTGCGTCTTTCTTTTTAAACCTTGTTCCCTTGATTTTACTGATTTTATATCATAAAGAGTTGAAAAGTAAACTCAAGTATCAGAGACGAAATTTGTGGATATTAGCTTTGATATTGCCTCTTTCTTATTTCTTTTTGTATATCAATACGACGGGCTCAGGAGTGATGAACCTAGTCTGGTATCTGGAAATTGTTGGCATTTTAGCTTTTTTACACTTCAAAACAATTATCAGCTCTTTTCAAAAAAAGGTATCAGAGTTAAAATTGTCCTATATAAAAGCTTTTTCACGCTTGTTTTTACTGGTTATGTTTTTGTTAGTAGGCATTTTCATCATCTTTCGTCTAGATTTAAACACGAGCTTTTTGGTCTTGAATATCATGTTACTATTGTTCGGGATTTGTTCGGAAGAATTAATTCGCCTCTTTCGTTCTGCTGAAATGCTAGATTCTAGGGATTATGTAAAAGTTCTCTTTTTAAAGCGTAACCGTATGGTGAAAAATCTGCTGGCAAATGAAGATACAGAACAACAGTTCTCCGAATTTCTTCACAATGAAATCCTGCAAAATGTTATGGCAATAAAAAATTTCAATAAATATAGTAGTAATCAAGTTTTTGGTGAACAGATCAATCTGGTAACAGAGGAGTTGGTTCAGCGGATTCGTGAGCGGATGGATTATTATCAGCCAATGGTAGAAACAGACGAGCAGTTAGACATCCAGTATCAAGGGTTGATTAATCGGATTGTCAAACGCTATCACGCAGAAAATGAAGTAGTCACACAGTTTCCTGCCCACTTTAGGCTTTTATCTCCTTACGATAAAATTGCCTATCGTCTGGTTGAGGAGTTGGCGACCAATGCCGTTAAGTATGCTAGTGGTGGAAGGATTTCTTTGAAGATTGATGTGCATGATGACGCTATTTTTATCATTTCTGAAAATGACTGCCTTCAAACAGAAAAATCCTTAGGTTATGGCTTGAAAAATATGTCTAATAAAATTAGTGTTTTAGGTGGTCAAATGCAGATTTTTGAAAATAATAAGAGATTTCGTGTAGAAATTACTCTCCCGATTGATAAGGAGTTGTGTTATGAAAATTTTGTTAATTGATGATCATAAATTATTTAGCCAAAGTATCAAGATGATTTTAGAGTTATCGGAAAACATTAAAAAGGTCCAGTTAGTGGATAATTTTTCGACTATTTCGGAGATTGCTTTTAATGACTACGACATTATTTTGATTGACATCAACCTGACGAGTCTGTATCAAGATGATGGGCTGACCTTGGCACAAGAGATTATCGATAATGGTTGTTCTAGTAAGGTTGTGATTTTGACAGGTTACAGTAAAAAAATGTATGAACACCGAGCTAAAGTTATGGGGGCTTATGGCTTTCTGGACAAAAGTGTGGACCCAGATGAGTTGGTGAAAAAACTGGAAAAGATTTATTTAGGTGGTAAGGTCTTTTCAGATGAAGTGATGGTAGAGGTGCTAACACCACGAGAAATCGAGATACTAGAACTGGTTAGAAATGGCTTGACCATTGATGATGTCTGTGACAAGGTCTATGTGAGTAAACGTACAGTTTCCAATCACTTGGCCAATATCTTTTCAAAATTGGGAGTGACTAACAGGCAGGAGGCGATTCACATCGCTGAGCAGTTGGGCTATTTTCCACCAGATTAAAAAGTTGCAGAAGATGCAGCTTTTTTAATTTATTTACAAAAATTACACATATTACTCATTCTAATAAACAGTAAATTTGATAATCTATTAGTAATTAAGGAGGAAATCATTATGTCTATGATATCTGAAAAATGGTTTGTATAAAAAAATTTATCAGACGGATTACTAATTTTGTAAGTTATATTGGCCACCTTCGGGTGGCATTTTTACTTCTGTGATACTTTTTTCAAGCTTTATCTGGTATTCTTGACTTAGTTTTTATAGAAAGAAGGTCTAAGATGTTAAATAAAGTCAAAACTAAAGCCTTAATTAGTGTTGTAACAGTAGCTGCAACTAGCTTTATTATCATGATGGGATATACTGCTGGTCAACATTCTACTGCTAAACAAAGTCGCAAAGAGATTGAATTGGCTGCAGCTAAACTTGTAGAGGATAAACAAGGAGAAGATAAAGCCAGCATTTTGTCATCAGATACTGTATTAGTACCCCAAATTCAAGAGAAAATTCGTCAGATAGCATCTCCAATAGATGCTGCTTTGGAGGGACGCAATCGACAAAATCCCTTGAGACCAGATTGGGAAGAGGTCAAAGATGAGGTGATGCTTCAGGCCCTTCGAATGAAATTTAGCCAGAATCCAGAAATCGCTGAAGAATTGCTAGCGACAGGAGATGCCATCCTCATCGAACATACGCGAAATGATGCCTACTGGGCTGATGGTGGAGATGGCTCTGGGAAGAACAAGCTAGGTCTTCTCCTGATGAAAGTACGGAAAGAGTTGAAAAACGCCACTCTGTAACCTCGCCTCTAGCTATTCCACCTATTTCATGCTAGAATAAAGAAAAACACATTTGGAGGCATTATGAATCAGACAGTGACTTATTTGCAGGAATTGACAGCCATTCCTTCACCGACCGGTTTTACACGGGAGATCGCAGACTACTTGGTCAAAACCATTGAAGGCTTTGGGTATGAAGTAACTCGGACTGCTAAGGGTGGCGTGAATGTCACCGTGCCTGGTGTGATCACAGACAAGCAACGCTATGTCACAGCCCATGTGGACACCTTGGGGGCTATTGTCCGCGCTGTGAAAGCAGATGGTCGCCTCAAGCTAGACCGTATCGGTGGTTTCCCTTGGAATATGATTGAAGGGGAAAATTGTACAGTCCATGTAGCCAATACAGGAAAGACCCATTCGGGGACAATTTTGGTCCATCAGACTTCATGTCACGTCTACAAGGATGCGGGAACTGTCGAACGGACCCAGGACAATATGGAAGTCCGTCTGGATGAAAAAGTGACCAATGAGAAAGAAACCCGTGCCCTTGGCATTGAAGTGGGTGATTTTGTCAGCTTTGATCCCCGGACCATTGTGACAGATACCGGCTTTATCAAATCTCGTCACTTGGATGACAAGGTGAGTGCAGCGATTCTCTTGAATCTTCTGCGCGTGTACAAGGAAGAACAGATCCAATTGCCAGTAACGACCACCTTTGCCTTTTCAGTCTTTGAAGAAGTGGGGCATGGTGCTAATTCTAGTATTCCGGCTGAAGTAGTAGAGTACTTGGCAGTGGACATGGGAGCTATGGGAGATGACCAAGCGACGGATGAATACACGGTATCCATCTGTGTCAAAGACGCTTCAGGACCGTATCACTACGAATTCCGTCAGCATTTGGTAGCCTTGGCAAAAGCCCAAGAAATCCCTTATAAGTTGGATATCTATCCTTTCTATGGATCAGATGCCTCTGCAGCCATGAGCGCAGGAGCAGAAGTCAAACATGCCCTCCTCGGAGCAGGTATCGAATCTAGCCACTCATATGAGCGGACTCACTTGGATTCTGTAGTCGCAACAGAGCGCATGGTCGATGCCTACCTCAAGAGCGACTTAGTAGATTAAAAATTGGAACTACTTTTGTGAACTAGTTTTAGAAAGAAAAAAATGTTTTTTCTTAGAAATAACATAAGAATTCTTTTTATATAATATCCAGTCCTTATAGTTTTTCAAATCAAAACTGAGACTTTCCGCCGTGAGAAAAGTGCTAGAAACACGATGGTTTCTAGCACTCGGGAGTTTTGAAACTTTAGGTTCAAAACTAAGTCATGGAACTTCGTAGAAGTTCGCTGACGTCCGTACTCACCTAAGGAAAGTCTCAAATAAGTTTTAAACTTAAATTAATAACTACTCTTCGGAGTAGTTTTTTTCATAATACAAAAATTTTCTGAAAATTCCTTTTCTTCTGAAAATCTTTGTGGTATAATCTTAAAATAAACTTAAAATTTCTTAAGGAGTTTTACATGAAAAAAAGAAATGTCATTGCACTTGCGGGAGTTGCCCTCCTTTCAGCAGGTATCCTAGCAGCTTGTTCGGGTGGTTCTAAATCATCTAGCTCAAGCAACGGTCAAAAATTCTCATATGTTTATGAGACTGAGCCAGAAAACCTAAACTATATCACATCTGGTAAAGCAGCAACCCACGATATCACTGGAAACTTGATTGATGGTTTGTTTGAAAATGATAAATACGGGAACTTGATTCCATCTCTTGCAAAAGATTGGACAGTTTCGCAAGATGGCTTGACTTATACTTATAAACTTCGTGACGATGCTAAATGGTATGATTCAGAAGGCGAAGAGTATGCGGATGTAACAGCTAAAGATTTCGTCACAGGTATCAAATATGCGGCTGATAACAAATCAGAAATGCTCTACATCATCCAAGATTCTATCAAAGGCTTGAATGACTACGTCAGTGGTAAAAATAAAGATTTCTCAGCTGTAGGAGTAAAAGCAGTTGATGATCATACCCTTCAAATCACTTTGAACCAACCAGAATCTTACTGGAACTCTAAATTGACTCTTGGGATCACTTTCCCTGTCAACGAAAAATTCGTGAAATCAAAAGGGGATAAATTCGCTCAAGCAAGTGACACCAGCTCTCTTCTTTACAATGGTCCTTACATCTTGAAGAGCTTTACTTCAAAATCTTCTATCGAAATGACCAAGAATGAAAACTACTGGGATAAAGACAAGGTCTACATCTCAGATGTGAAATTGGAATTCTACGATGGACAAGACCAAAGTAAATTGGCCAAATCATTCGGAGAAAATGCTCTTAGCTTGGCCAAACTCTTCCCAACTGGATCTGGTTATTCAGAGCAAGCCAAAGAATTCAAAGACGAAATCACCTACACTCCTCAAGACGCCGCTTCTTATGTTATTGGTACCAACATCGACCGTCAATCTTACAAACACACTGCTAAGAAGACCGATGAAGAAAAACAATCTACTAAGAAAGCTCTCTTGAACAAGGACTTCCGTCAAGCGATCAGCTTTGCCTTCAACCGTGAAGCGTATGCTGCTCAATTGAACGGAAAAGACGGAGCAAGTAAGATCATCCGTAACCTCTACATTCCACCAACATTTGTCCAAGCTAATGGCAAGACCTTTGGTGAAATGGTGAAAACTCAATTGGATACCTACGGAGATGAGTGGAAATCTACTAAACTAGACGATGGTCAAAATGGTCTCTTCGATGCTAAGAAAGCGAAGGAAGAGTTTGCAAAAGCGAAGACTGCCTTGGAAGCAGAAGGTGTGAAATTCCCAATTCACATCGATATGCCTGTAGACCAAACCACACCATCAAGAGTTCAACGGGTACAATCCTTCAAACAATCAGTTGAAGAAGCACTTGGTAAAGAAAATATCGTCATCGATATCCAAATGCTTTCGAAAGAAGACCTTCAAAACGTGACCCTCTTTGCCCCAAATGCGGCTGGCGAAGACTGGGATCTCTCTGATAATGTTGGATGGAGCCCTGACTACCAAGACCCATCAACTTACATGGATATCTTGAAAGCTTCATCTGGTGAAAATACTAAGACTTTCCTTGGATTTGACCCAAGTGAAAACAATGAAGCAGCTAAAAAAGTTGGTCTGTACGACTTTGAAAAGATGATCAAAGATGCTGGTGCAGAAACACAAGACGTTAACAAACGCTACGAAAAATATGCGGCAGCGCAAGCTTGGTTGACTGATAGCGCCCTTGTTATGCCAACTTCTTCATCAACAGGACGTCCATTCTTGACACGTATCGAACCATTCTCAGCTCCATTTGCATGGACTGGTGGTAAAGGAAAAGACCACGTGATCTACAAAGGAATGAAACTCCAAGATAAAGCTGTGACAACTGCTGACTACAACAAAGCCCTTGAAAAATGGCAAAAAGAACAAGCAGAGTCAAACAAAAAAGCACAAGAAGATCTTAAGAAACACGTTAAATAAGAATCGATAACCGAGGCTGATGCCTCGGTTTTTTGTGGGATCATTTGAATATCTAATTGATCTAAAAACGCTTACATAGTATAATAGGAGTGTTGATTACAAAAAGTGAGGAGATTGACATGAAAAAGAAAACAATGGTTTCCATTGTCGCATCAAGTTTATTGATCGCGCCGATGGTCTTGCATCAAGTAGCAGCAGCAGATGAGCAGACAGAAGAGCTAGCCCCATCGACAGAAGTGGTCCATGCTCCATCTACTGAAGCAAGACCGATAGCAAGTGACGCAAGTACTGTCACTAGTGAAGAAGCTGCAAGCTCGAATGAGGCATCGCTGGATCGGACAGCAGCTGCCAATCAAGTAGCACCTGCAACAGAAGCGCGCGCAGCACAAAGTGAGCCTACGGTTCCAGTAGCAAGTCTAGCAGCAACAAACAGGGAGACTGCACCTCAATCTGCTCCTCCTTCAGAAGCTCTGGCAACAAGTAATGATTTGGCAAAGGTTACAGGTAGCACCCTTGCAGCGGATCAGGCCTCTAAAGAGTTGACGGTCCAAGATGCTGTTAATGGCTTGCTTCAATGGGCAGCAACAGATCCTAGCCAATTGGGCCAAAGCCAAGCAGATCGCGAACGCTTTGCCAAGAGTTTAGGCTTGATTGAAAAATCTGATGATCTGACTCGTAAGGTTAGTCAGCCAGAATTGGCCAAGATGTATGAAACAGCTAAGAAACTATACGATGCCTACCGGGCTGAAAAGAAAAGTCCGCTCTTTTTAAATGGTCGTGCCCAGCCGATTTTCCCTTATACGACGGGAGAAAAAGAAGACCAAGACTACAAATATGAAGATAGCCAAATTGTACGCTTCCCAGTCTATGTCGAAACGGACTACGATACCGATGCAGATGGCAAGCCTGACTTAGTCAAAGCCATTGTTCAATTACCAAAAGCCGTAGCACAAGGCGATTTTAAGGCAGCCACTATTCTCGAAGCGCGCCCATACGTAGCGGGGACGCTCGATGAAAACTACGTCACTCTTGAAAGCCTGGGCCTTCCAACGGACGGTAGCTATGATATGAAGAAACTGCACAGCCAACCTGCAAAGAGACAGCCAGTAAGCAGTGAAACAACAGTAGAAGCAGCCAAAAAAGCCAAGGCATCGGATTGGTATTACTACAGTCCCTACGAGTATATCTATGACTACGAAGATCTGAACTGGTACGACTATTTCTTGGTCAGGGGCTATGCCTTTATCTCCAGCGCTGGACTTGGTACCAAGGGATCAGAAGGATTTAACACGACGGGGTCTGATCTCGAAATCAATGCCTTTAAGAATATCATCGAATGGGTCAATGGCAAACGCAAGGCCTACACCGATAAGACCAGCAATGTCGAAATCAAGGCAGACTGGGCAACAGGCAATGTCGCTATGACAGGTCTCTCCTGGGCTGGAACCACGACCTTTGGTGTGGCAGCGACAGGCGTAGAAGGCCTAAAGACCATCGTTCCAGCAGCAGGGATTGCCTCTTGGTATGATTATTTCAATAGCCAAGGAACCCAGTTTGGCAATGCGCCTTATAGTGATCTTTCATGGCTATCCCTCTACGTTAGCACGCGGATGCTGGACCAAGACGACTGGGCAGGGATTTGGCAAAACTATTCCAACTACATCAACCAATTGAACAAGGACCAGTACGCCCATGATCGTAACTACAGTGATGTCTGGAAGGAGCGGGATTATACCCTTCATCCGGAAAATCTCAAGACCAGCGCCCTGATCGTCCATGGCTTGAATGATGACAATGTCAAGACCAAGCACTTTGAACTTATGTACGATGCCCTCAAGAAAGCAGGACAAGATGTCAAGCTCTATCTTCACCAAGGAGATCACGTCTACCCAGCGGCTATGTCACGGGGATACGGCATCACCGCCAATGGTCAGGACTTTTATGACCTGCTCAATACCTGGCTGATCCATTACCTCTACGGAGTGGACAATCACGTCGAAAGCTTGCCAGCGGTCCTAGCTCAAAACAACTATGATCCAAGCAAGTGGACCAGCTATGATAACTGGAAGAGCAGTCAACGTCTCTTCTTGAATGCAAGCTCGAAACGTCTAGAAGAAACCATTTCTAGTGATTATGCGGCTGCAGGTGTTGAGATCGCTAACCGTAATGAAACTGTCAGCAAAGCCTCCTCTAAGGCCAATCTGACCTTCGTTTCTGATGTTACTGAGGACACTACGATCAAGGGCCACATCCCTGTTCATTTCAAAGCAGCTCTTGCCAAAGGTCAAGGAAAGAATTTCCAAATCAACGCCCTTTTGGTAGATGTGGCAGATGAGGACTTTGACGTGGTGGGAAATGGTAGCGTCAAGCAAGATAAAACAGCAGACGCTTTCTGGATGGGAAGCAATTTAAGCAACCTATCTGTTGCCGAATACGAAACCATCAAGACCAAGTACAAGGTGATTGCAAAAGGCTGGATCAACCTTGCGAACCCTGAGTCCGGCTACGATTCAGCCAGCTCAAGAAATAGTATCGAGCCAAAGGTGGGAGAATACCACGATTACACGGTTTATCTCCAACCAAATCTCTATACAGTTAAGAAAGGTCACAAGTTAGCGCTTGTTTTCAACACCTATGACCCGTCTGATTTAACAGTGGAGCATCCATATGAAGTGACCTTCAAGACAGATTCTATCCAGGCGGCGATTCCAATTGTCGAAAAGACACGTGCTCAAAAGGCAGCCTATGTGCCAAGTGCAACAGATACAGACTATGCGAATTTACCAGAAGTTGAAGGAGCTGCTCTAGTTGCTCCAGAAGTACACTACAAGCAAGAGTATACACTGCCAAGCCCAGAATACTTTGTCCAACCAAGCCAAACTCTTCCTGAAAAAGATGAACAGATGCAAACAGCATCAGCAAGACAAGAGCAATCTCATCTTACACTAGCTGTATCCTATGGCCCTCAATTTGTTTCACAAGGATTGGCAGAAGATCCTCAAGCTGCAACTCTTGTAGTGGGAGGAGAGAAAGCAGACCATACGCTTCCTCAAACAGGGAGCAAAGATCATGCTCTGGGTCTCTTAGGGGTGATCAGCCTAACAGCTTCTACCCTCATCTTTTGGCGCAATAAGAGAGAAGATGCCTAAGGAGTCCCCGTAGCAAATATTTCTAAAATGACATCATTTAGTGTAAAATAAAAGTAGAAATGCAGAATCAGTAGTCACTACTGAAAAAGGAGGAAATATGGCACACGTAATCACAGATGCAACTTTTGAACAAGAAACCAGCCAAGGCCTTGTCTTGATTGACTTTTGGGCAACTTGGTGTGGTCCATGCCGCATGCAAGCTCCAATCTTGGATCAGTTGGCAGAAGAAGTACATGAAGATGATTTGAAAATCTGTAAGATGGATGTAGATGAAAATCCAAATACAGCACGTCAATTCGGTATCATGTCGATCCCAACTCTTCTCTTTAAAAAAGATGGACAAGTTGTCAAACAAGTGGCTGGAGTTCATACGAAAGCCCAATTGAAAGAAATCATTGCAGAATTGAGCTAAAATGAAAACTCGTTTTCCATATTGGAAAACGAGTTTTCTTATGCTCTTTATTTCTTTTAAATAGACGCGACACCCATTGACAGCGCTTTCTTATAGTGCTAAAATGAAGCTGTATTTCCTATAAAATTTTTACAGGAAAAAATTCTCCTAGGAAGATGTAGATCCTAGGAGAAAATTACATTTATTGGTTATTGGCCCTCTGTATCTTGGGCTACCCAGACGCTGACGGAGCGCTCTGCCACTGGGAATTCGGCAGTACCGTCTTCTTGAACTTGGACAGTTTCGCTACAATTTTCTAAGATATCATAGTAGGTGAGACCTGCGTAGGATGAGCCGATCTCCATGACTTTTGTAGCAGCTTGGTTATTGGAAATCAAGCAGGCGATTGGTGCTGATTCTTCAGTACCTGAGCGTGTCCAACCGATGCAATTAGGATCATCGAAGTAGTCTGTTTGTTCCCCGTAGGCCAGATCTTTACGAACCCATAAGAGCCGATCGAGGACCTCTTGGAAACTTTCTTGCGCAAACTTGCCCTCGATACCGTAGTAGTCTCCATAGAAGACACAAGGCAAACCAGCTTCACGAAGTAAGATCAAGGCATAGGCTGCAGGCTTGAACCATTCTTCAATGGTAGATTCCAAGGCTTGCCCTCGTTGGGTATCATGGTTGTCCACAAAGGTTACGGCCTCTTCAGGATGATTCAGCGCCAGTGTTCCATCAAAAATAGTTCGAAGGTCGAAATTTTCACCCTCTTGACTAGCTCTAAAGAGGTTTTGGTGGAGGGCTACGTCGACCAGGTCATACAGGTAATCAATGCTTTCCAAGTACTCATCGTTAGTTTCTGTGTCGCCATTCCAAAATTCAGCAAAGACGTAGAAATCTTCACCATACTTTTGGGTAATATTGTGGATGAAATTCTTCATAAAGAAGGAGTCGATGTGTTTGACCGCATCCAGACGGAAACCTTCTACACCAGTCGTTTCGATAAACCAGTCAGCCCACTGGTCGAGATTTTCTACAACCTCTGGATGTTTGAAATCGATATCGGCATACATGAGGTAATCGTAGTTTCCATTCTCATTGTCTACCAGATCTCCATGAGCCCAACCTTTGTTGTCCCCTTGGATTTGGTAGATCCCATTCTTATTACGTGAAGCATCGTAGTCCGTACCGGTGAAGTGGTACCAATGCCAGTGGAAGTCATTATAGGCGCCATTTCGGCCATCAAAGGTGAATTTAGTCCATCCTTGAATGGTGAAGGGCTCAGTGAGAACCTTGTTTCGATCCATAGGATCGACCTCAACGACCTCGAATTCCTCTAAGCCATCAGCGGCAGCTTTATGGTTGAGTACGACATCGGCCATTGGTTGAATCCCAGCATCTTTGAGGGCTTGAATGGCTTGAAGATAATCGTCTTTGAAACCATATTTGGTACGAACCGTTCCTTTTTGATCGAACTCGCCCAAATCAAAGAGGTCATGGACTCCGTACCCAACGTCATTGTTAGAAGTAGCTTTAAAAGCAGGCGGCATCCAGACTTTACGAATACCCAAGTCTGCTAAGTGTTGCGCATCTTCAGCAAGACGCGTCCAGTGGTTCCCATCAGCGGGCAAATACCACTCAAAATATTGCATTAAGGTTTGATTTTCCATCGTTATTTCTTCTTTCATGTGAATGTCCCTATTTTACCAAAAATAGTTGGATGCGACAAACGTTTGCGCTGGAAGCAAGCCCTTTCTAAAAAAGAAATCGCATACATGAAAGAAATGAAGTGAGAATATAACATAATGGAGTCAGGCTCCGCTAGGACTGACTTTGAAAATGGTGAAAGGAGACCATTTTATGAAAAAAACAACTCTTGTTTCTCTACTCGTTGCAGGTTTACTGATTAGTCCTGCTGTACTCGCCCAGCATGTGCAAGCAGACCAAGTAAGTAGCACAACTACTGAGGAGACGGTGACTCCTTCTACGGCAAGTCCTGAAGTTACTGAAACAGTGACCTCAACACAAGGAGATACTAAAGAAATCGTACAGCCTGAAAAAGTGGAAGAGGTTTCAGAAACTAACAGACCAACCACTTCGCCAACCGCTCCGACAACTACTCCGACGACTGAGCTACATGAAGAACCTGCGTCAAGTTCAACGGTGGTGAGCGCTCTAACTGTTGAGCCCACTCTAACCAATCAGCCAAGCCTTGCGCCTGCGACGCCTACCGTTGGTAGTCAAGAGGAGCGCGCGATTCCAAAAGTAACCCAAGGAGACTTGGCTGAAATTACTGGTGCAACTGTAACCGACCAGTATCGTGAAAAAGAAGTCACTGTGACGGAGGCAGTCAATCAACTATTGAACTGGGCTTCAATCAAGGAAAATCAAGTCGGATCTACTGATAAAGATCGATTAGCTTTTGCCAAGAGCCTTGGGATGGTCAAGGAAGGAGTGGAGGGATCTGCTCCGGTCACCAATCTCACTTCAATGGTTGATGTAGCCAAACAGCTCCGTGCCGCTTACCGAGCTGACAAGAAGACACCTCTCTTTTTGAATGGCAAAGCACAACCTATTTTCCCATTTACGCCAGGGGACGATCCGGAGCATTACTCCTATGACAAGAGTGACATCGTCCGCTATATTGTCTATGTGGAAACTGATTATGATACGGATGGAGATGGCAAGCCTGACTTGGTCAAGACCTTCGTGCAGGTGCCAAAAGCTGCTGTCAATGGGGACTATAAAGCTGCGACCATTTTTGAAGCTAGTCCTTATGTAACAGGAACAACAGAAGAGCGTACCTTAGAGGCAATTGGCCTCAAAGAAGGTGGAAACTTCGATATGGCCAAGCTCTATGAAAAACCTGCCAAACGCCAAGCAACCAAGTCTGTTACGACAGAAGAAGTAGCCAAAGCAACTGATCCAAAGGATTGGTACTACGTCAATCCACGTGAAAGCTCTGAAGATTATACGCATTATGATTACGAAAATCTCAACTGGTACAATTATTTCTTAGTTCGTGGTTATGCAGTGGTGACCAGTAGTGGTTTGGGCTCAAAAGGATCAGACGGGATCAATACGACCGGCTCTGATCTTGAAGTGGCCGCATACAAGAATATCGTGGAGTGGCTCAACGGCAAACGCAAAGCCTACTCTGATAAGACTAGCAACCAGGAAGTTAAGGCAGACTGGTCCAACGGCAATGTCGCTATGACAGGCTTGTCTTGGGCAGGTACGACGACATTTGGTGTAGCGTCCACTGGGGTTGAAGGGCTCAAGACCATTGTGCCAGCCGCAGGGATTGCTAGTTGGTATGACCATTTCAACAGCCAAGGCTCTCCCCTTGATACAGGAGCTTCCAATGACCTTTCCTGGTTATCTGTCTATACCTCTGGTCGTATCCTTGACAAGGAAGATTGGGACAAGGTCAAGGATTACTATGCAGCCTATATCACCAAGCTCAATGAGCTCCAACACAAGGATGGTCATAATTACAACGAAGAATATGCTAAACGCGACTACACGCTCAATGCAGCCAATCTGAAAGCGGCCCCTCTCATTATCCAAGGGCTCAATGATGACAATGTCAAACCCAAACATTTTGAACTCATGTTAGAAGCCTATAAAAAGGCGGGGATCGATGCCAAGGTCTTGCTCCACCAGGGCAATCACATCTATCCATCTACTCGTTGGTCAGGGACAGAAGTCGCAGGCCAAGCCTTTAATGACCTGATGAATCTCTGGTATAGCCATTACCTCTACGGTATTGAAAATGGGATTGAAAACCTTCCACAAGTAACAGCTCAGGACAATCTAGATCCAAGTAAATGGCGTCGTTTTGATAAATGGGATACCAACAATGCCATCTCCGCTCGAATCTACTCTAAACGGGAGGATGTGACAGTAACTGGCGATTACTATGGTACAGGAAATAACTGGACTACACGTAACCAAGATGCAGCCTTCCATTCTTCCGAAGTGGCAGCTTCCTATGCAGCCACCGTCGACCAAGATGTCACCATCAAAGGCCATATTCCTGTGCATTTTAGCGCTGCTTTTGTCAAGGGAGACAAAAACCATGCCCATGTCAGTGCGACCCTGATGGATGTTTCAGACGAAGACTTTGATGTGGTCAAAGAAGAAATCACCTATGACAAAGACGGTTATAGCACGCGCACATTGGAAAAAGAAACCATCGATGAGACAGGCTACTGGAATGGTAGCAACCTTGAAACCTTGCCTCTCAAACGTTACAAGACCCACAAGGTTAAGAGTGTGGTGATTGCGCGTGGTTGGATGAATCTGGCCAATCCAGCATCTCGCTATGACTCAGCAAGTTCTAGTCATTCTATTGATCTGAAAGAAAATGAATATCATGATTACACCATGTATCTGCAACCAAATCTCTATACAGTGAAAAAAGGCCATCGACTGGTTTTGAGTTTGCACACCTATGATCCGGATTATATTTATTTTGCAGATCCTTATGAAGTGACCTTCAAGACAGATTCTATTTCTGCAACGATTCCAATCGTTGAAGACAGTCGGTCTCTCTTGTTCCGTTATCAACCAAGTGAAAAAGATACAGAGTATGCGTCATTGGCAGATCGGATCTTGCCAATTGCAACCATTCAACCAAAAGTAGATCCTGAACAAGACCCAAGTCCAGTAGATCAAGCAGAAAAACCAATTGTTCCAAGTAATCTAATGACGCCAACCAATCCAGCTGCTTCTGAAATTCCTCAAAAACCAAGCCACGGTCGAGATCCGATGGACTTCCGTAAGGAACAAAAAGAAGAAACTGCACAAGAATTGGCTCAAAGAGCTGATAAAGATGAGATAGAAGTGACAAGCCAACAAAACCTTCCAAAAACAGGTCAAGCAACAAGCCCTTGGACTCTCTTTGGCTTCCTAGGACTCATGCTCACCAGCCTGTTGTCACTTGGCAAAGCTCACAAAGATGAATAATAGAAAAGAAGGATGGAGAGAAAGTGAAAACCACCAATAGAGAGAGCATCGAAACGATTTTTACTGAAGCCTTGGCGATCCCAAGCTTTACCAACACTGAGACCGAGCAAGGAATCGAAGCCTACCTGGATCAACGGATTGGACAAATCCCCTATTTCAAGGAACATCCGGACCATTTTGGGCGCTATCAGGTGCCACAGGATCACTTGCATCGGTCGGTCAATTGGGCCTTGGTTGATAAGGGCAAGAAAAAAACAGTTATCCTTTTCCACCACCATGATACAGTCGATCTAGAAGACTATGGAAATTTGGCAGAAATCGCGCTCGATTCTGATCAAGTAGCAGAAGCCTTGAAAACACTGGATAGGCGACCAGATATGCAGGAAGATTTAGCTTCTGGGGAGTGGAAATTTGGCAGAGGGTCTTGCGATATGAAAGCAGCCCTAGCCCTTCAATTGGGGGTTCTGGAAGCCTATGCAGCAGACCCCACAGGAGGTCAGGTCAATCTGCTTTATCTCTCTGTTGGAGACGAGGAATCCTATTCACGTGGGATGCGTGGAGCCTTAGGCCTCCTTACAGATTTGCAGGAAAAGTTTGATCTGAATTATGTATTAGCAGTGGATTCAGAGCCCTTTGAATCGGAAGTAGGAAAAGAAAAGGTCCTTCACATTGGCGCAGTCGGCAAACTCATGCCAGTCGTTGTGGCGCAAGGCGTCTTGTCCCATATGAAGGAGCCACTCAAAGGGATCAATGCCTTGTCGCTCTTAGTAGCTATTGCAAGCCAGCTGGATCTTCATCCCGATCTGGCAGATCAGGCCTTGGGAGAAACGTCTCCCCTTCCTTCTTGGTCCTATCTCAGAGATTTGAAGGAGCAGTACGATGTATCGACCGTGCTGTATGCGGCTGGTTATTTCAGTGTGTTGCATTTGAAGAAAACACCGCAAGAGCTCTTGCAACGAATCTATGAGCTTAGTCAAGAGGCCTTGGACGCCTTTTACAAGAAGTATGAGCACTTGCAGGATCAGGCTGGCCAAGAACATATTATTGCAAGGCCAAGAGTCATCACCTATCAACAACTAGAGGAACGTTGCCAAGACTTAGAGGGTTACCAAGACTTTAGAGAAGCTTCTAATAAAAAAGCGGAGCACGATTTTCGTAATGGGACCAGCTACCAGAGCCTTGCGATTCAGCAAATCCAGCGACTCCTAGAGTTTCTCGGAGATAAGGATCCCATGGTGGTTATTGGTTTTGCGCCCCCCTATTATCCTTCCATGAACTGCCGCTTTTTGGACAATACCGATCTCAATATCGTGTCCCTCATCACTGATTACCGCGAGTATCTGGACACAAGAGGTTACCTCTTAAAAGTCGAAGAATACTTTATGGGGATTAACGACACCAGTTATTGTGCCTTGGAAAAGGATGTGGCCTCTTATCAAGTCGTCTTGGATAGCCTAGCCACACCAGCCCAGGTCTATGATCTGGATCTGGAAAAAATTGCCCAAATTCAGGTTCCAGCGGTCAATCTAGGCCCTTGGGGCAAAGAATTGCATAAGCGAGGAGAGCGGGTCTACAAAGAAGACTTCTTAGAGACCATTCCAAACTATCTGCTAGAATTGCTCTACCATTTCGATGATCGCTTATCAACAGAATAAGAAAAAACGGTCCCAATGAGGATCCATTAGGGAGTTAACATGATTACATTTCACGGAGTTACCAAAGATTACGATGGGCACATTGCCCTCAACCACTTGGATCTGACCATCGAAGATGGACAAATTGTCGGCTTGATTGGCCACAACGGAGCTGGAAAGTCAACGACGATTAAGAGCCTGGTCAGTGTCATCACCCCAACTACTGGATCAATTGAAGTGGATGGTCAGGACCTCTATAGCCATCGGCTGGCGATCAAAAAGAAGATCGGTTATGTAGCGGATTCACCAGATCTTTTCTTGCGCCTCACAGCCAATGAATTCTGGGAGTTGGTTGCGACCTCCTATGATATGAGTCAGAAAGACTGTGATCAACGCTTGGAAGAGCTTCTTACGATCTTTGATTTTCAGAGCCACCGCTATGAAGTGATTGAATCCTTTTCACATGGGATGCGCCAGAAGGTCTTTGTCATTGCAGCCCTCTTGTCGGATCCAGATATCTGGGTCTTGGACGAACCCATGACCGGTTTGGATCCACAGGCTTCTTACGATTTAAAACAAATGATGCGCCAACATGCGGATCGCGGCAAGACGGTTATTTTCTCTACCCACGTATTAGAAGTGGCCGAACAACTCTGTGATAAGATCGCCATTCTCAAAAAAGGTAATCTCATCTTCTATGGGACGATCGAGGAATTGAAGGGCCAACATCCCGAACAAAGTCTGGAAAGTATCTATCTCAGCCTAGCGGGGCGGAAGGAAGAAGGTGGCGATCATGCGTCTTAAGATCATCCAACAGCTGGTCAATGTCAATATCATCTATGCTAGTCAGCCGGCCCAGATCGCAAAATTACGCGCCAAACAGGCTAAAAAACCGGACGTCAAACTCAATGTTGCCCGCAGATCGGTGCTCAACTACCTCTTTTTAGGATTGGTCTATTTCCTCATATTTGGCTTGCTCTTTAGTATCTATGATTTTGTCCATCAGCCAGCCTTCTTTGTCAATATGGTGGCCCTCTTTTCCTTGATGACCATTTCCCAAGGCTTTATGAGTTTTTACAATGTCTTTTATGAAAGCAAGGACCTCCAGTTTTACCGGCCCTATGCTTTCTCAGATGCGGAAGTCATTGCTGGAAAAAGTATCTCGGTCATCCTGACCCTTCTCATGGCTATCCTTCCATTGATCAGCTATTTTTTGATCCTGCCTGTCCAAGCAGGCGGCTTCAATCCGTTAGGGATCCTGCTAGGCCTCTTTTGTGCCGTGATTCTCTTAGGCGTTCTCTTTTTAGCGACGATTTTACTAGCTCATTTGATCACTAAGACCCTTTTTTTCAAAAAACACACGACCCTGGTCTCCAACATCATGGTCGGAATTGGTTCTCTTCTGAGCCTAGGAGCTTATCTCTATCTGAATCTAGTCCAAACCCATCGGGTAGAGGTGTCGGGTGGAGCGGATATTCCCATTCTATTTCCACCTTTTACAGCCTTTCATCAGTTTATCCTCCATCCTTTTGATGGTGGAGCGATCCTTGGCCTTCTGGGCTGGATAGCGGTGCTTTTGGTCTTGATCGGCCTGGTTCGCAAAATCGTGATCCCACAATTCTATGATGCAGCCCTTGCGGTTGCGACCAACCAAACCGTCAAAGAGCGCGTGAAAGCCATCCATGTGGGCCAGAAAGACTCCTTTAGACAGTTTGTCATTCAGTATCATCGCAGACTCTTGAGCGATGGAACCCTTATGGTGCAAGTCCTATTGATGATGAGTATTCTGCCATATATTTTCCTCCTCAGTGGAGCAGCAGGAGCATCAAAAAATATAGGAGGCCTCAGTCCTTACTTGACACCCCAGTATCTGGTACCACTGACCCTTGTTGCCATCTTGATCGGTGTTTTCAATAGTTTTGGAGGCTTGACCAGTATCGGTATTTCGCTGGAGCGTGAAAACTTTGAGTACTTGAGATCGCTCCCTATTGATTTCAAGCGCTATCTCTTTATGAAGTTTTGGTTGCTCTATTTGGTGCAATCCATCCTTCCGGACCTTCTTTTGCTTGGCGTTTGTCTCTATTTTGGCGTGCATCCCTTGGCCATCCTTGCCATGTTGCTGATCTGGATTGTGACCACCATTCCGTTCTGCATTATAGACTATGTCAAAGATTTTCAAAATTTTAGCACCAATTGGACCAATATCACGGAGTTAATGACTCGTCATCGTGGGAATGCAGCCCTTCAGTCCATTCTCTTGATTGTCTTTCTCTTTGTGATGTTTCTCTTGATTATTGTCAGCTTCATTTGGACTTACCATTCCGTCAGCACTCTGCTGGCTGTGATCCTTTATAGTGTCCTGCTGCTAGTCGGAGTAGCAATCAGTTCTACCATCTACCGCAAAAAAATCCGCACTCTCTACCAAGAGATCGGAGAATAAAAAGAGAGAGTGGGACAGAAATTGGTCATTCGTTAGAATTCGATTTCGTCGTCACACCTCCGCACAGTTGAGTAGGGCTGTAAAAGCTGATGAAACCAGCGTAGTAGAGCCCACTCAACCACTGCGTCTTGATCGACAATCCAAAAACAATAAAGAGGCTAGGACTTTTGTCCCAGCCTCCTTTTTAGTGGTAACTTAAATCTCATATCCCATAAGGAGTCCGCCTTCTTCAGCATAGAAACTACAAAGTCCAGAAGTAGGGAGGACTTCGATCATTGCATGGGCGAATTTCTCACGAACCAATTCAGAGAATTGCTCGATAAATTTTTCATTGTTGCGGTGGGCGATGGTAATATGTCCGCCCTTATAACCCGCCTTGATTAGTTCATCAAAAGCAGCCTTGATAGCTTTCTTTTGTCCCCGTGCTTTTTGAAGCAACTCAAGGGTACCCGTCTTACTAGCTTCTCCGACCATCCGGATATTGAGGAGTCCGACAACAGTCCCGATCAATTTGCTGAGACGCCCATTTTTGACCAGATTATCGACCTTAGCCAAAACAAAGAGCAACTTGGTTTTAGACTGATAAGTAGTGATCACATCAACCACTTGATCAAAATCGAGACCTTCAGCGACCAACTGGTTGAGCTTGCGAACGATTAGGTCCACCTCGCCCCCAGCTGACAAGCTATTAATGACGTGAATATTGGTATTCGGATGCTCTTCCAGATAAATTTTCTTGGCCACCTCGGCACTATTGTAACTACCAGAAAGGGTCCCTGTGATGGTAACAACGAAGATATTATCCGCCCCTTCAAAAGACTTCATGTAATCATCCGGACTTGGGCAGGCAGACTTAGATGCAGTCGCAGTCGCATACATCTCCTCCATCATCTGATCGATATTGAGTTGGACATCATCTGTGTAGATAGTTTCTCCCACTTGGATGGTCAGTGGGACACTGACAAACTCCGTATCTGGTGCCAGGTTGTCCAAAGAGCGGTAGTCACAGCCTGAATCCGCAATAATTTTCCATTTCATCAGTTCATACCTCATAATTGTATAAAAATGTACATTGACAAGTAGTTTGTCTTCTTTTACAATTATATCATGAAGTACCATGCTATCCAAGCAGATAACATCAGGTGAGACAGATAGAAAGTAAATGTTATGGCAGAAAGAAAAATATCCGAGAAATCCTTGGAAAATCTCAAACGATTTAACCAAGAAAACAATGCGATTACACGAGAATCCATCGAAATCTCTCTCCTGCAACTATTGGAGAAAAAAGATCTGAAAAAGATCACCATCTCTGAGCTGGTTCAGCGTGCTGGGGTCTCTCGCGCGGCCTTTTACCGCAATTATGGATCAAAAGAAGAGATTCTTGAGTCTATCTTTCAATCTAGTATCGCAAAAATTACCAAGTCTTTAGATGGCTACAACCTCAAGACAGATCTCTACCAAGTCTGGGTCTATCTTTTTAAGGAAGTTAAGAAAGAAGCTAAGATTATCAGCCTGGCCATTGATTACAATTTTGAACGGCTCTTGACCAAGGCAGTCTATGACTTTTTAGAAAAACGAAATGGCAGCTCATCAAATGGCGCTGGCAGCTACCTCAATTCCTTCTGGAGCTCAGCCATTGTCTCTGTCATCTCCAAATGGATCAAGGATGGCATGAAGATTCCCGCTGAGAAAATCGCGACCCTAGGCCTTCCTCTCTTCCCACAAAAGAAGAAGTAAGAACCACCGATAGGTGGTTTTAAAGTAAACTGCCCCTCTCCATAACTAGCCCAAATGAATAGATAGAACTATACATAGATTATTCAAAGGACAAGAACGATGATGGAAGAACGAATTCTTGCTGCTAAGCAGTATGTGAAAACCTTATTTGCTGATCGAGCGGATGGCCATGATGTAGAGCATACCCTCCGCGTCTATACTAATGCTATGAGAATCGCACAAGCAGAAGGGCCATGTGATCTGGAGATAGTGGGCTTGTCAGCTCTTCTTCACGATGCTGATGATGATAAATTGTTTCAAACAGAGAATCATGCGAATGCTCGTAAGTTTCTAGAAGAGATCGGTACTCCTAAAAACCAAATCGAGCAGATTTGTCGGGTAATCAATGCTGTTTCTTTCAGCAAAAATCGCGGTAAACATCCAGAAACCTTAGAAGGCAAGATTGTCCAGGATGCAGACCGGCTCGATGCGATAGGAGCTGTAGGAATTGCGCGAACTTTTTCCTATGGTGGCCACAAAGGGAGACCCCTTACTGATACCGTCCAACATTTCCACGACAAGTTGCTCCTCTTAAAAGATGAAATGAACACGGAGACTGCCAAACAAATGGCAGAAAGTCGCCATCAATTTTTAATCACCTTTCTAAAAGAACTAGAGAAGGAATTGGACTGAGTGAAATATTGAAATTAACTTTTATAAAAGACTTATTTGAAAGAAAGATATGCTAAATCAACTAATAAAGAAACCTATTTTAAGTTGTTCAATTATATTTGTTATCTGCTCAGTAGCAAGGCTATTCGAATACTTCTATATGAGGACAGATGAAACCTTTTTATCGTAGAATTTTCTACACAAGCTTTTTGGAATACTTTTATTGTGGGGAATTCTTTCAATTAGCAAATTAAGATGGATAGATATTGGTTTTACACCTAATGGAATAATAAGAGGTATAGGAAATGGCCTACTCTTTGGTTTAGTGTGCTCCATCTTTGCATATACAGTTGAGTGTATTGTTCTCTTGTTTCTTCATGACAATGTTCACTTATCATTTTATGCGAGTGGTTTCTCTTTAACTGATGAAAAAGGATCACAAGCAGGCATCTTGTTTATCTTGTTAAGTGTCTTATTTAACCTGATAAACGTGTGGATGGAAGAAGGAGTTTTTCGTGGCCTTTTCACCAAAATTCTTGAAGGGATTTCTTACCGTAAGAGTCTATTCTTTATAGCCTTCCTATTTGGAATATGGCACTTGGCAATGCCTTTCAGAGATTATCTTCAAGGAGAATCGTCACTCTTAAATCTTATTACCATGGGGATTGGCTATGTTATCCTAGCGGGAATGATGAGCATTAAATGGTCCTTACTATACAAAATGACAGGTTCCTTGTGGCTAGGACTAGGAGATCATCTTTTCAACAATCTTGCTTCAAATCTGGTTCATGTTGTCTCAAATTCTGAATCAGATAGCTTGCAGATAGTGAGAATTATTCTTTGGCAGTTGTTGTCATTTGCAATTGTTTTGAGCATTTATAAAAGAAAGTCAAAGACTATAGCAAATCAATGTTGAAGCTCTTTTAAAAATTTTTGAATCCTATTACAGTTTATGAATCAACGATAAAAAATTTTTTATAAGTAACTCTAACAAAAGAGGCTGGGACAAAAGTCCTAGCCTCTCAATTATTTTTGGATTGTCGAGCAAGACGCAGTGGTTGAGTGGGCTCTACTACGCTGATTTCATCAGCTTTTACAGCCCTACTCAACTGTGCGGAGGTGGGACGACGAAATCGAATTCTAACGAATTACCGATTTCTGTCCCACTCTCTTTCTTTATTCTTGGATCATGGCTAGGAGATCCTCTCCTGTAGTGGTTGGAAGGATCCGGACTCGTTTGAGGGAATAGAGTCCATCAGCGGAGCTGGCTAGTCCATTTTTAGTGGTGAGGCCTAGTTTGTAGTCAGCTTTCTTGGCTTGGTCGATCGTGACCTGGCTGTAGCGACCGGATGGGTAGACGATAACGCTGGTATTTTGATCCAGCACCTTATCTAGCAGGCGTTTAGAAGCAACTAGCTCATTCTTTTGGGTCTCAAGACTGGAATTGGCTAGGTCTGGATGATTGACCGTATGGCTTTCAAAGGTCAAGCCAGCACTTTTCATCTCTTTGATTTGGTCAAAGGTCAGGACATTTTCTTTTTCCTTTTGGGTAAAGTCCGTGATGATATTATTGGTGGCGGTCATCTTGTACTTCTTAAGAAGCGGATAGACGATAGTATAGAAATCTTCGACGCCATCATCAAAGGTCAGCCAGACAAATTTCTTTCCTTTGGGTACTTCGTTCTTGACGAGGATGCGATAGGCTTCCCCAGGTGTCAGGGTGTAGTAACCCGCTTTTTTTAGGGCCTTTAGTTGGCTTTCAAAGGTTTCTGGATCAACGATCAAATTAGCATTGGCAGCTTCAGACTCGGCCATATTGTGCACGGAGTGGTACATGAGGATGGGCAGTTTGACCGGCTTTTTCACCCGAGTCCACTCGATAGAGGAGCTACCTTCTTCGAGAGAACGCGTCATGGCAGTGCCACTGGTATTCCCCTCATTCGGCTGAGTGATCCGCTTGATCAGAAGAAAGCTACAAATAAAGATACAGACCAGTAGGAGGGCATTGATTCCAAGTAGGGCTTTGATTTTTTTAGGTACTCTTCGTTTACTCATAGTGTCACCGTTTTCATTATTTTCTTTATTGTACCACAAATTCTAGGTTCTTTTCCAGAACTTGCTACAGGCAGATCCTGTCATGAAAATTCAGAATTTTTAAGGCAATTGGCTGTCAAACGCTCAAGTTTTTGTTATAATGGAGCTACTATAGAAAATTCAAGGAGTCAATAGGATGTCTGTTAAGATTGCCTTACTAGGATTTGGTACTGTTGCAAGTGGCGTACCATTTTTATTAAAAGAAAACCATGAAAAAATCACCCAGGCAGCTCAAGATGAAATCGAGATCGCCAAGGTCTTGGTTCGAGATGATGCTGAGAAGGAAAAATTACAAGCTGCTGGTCATGACTACAACTTTGTGACCAATGTCGATGAGATCATTGAAGACAAGGACATTGCCATCGTGGTTGAATTGATGGGTCGTATTGAGCCAGCTAAGACCTTTATCACCCGTGCTCTTGAAGCAGGGAAGCACGTGGTTTCTGCTAACAAAGACCTTCTTGCCGTTCATGGAAGCGAGTTGCTAGAGATTGCTAAAAAACACCAAGTGGCTCTTTATTATGAAGCTGCCGTAGCTGGTGGGATCCCAATCCTTCGGACCTTGGTGAATTCCCTTGCTTCCGACAAGGTGACCAAAGTGCTCGGGGTGGTCAATGGAACATCTAACTTCATGATGACCAAAATGGTCGAAGAAGGCTGGACTTATGAGGATGCTTTAGCAGAAGCGCAACGTCTTGGTTACGCTGAAAGTGATCCAACCAACGACGTTGAAGGAATCGATGCTGCATACAAGATGGTGATCTTGAGCCAGTTCGCTTTTGGGATGAATATCCAATTTGACCAAGTAGGTCACAAAGGAATTAGCCAGATCACTCCTCAAGATGTATCGGTTGCTCAAAGCCTTGGATATGTCATTAAGCTGGTCGGATCTATCGTTGAAACAGAGTCAGGGATCGCAGCAGAAGTGACACCAACCTTCCTTCCAAAACAACATCCACTCGCAGGAGTGAATGATGTCATGAATGCGGTCTATGTGGAATCCATCGGTATTGGTGAGTCTATGTACTACGGACCAGGTGCTGGTCAAAAACCAACTGCGACAAGTGTCGTAGCCGACCTCGTTCGCATTGTCCGTCGACTAAAAGAAGGAACAATCGGTAAAGCCTTCAATGAATACAGTCGCCCTCTTCAATTGGCTAAGCCAGAAGACGTGAAGAACAATTATTACTTCTCAATCAAAGCACCAGATGCGACTGGTCAAATCTTGCGTCTTGCGGAAATCTTTAATGCAGAAGGAGCTTCCTTCAAGCAAATCCTTCAAGAAGACTCAGATGGTCACTATGCAAGTGTTGTCATCATTACTCACCAAGTTAACCAAACTCAATTCAAGAACTTGGTTGAAAAATTGGATTCAGAGGCGAATTTCGAACTCTTGAATACCTTTAAAGTCTTGGGAGAATAAGCATGAAAATTATTGTTCCAGCAACCAGTGCCAATGTAGGGCCAGGATTTGATTCGGTTGGGATTGCCGTGACTCGCTATTTGACCATTGAAGTCCTTGAACCAGCTGATGCTTGGTTCATTGAGCATGATCTTGGAGCAGGGATTCCGACAGATGAGAAAAACCTTTTGCTCTCAACAGCTCTTTCTATCTCAACTGATATGCAACCCCATCGGATCAAGATGACTAGTGAAGTGCCTTTGGCGCGTGGTCTTGGATCTTCTAGCTCGGTCATTGTAGCAGGGATTGAATTGGCCAACCAATTAGCCAACCTCCAGCTATCAGATGCTGAGAAATTACGCATCGCGACCGAGATCGAAGGGCATCCGGATAATGTAGCTCCAGCTATCTTTGGGAATATGGTCATTGCGAGCTATATCGGTGAGGATGTCCAATATGTCACGGCTGACTTCCCAAGCTGTGACCTTGTGGCCTTTGTACCGAGCTACCAATTGAAGACCAGCGATAGCCGCAATGTCCTACCGAAAGAATGGTCTTATAAGGAAGCTGTTGCAGCTAGTAGTGTAGCCAATGTGGCCATCGCGGCTCTTCTCAAGGGAGATTTGGAGACGGCTGGTCGCTCCATTGAGTTAGATCATTTCCACGAGCGCTATCGTCAATCCTTGGTCAAAGAATTCCCTCAGGTAAAAGAAGTTGCGCATCAACACGATGCTTATGCCACCTATCTTTCAGGAGCAGGCCCAACGATCATGAACCTTTTGGCACCAGAGCATGTCGCATCCTTTGTAGCAGCTCTCGCAGCACTTGGGCTAGATGGTCAGATTTTCCAACTTAAAATCGACACATTTGGCGTTCGTGTCGAGAAATAAGACTGAATGTAACACAATTGAAAAAAGGATGTATACTTTTGTATATGTCCTTTTTGCTTCTCCTATGGTAGAATGGAAACTGTATGGGGAAAAGCTCAAGCTTTCCCGAAAATCTAGGGGGAAACATGAAACCAGAATATTTATATAGTATTGCTACCGATCTTGGACTGCAATTTGATGGCGAAGCCCGTGTGATGTATGGAGAGCGTGAAGGCTTCTTGTTGGTCATTGAAGGCGCTCAAACCAAGAATGTATTTACCATTTCACTCAGTGTGAAACAAGGTTCCGAAGGAGACTTGATCGAAGATAGTGAAATTCTTTGGAATGAATTAAAAGAACAATCAAAAGCCATTAATGCTATCTCTTCTGATGGTTACTTGACCTCGATCGTCGTCAAAGGTGGAATGACCAAAGGGAAGGCTGTCGAAACCTTATGGACAGCTATCCAAGATATTGTTGATTTCTTGCTCAACCACCAATTTGTGCAAGTGAATGCGCAAACGGGTGAGGAAGGACCAATCGGTCTGTATCAAATTGGAGATGCGATCTTTTTAATCGACGATGAAACCTTTAGAGCTTACCAAGCCGAAGTGCAAGATACAGTTGAAGCTTATGAAGCTCGGGAAGAAAACTTCCTTTTAGGGATTGTAGGGGCTGTGATCGGTGTGATCATCGGTGGAGCCGTTGCCCTCTTGGTAGCGCGTCTTGGCTATGTGTCTGTTTTAGCAGGGGCAGCCCTTGGTTTTTGTACCATCAAAGGTTATGAGATCCTTGGTAAGAAATTGACTAAAAAAGGTGTGGTAGTTTCAGCTATTTTGATGGTCTTGACCGTCTTTTTGGTCAACCAATTAGATTATACTTTGGCGCTTATGAGTGAACTGGATTTGCCATTTGATATGTCCTGGACGCTTCTCAATGAAGCGACATTTTCAGGGGACGTCCCAGATAAATTTTACTTGAATCTAGGCTTGCTAGCTGTCTTTACTCTTGGTGGTGCTTGGATTTCGGTCAAATCAGCTCTGGATGGACAAAAGAATCGTACCATCGCACGTAAAATTGCATAATAAATGGTAAAAGGAAGGCCTGAATATTATAGGTCTTCTTTTGTTTTTTAGGGTCGAAAAATAGTCAAAAATTTGGTATAATAGTTTGTATTTTTATAGAGAGAGAACAGACAGAAAGATGAATGAAAAAATGAATCAAATTCTTGAAGGGATTGATATCCGTTTTCAAGAACCTTTAAAACATTATACCTTCACAAAGGTCGGTGGGAATGCTGAATTTTTAGCCTTCCCTCGCAACCAATACGAATTAAAACGCATCGTCCAATTTGCCAACCAAGAGCAAATCCCATGGATGGTCCTGGGCAATGCGTCCAATATCATTGTCCGTGATGGGGGCATTCCGGGATTTGTCATTATGTTTGATCGCTTGCGTGACATCAGTGTGGACGGCTATGTGATCGAAGCAGAGGCAGGAGCTAAACTCATCGACACCACTCATGTGGCCTTGCACCATAGTTTGAAAGGCTTCGAGTTTGCTAGTGGCATTCCAGGCAGTGTCGGTGGTGCTGTCTTTATGAATGCGGGAGCCTATGGGGGAGAAATCGCTCATGTCCTAGTATCCTGTAAGGTCTTGACCAAAGACGGAGAGATCGAAACTCTGTCAGCGAGTGAACTAGCTTTTGGCTACCGTCATTCTAAGATTCAAGAGACAGGTGCTGTCGTCATCTCTGCCAAATTTGCTTTGTCACCAGGCAATCACGAGGTGATCAAGCAGGAGATGGATCGGTTGACCCATCTTCGTCAGTTGAAACAACCCCTTGAATACCCTTCTTGTGGATCTGTCTTTAAGCGTCCTGTCGGTCATTTTGCAGGTCAATTGATCAGTGAAGCAGGTCTGAAAGGCTATCGAATCGGTGGTGTGGAAGTTTCTGAAAAGCATGCCGGCTTTATGGTCAATGTCGACAATGGAACAGCTAAGGACTACGAAGACCTGATCGCCCATGTCATTGAGGCAGTAGAAGCTCACTCAGGCGTCCGTTTAGAAGCAGAAGTTCGCATTATCGGCCAAGACTAAGAACTTTAGTAGTGAAGAACAATTGATAGTGAACCATCGATAGCATCAGTCGGAGAGGGGGTGAGTGCCTATCGATACCGTAAATAGGTGGGGCAGTCTAGTAAGTCCCCGAGAGGTATTGGTGGTCTGACAGGTCTTCCTGTCAGCCGCTGCATTTTCGTATGAAAAGCAGTTTGGTAATCGCAGTAAAGAAGGAATTTATGTGAATTGAAAAAACCAATTATTGAGTTTAAAAATGTTTCAAAGGTCTTTGAAGATAGCGGAACCGTTGTCCTAAAGGATATCAATTTTGAATTGGAAGAAGGGAAGTTCTATACCCTGCTTGGTGCATCTGGATCAGGAAAATCGACCATCCTTAATATCATTGCAGGTCTTTTGGATGCGACGACTGGAGATGTCTATCTTGATGGGGAACGGATCAATGATGTCCCTACCAACAAACGGGACGTCCACACCGTCTTTCAGTCCTATGCCCTGTTTCCACATATGACGGTCTTTGAAAATGTGGCTTTTCCCCTTCGTTTGAAAAAGGTGGACAAGGCTGAGATTGAACGTCGGGTTTCAGAAGTCTTGAAAATGGTCCAGTTAGCTGGATTTGAAAAACGTTCGATCCAAAAATTATCTGGTGGTCAACGCCAACGGGTAGCTATTGCACGGGCTATTATCAATGAACCACGAGTGGTCCTTTTAGATGAGCCCTTGTCTGCACTTGACTTGAAACTTCGGACAGACATGCAGTATGAGTTGCGGGAATTGCAACAACGTTTGGGGATTACCTTTGTTTTTGTTACCCACGACCAAGAAGAAGCCCTTGCCATGAGTGACTGGATCTTTGTCATGAATGAAGGAGAGATCGTCCAATCTGGTACACCAGTAGATATCTATGATGAACCGATCAACCACTTTGTAGCTACCTTTATCGGGGAGTCCAACATTCTAGATGGGCGTATGATCGAGGACTACTTGGTGGAGTTTAATGGCAAACGCTTTGAAGCGGTCGATGGGGGAATGCGTCCAAATGAACCAGTTGAAGTCGTCATTCGTCCTGAAGACTTGCAAATCACTCTTCCTGAAGAAGGCAAGCTCCAAGTGAAGGTGGACACCCAGCTCTTCCGTGGTGTGCATTACGAGATCATCGCTTATGATGATTTGGGAAATGAGTGGATGATTCACTCCACTCGGAAGGCTATCGTGGGAGAAGTCATTGGGCTAGACTTTGAACCAGAAGATATCCACGTTATGCGTCTCAACGAAACCGAAGAAGAATTCGATGCGCGGATCGAAGAGTACGTTGAAGTGGAAGAGCAAGAAGCTGGTTTGATTAATGCCATTGAGGAGGAAAGAGATGAAGAAAACAACCTCTAATCTATTTATCCTCCCCTATTTCTTGTGGATTTTTCTCTTTGTCTTGGCACCTGTAGTCATGATCATCTTTCAATCGTTTTTTAACGTTGAAGGGCAGTTTTCACTTGAAAACTACAAAGAGTTCTTCACTTCGCAAAATTTGACCTATTTAAAGATGAGCTTTAATTCGGTCCTTTATGCCGGAATCGTCACCCTGGTGACGCTCTTGATCTCCTACCCGACTGCTTACTTTTTGACGCTGCTTAAACACCGGCAGTTGTGGTTGATGTTGATCGTCTTGCCAACCTGGGTCAATCTCTTGCTCAAGGCCTATGCCTTTATCGGAATCTTTGGGCAAAACGGCTCCATTAATAGCTTTTTAAGCTTTCTCGGAGTCGCTCCCCAGCAGATCCTCTTTACCGATTTCTCCTTTATCTTTGTAGCCAGCTACATCGAGTTGCCTTTTATGATTTTGCCGATCTTTAATGTCTTAGATGACTTAGATCCAAACTTGATTAATGCCAGCTATGATTTGGGAGCCAATCGTTGGGATACCTTCCGTCATGTGGTCTTCCCCTTGTCCATGAATGGAGTCCGCTCAGGTGTGCAGTCTGTCTTTATTCCTAGTCTGAGTCTCTTCATGTTGACACGGATGATCGGTGGAAACCGAGTCATTACCTTAGGGACTGCGATTGAACAGCACTTCCTGACAACACAAAACTGGGGAATGGGTTCTACCATCGGAGTTGTTCTGATCCTTGCTATGCTCCTTACCATGTGGGCAACTAGAGAAAGGAGAGAACGATGAAAAAAGTATCCCATTTCTATCTAGGCTTCGTCTTTCTGATCCTCTATCTTCCCATCTTCTATTTGATCTTTTATGCCTTCAATAAAGGGGGAGATATGAATGCCTTCACGGGCTTCACGCTTGAGCATTTCAATGAATTGTTCGCAGATAGTCGCCTGATGCTGATCTTATCAGAGACCTTCCTCTTGGCCTTCTTGTCAGCCTTGATTGCGACAGTGATTGGAACCTTTGGAGCCATTTATATTTACCAATCCAAGAAAAAGTTAGAAGGACCTTTGCTCTCCATTAACAACATTCTCATGGTAGCGCCAGACGTTATGATCGGGGCCAGCTTCTTGATTCTCTTTACGACGGTCAAGTACCAGCTAGGTTTCCTATCTGTTCTGGCTAGCCACGTAGCCTTCTCGATTCCCATTGTGGTCTTGATGGTCTTGCCACGTCTCAAGGAAATGAACCGGGATATGGTCAATGCTGCCTATGACTTGGGAGCTACCCAAGTGCAAATGCTCAAAGAGATCATGTTGCCGTATCTGACACCAGCCATTATTGCGGGCTACTTTATGGCTTTTACCTATTCGCTTGATGACTTTGCCGTGACTTTCTTTGTAACCGGAAATGGCTTTACAACCTTATCTGTAGAGATCTACTCCCGTGCGCGACAAGGGATTTCCCTCAGTATCAATGCCTTGTCCGCCCTTGTCTTTCTCTTTAGTGTGCTCTTGGTCATCGGTTATTACTTTATTACCCGTGAAAAGGAGGAAACAGCATGAAAAAACTTTATTCATTCCTAACTGGGATTGTCCTTGTCATTCTGGTCCTCTGGGGAATTAGCCACCAGATCGAAGCGAGCATGAATACCAAGAATAGTGACAAGCTGGTCATTTACAACTGGGGAGATTATATCGATCCAGACTTGCTCAAGGAATTTACCAAAGAAACAGGAATTCAGGTGCAATATGATACCTTTGATTCCAACGAAGCCATGTACACTAAGATCAAGCAAGGGGGAACTACCTACGATATTGCGATTCCTAGTGAATACATGATTGCCAAGATGATGGATGAACATCTGGTTGAAAAGTTGGACCAATCCAAGATTAAAGGGATGGAAAATATCGATCCAAAACTCTTGAACCAATCGTTTGATCCAGGCAACCAATATTCAGTCCCTTATTTCTGGGGTACCTTGGGGATCGTCTACAATACCAAGATGGTTAAAAATGCTCCTGAACATTGGTCAGATCTCTGGCGTGAAGAGTACAGAAATGACATCATGATGTACGATGGTGCGCGTGAGGTCATGGGAATTGGTCTCAATACCTTGGGCTATAGCCTCAATGAAAAGGATCCAAAGAAATTACAAGAGGCAGTAGATAAACTCTACACCTTGACGCCAAACATCAAAGCTTTGGTTGCTGATGAGATGAAAGGCTATATGATCCAAAACAATGCGGCTATTGGGGTTACCTTCTCAGGAGAAGCCAGCCAAATGCTCGAAGCCAATAAGGATCTTCGCTATGTCGTCCCAACTGAAGCCAGCAACCTTTGGTTTGATAACATTGTCATTCCAAAAACCGTGAAAAATAAAGAAGCAGCATATGCCTTTATTAACTTCATGCTTCGTCCTAAAAATGCTTTGAAAAATGCTCTTTATGTCGGCTACTCAACGCCAAATAAAAAAGCCAAAGCCATGTTGCCAAAAGAAATCCAAGATGACCAAGCCTTCTATCCAAGCGATGAAACGCTGGACCATTTGGAAGTCTATCAACAATTAGGCAAGAAATTACTTGGAGTCTATAACGATCTTTACCTCCAGGTCAAGATGTATCGTAAATAACACAAAAGGAACCTCCGGGTTCCTTTTTGTTTGAAGATGAATTCTTCTTAGAAACTTTCCTTAAGTGAGTACGGATGTCAGCGAACTTCGAAGAAGTTCCATGACTTAGTTTTGGACCTAAGGTTCCAAAACTCCCGAGTGCTAGAAACAATAGTGTTTCTAGCACTTTTCTCACAGCGGAAAGTTTCATTTTATTTTTAGATACTCTACAAAAATGCAACATTTGAATATTTAGCATCACCTAGGTTGATATTTGTAAAAAAGGATTACCTATAATCTAGCAGAACCTCGCAAGTTCTTTTATGATTGTTGCATAAAGTCTCTAACTAGTGAGTTAGATTGAGATTCAAATGAAAGATGCTATAATAGTAAGGAAAGTGACTGGCCTATTCAGTCATGAAAGGAACGATTGGAGAGAATTGAATGAAGAGACAAATGGAACTATTTTTGATCATTTTGTTACCGATACTAGGACTGGTTTTTCTTGGAGGAAAGATCATGCATCTAACCAAAAGACCTGAACAGAAGATAACGGCCTCATCTTCAAAGAAAGTCGTACAGAAATCAGAAGAAGAAATAAAAAAAGAACAAATCGCTTTTCTCAAGGAACACGAGCAAGAAATCATCGATTTTGTAAAAGCCCAAAATCCGAAAGTCGAATCCGTTCAGATTGATTGGGATCAAACTCAGTGGGGAGTAGCAGGAAATGGGACGCCACAAGGTGGTGACGAGATGATTCTCATTTTTGGCGGATTTAATCAAAATCCTGAATCTGGTTGGCGAGTTGATTTGGTTGTGGAAGATGGAAAGATTAATTTAAAGACGATGTCACTTGGGCAAAACTTAAGCATAGGTCAAGAAATTTTCGAGTGATTAAGTTGATAGATTGATTCGAAGTGTAGTTATTTTTGGCAGACTATCATAGTTTGGAGAAGAAGAGATGAAGAGACGACTGGAACTATTTTTGATTATTCTGTTACCGATCCTAGGAATTGTTTTTCTAGGAGGAAAAATCATGACACTGACCAAAAGACCGGAGCAGAAGATAACAACCGCTTCTTCAAAGAAAGTCATTCAAAAATCAGAAGAAGAGATAAAAAAAGAACAAGTAGCCTATTTGAAAAAACATGAAAAAGAAATCGGCGATTTTGTGAAAGCTCAAAATCCAAAAGTCGAATCCGTTCAGATTGATTGGGATGAAACTCAGATGAGTGATGGTGGGCTTACAACTCCCGAATATTATATGAATGTTTTTGGTCGCATTAATCATATTGAGAACTCAGGATGGGGAGTGGATATTCCAATTAATGATGATCAATCAATTAACATGCGAGAAATGTTTATGCTCCATGAACCTACGATTGGCGGAAAGCCGATTTCCTAAACAAGTACAATACGTATTGAAAATGAACTGTGTTAGAGAAAGTTACCCCATGGAAAAACGAACGATATTTATATTAATCTCTACATTAGCTCTCCTTGCAAGTATAGGAGGATGTACCATAAAATCAAAAGAGCAAACAAAACAAGCACCCATTGCAGCCCCTTCGACAACCAAGGAAGATAAAGAAGCGACGAAGCAAAAACAAATTGCCTATTTGAAAGAACATGAAAAAGAAATTATTGATTTTGTAAAGTCAAAAAATTCTAAAATAGAATCTGTTCAGGTTAATTGGAGTGATATTCGATGGGGCGAAGCAGGCAACGGAACCCCTCAAGGAGGTGGCGAAATCATCGAGTTGTATGGTGGCTTTAATCATATTGAAAATTCTGGTTGGAATGTCACAATTGAGATTCATAATGAAATGCCTGATCTAAAAACAATGATGTTAAGCAATGCTTTTGGTGTTGGAGGAGAAGTATTTGAGTAATTGGGACAAGGAAAAGCTATGAAATTACAAACAAGACAAATCATGGTAACAGTTGTTGCCATTGCTGGAATTTTAAGCCTTGGAGGGTGTGTTGGAAATCCAAAAGAACAGACGAAACCAATGGATCACATCGCTTCTTCATCAACCAAAGAAGACATTAAACAAAAACAGCTCGCCTATCTGAAAGAACACGAGCAAGAAATGACGGCCTATGTGAAAGCACATAATGCCAATATTCATCAGGTGTCTTATGACTGGGACAGTATTAAAACAGTTGTAGGAGGTAATGGAACACCTCAGGGAGGTGACGAAATACTATTAGTTTATGGTTATGCCAATGGAAGTGATCTAACAAATTTTAGCCTGAATTTTACGTTAGACGAAAATAAAATGCCTAAAATAGATTCAATTGGTTCTGATAGTTTATATCGGGTAGAAAAGAAATGATCCGTCCGTTAGACAATGAGAGATGCAATAGAGGAATCATTTTTAAACGAAATAAAATTATGAGAAAACAAATAAACAATCTGATGATCGCACTTGCTTTCATTTCAACACTTGGATGTCTAGTAGGATGTGTGAAGCAAGAACGTGAAAAGAGCAGACAAGCGCAGACTGTCACCTCTTCAACCACAAAGAAAGACAGAGGAGTCATTAAACAAAAACAGCTCTCTTTTCTCAAGGAACATGAGCAAGAAATCGTCGATTTTGTGAAATCAAAGAGTTCAAAGGTTGAATCTGTTCAGATTTATTGGGATGAAACGCAATGGATTGATGGTGGAAATGGGACCCCACAAGGTGGAGATGAGGTCATAGAAATTTTTGGTACCGTCAATCAACTTGAAGATTCAGGATGGAGGGTGGATGTCGTATTTGGTTCTGATCAAAAGATGACTTTCAGTATGGGCTATCATATTAGTATTAAGGGTAATTATATTGAGTAAGAACTGGAAGATTCAAAGCCTGTAAGGAGGATTTATGAAGAGACAAGAAAAAATGATTTTCAATTTACTTGCTTTATGTGTCACATTGCTCATCATCACAGGTTGCACTGTAAAATCTAAAGAAGAGATGAAGCAAGAAAAAACGAATGTTTCTTCCTCCACCAAAGAAGATACAGCAACTGTTACTCAAAGGCAAGTCGACTTTTTAAAAAAACACGAGTCCGAAATTACTAACTACATAAAGTTGAATGATCCAGAAGTTGTTCGAGTCAAGTATGACTGGGATAGTGTGAAAGTAGGAGATAGTGGTGCTTTTACGGAATCTGGGTTTGACATTCGTTTAAAGGTCTATGGGGCAAATGATAAGGAATTCAATGGTTATTCATTTTTTATTGTCCCAAAACCAAATGTTGAGAATCCAAGTTCAATTGATTCAATCTCTGGTTCGAATTTTCCTTAATAAAATCAACAGATCATTCTACCTATTAAGAGGAAAGAATTCCAAAAATACTTGAGCTATGAGTTCATAATAGATCCAGAAATGATAGGTGGACATTTTAAAGAAAAATCTGTACAAAATGGTAGGAGGACTTATGAAAAGTCGAAAAATCATGATGATAGGTGTATCAATTGCGGTGGTGCTATGTATAGCTGGATGTACCATGAAACAGAAGGAAGATACCAAGCAAGATAAAACGAATGTTTCTTCATCAATCAAAGAAGACAAAAAAGCCATTAAACAAAAGCAGCTCGCTTACCTCAAAGAACATGAAAAAGAAATCGTCGATTTTGTGAAAGCCCAAAATCCAAAAGTCGAATCTGTCCAAATATATTGGGATGAAACTCAGTGGGGAGTAGCAGGGAATGGAACACCTCAAGGCGGTGACGAAATGATTCTCATTTTTGGTGGATTTAATCAAAATCCTGAATCGAGTTGGCGAGTTGATGTAGTCGTGGAAGATGGAAAAATTAATTTAAAAATGATGTATTTGGGCCAATCCTTAAGGATAGGCGGAAGAATTTTCGAATAAATAAGTTGA
This sequence comes from Streptococcus sp. HMSC065C01, assembly GCF_001813525.1. Taxonomy (NCBI): domain Bacteria; kingdom Bacillati; phylum Bacillota; class Bacilli; order Lactobacillales; family Streptococcaceae; genus Streptococcus; species Streptococcus sp. HMSC065C01. Next base: position 202,865 of record NZ_KV812857.1, on the reverse strand, counting down.
TAGATCAATTAAAAGTGTGTAGATTGGAGAGAATTGAATGAAGAGACAAATGGAACTATTTTTGATTATTTTGTTACCGATCCTAGGACTGGTTTTTCTTGGAGGAAAAATCATGACCCTGACCAAAAGACCCGAACAGAAGATAACGACCCCATCTTCAAAGAAAGTCGTACAAAAACCAGAAGGAGACATAAAAAAAGAACAACTGGACTACCTAAAAGAACACGAACAGAAGGTTATTGATTTAGTCAAAGCACAAAATTCAAAAGTTGAATCCGTTCAGATTGATTGGGATCAGACACAATGGAGTGATGGTGGGCTTACAACTCCCGAATATT
>NZ_KV812857.1:134801-202427 GCF_001813525.1 Streptococcus sp. HMSC065C01 | reverse complement strand
GCTTACAACTCCCGAATATTATATGAATGTTTATGGACGTATAAATCATATTGAAGAATCGGGTTGGGGAGTAGATATCCCAATTAATGAGGACAATACATTGAATCTAGATGAGATGTATATAGGATCCGACATTGATATAGGGGGGAGATTACTTGAGTAATTGGATCAAATCTAGGAAGAGCGTTCAAAGCTCAAGTGGGAGTACGACAATGAGATAGATGCTTTCTATATAAATCAGAAAAAGCTGGCATCGAAAGCCAAAAAAAAATCAGTAAGGTTGTCCTTACTGATTTTTTAGTTGGTTCTAGATGATGCTGTATCTGCGCCACTGTCTGTTGCTGTGGAACCTTGGTCTTGTGCGGCAGACGAGCTAGATTCAGTAGCAGATGAGCTATCGGTTTCTTTTTGTGAACTTGTTTCTGTATTGCTTGAATCGGTTTGCGTATTGGTGTTAGTATCTGTATTGGTAGCGCTTGAGTCAGATCCCTTATCATGAACCACGACGACGCTGGTGCTACTAGAGGGTTTGTCTTCTGTCTTTTGATTATCTTTATTGAGCAGGCTCATGATGGTAAAGGAAGTGACGATAATCCCTAGGAGACTGGCAATCGTAGCTACAACGGTTTGAAATACGGACAAACCTTGTTTGACTTTCTCACCACGAGATGGCCTTGTATCTGCTTTTTCCTCAGGTTTTTGGTTTTTGTTACTTCTTGAATATTGTGACATGTTCATTCTCTTTCTATCAAAAATTGTTTTTTAACACTTTCCTATTATAAGTCATTTTCTGAAAAATGTCTAAAAAGAACTGAATTTTATAGAGTGATTTTGCCGCATCTCTCTTTATCAAATCCTTGTCCCAAGCGGTTAGAAATGATAAAATAGAAGTTACGTAAAAAGAAAGTGATGGATGCGTAGGACATGATCTATTTTGACAATTCAGCAACGACCAAACCCTATCCAGAGGCCCTTGCGACCTATACAGAAGTAGCGACTCGGATCTGGGGCAACCCTTCTAGTTTGCACAATCTAGGTAGTCAAGCTACTCGTATTTTGGAAGCTTCTCGGAAACAAATTGCGGAGCTAATTGGCAAGAAAGCTGAGGAAATTTACTTCACGTCTGGTGGAACAGAAGGGGACAACTGGATCCTAAAGGGTGTCGCCTTTGAGAAAGCTCCTTATGGCAAGCATATCATTGTCTCTGACATCGAGCATCCCGCTATCAAGGAATCGGCTGCTTGGTTAAAGACGCAGGGATTCGAAGTGGATTACGCTCCAGTGGATGCGCGTGGCTTTGTCAAGGTGGATGCCTTGGCTAGTCTTCTCCGTCCAGATACGACTTTGGTTTCTGTCATGGCCGTCAACAATGAGATTGGCTCCATCCAGCCCATCCATGACATCGCGGCTCTCCTAGAAGATCGTCCAACTATTAGTTTTCATGTCGATGCGGTTCAAGCTTTGGCAAAGGTAGCAACAGAAGTTTATCTACCAGAGCGCGTGGACTTTGCGACCTTCTCTAGTCACAAATTCCATGGACTTCGCGGAGTCGGCTTTGTCTACATCAAAGAAGGCAAAAAGATCACCCCTCTCTTAACCGGAGGTGGTCAAGAAAAAGAAATGCGCTCGACAACTGAGAATGTGGCAGGCATTGCAGCAACAGCAAAAGCCCTACGCTTAGCCATGGAAAACCAAGAAGCTTTTGCCAGCAAGACCCAGCAGATGAAAGAAGTCATCCGCAAAGAATTGTCCAACTATCCAGATGTCACTATCTTTTCTGGTGAGGATCACTTTGCGCCTCACATCTTGACTTTCGGGATCAAGGGAGTTCGTGGAGAAGTAGTGGTCCATGCCTTTGAAGAGTTTGATATTTACATCTCGACCACTAGTGCCTGTTCGTCCAAAGCAGGTAAGCCAGCTGGAACCTTGATTGCCATGGGAGTGGACAAGAGTATCGCACAGACAGCAGTTCGCCTCAGTCTCGATATTGAAAATGACATGAGCCAAGTCGAGCAATTCTTGACCAAGTTCAAACTGATTTACGAGCAAACACGAAAAGTACGTTAATTTTAGAAGGAAATCAACATGACCTTAACCTATTCAGAAATTATGATTCGCTATGGAGAGCTTTCTACTAAAGGAAAGAACCGTATGCGTTTTATCAATAAACTTCGCAATAATATCCAAGATGTTTTATCTATCTATCCAGCTGTCAAAGTGACAGCCGACCGTGATCGAGCGCATGCTTATCTGCACGGGACGGATTATGAGCCAGTAGCAGAATCCCTCAAGCAGGTTTTTGGAATCCAAAATTTTTCACCCGTATACAAGATTGAAAAATCTGTTCCGGCCTTAAAAGCGGCTGTGCAAGAGATTATGAAGGAGATTTACAAGGACGGCTTGACCTTTAAAATCTCAAGTAAACGCAGTGACCATACCTTTGAACTCGATAGTCGCGAGCTCAACCAAACCTTGGGAGGTGCGGTCTTTGAAGCGATCCCAACCATCCAAGCTCAGATGAAAAAACCAGATATCAACTTGCAAGTTGAAATTCGAGAAGAAGCAGCCTATATTTCTTATGAAACCATTAAGGGAGCTGGTGGCCTTCCTGTTGGTACATCTGGCAAGGGCATGCTCATGCTTTCTGGTGGGATCGACTCTCCAGTAGCTGGTTACCTAGCCTTGAAGCGTGGAGTGGATATCGAGGCGGTCCACTTTGCTAGCCCACCTTATACCAGCCCAGGAGCTCTTAAAAAAGCCCATGATTTAACACGGAAGTTGACTAAGTTTGGCGGCAATATCCAATTTATCGAGGTTCCCTTCACAGAGATCCAAGAGGAAATCAAGGCTAAAGCGCCAGAAGCTTACCTAATGACCCTGACTCGTCGCTTTATGATGCGCATTACAGACCGCATTCGCGAGGTTCGCGGTGGTTTGGTGATTATCAATGGTGAAAGCTTGGGACAAGTGGCTAGCCAAACCTTAGAGAGTATGCAGGCCATCAATGCAGTGACTAATACGCCGGTTATTCGTCCGGTAGTGACCATGGACAAATTGGAAATCATCGATATTGCCCAAGCCATTGATACCTTTGAAATTTCTATCCAGCCATTCGAAGACTGTTGTACCATCTTTGCGCCAGACCGTCCAAAGACGAATCCAAAACTCAAAAATGCGGAGCAGTATGAGCAACGGATGGATGTGGAAGATTTGGTTGAGCGTGCGGTAGCAGGCATCATCGTAACAGAGATCACACCAAAAGTAGAAAAAGACGAGGTTGATGACCTGATTGAGGATTTGCTATAGGAGAGACTGGGCGTATCCAGCCTCTTTTTCTAACCAACTTAAAGGAGACAAGATGAAAAAAATTATCGTATTAATGACAAGTTTGCTTCTGTTGACAGGCTGTGTCAAAGTATCATTTACTGGCCCGAAAAAAGAAGAAAAGACCAGCCAGTCAACCAGTAGTAAAAAAGAACCGCTCACATTTGTCAGAGCCGACCAGTACAAAGATCAGGACAACGAAGTCTTGGAAGCATCTGAGAAATTTATCAAGGAACATCCAACGCTTGGAGAACCTGGAAAATTATTTGTCTTTTTCCCAGGCTATACCTTTGGAAATGAGGAAAATCGCTTCGCCTTGTTCTTTATCGTGAATCGTACCACCACAACCATCGATCGTGATGGATCCTTTGTTCTGAATTTGGAATATGATGGGGAGCCACTATTCAAAGATGTCACAGTTGACTATGAAGTGAGCGAATCTGGTGTATTGAAACCCAATACGGCTGCAGCCATTCCTATCAAAATCACCAAGGAACAAGAAGAAAAAATGAAGAGCATGAACGATTCTTCAAAAGCAAAAATGAGTTTCAATGACTTTAAATTTAAGGATAAGTAGATGAAAGCCGGTTTTGAATGCGATCTTAAACTACAAGATACAAAAAATAGATTTTTCAAAGAAAATTCGCTTTCAAAGCGCAAAAATACTTGTCTTTGTCTGATAGAAGTGATATACTAAGAGAGTTGACTATGCACATGCCTGTGCAACCGCTCGAACATCGTCGCTCATTTCCATGAGAGTAAGTGGTTCGTCCCACGATGCTAGGCGAGTCTTCACAAAAATACGGGGAAACCCAAAAATACATAGGAGGTGCATAATGAGCACATACGCAATCATTAAAACTGGCGGAAAACAAGTTAAAGTTGAAGTTGGTCAAGCAGTCTACGTTGAAAAATTGAACGTTGAAGCTGGTCAAGAAGTTACATTTAACGAAGTTGTTCTTGTTGGTGGTGAAAACACTGTTGTCGGAACTCCACTTGTTTCAGGAGCTACTGTTGTTGGAACTGTTGAAAAACAAGGAAAACAAAAGAAAGTTGTTACTTACAAGTACAAACCTAAAAAAGGTAGCCACCGTAAACAAGGTCACCGTCAACCTTACACTAAAGTTGTCATCAACGCTATCAACGCTTAATTTTTAGGAGAACACATGATACAAGCAGTCTTTGAACGAGCCGAAGATGGCGAGCTGAGGAGTGCAGAAATCACTGGGCACGCTGGAAGCGGTGAATACGGCTTTGATGTCGTGTGTGCATCGGTTTCGACTCTAGCCATTAACTTTGTCAACTCTGTTGAGAAGTTTGCAGGCTACGAACCGGATCTAGAATTAAACGAAGAAGAAGGTGGCTTCCTTCGGGTCACAATCCCGACAGATATTCCACCACATCAAAGAGAAATGACCCAACTATTCTTTGAATCATTTTTCTTAGGGATGGCAAACTTATCGGAGAACTCTTCAGAGTTCGTCCAAACAAGAGTTATCACAGAAAACTAACATGGAGGAAAACAATTATGTTGAAATTGAATCTTGCTAACTTGCAACTTTTCGCCCACAAAAAAGGTGGAGGTTCTACATCAAACGGACGTGATTCACAAGCAAAACGTCTTGGAGCTAAAGCAGCTGATGGACAAACTGTAACAGGTGGATCTATCCTTTACCGTCAACGCGGTACTCACATCTACCCAGGTGTGAACGTTGGACGTGGTGGAGACGATACTTTGTTCGCAAAAGTTGAAGGCGTAGTACGCTTCGAACGTAAAGGTCGCGATAAAAAACAAGTTTCTGTTTACCCAATCGCAAAATAATTGCTTTAAATAGCATAAAATAAGGCTTTCCGATATATTCGGAGAGCCTGTTTTTTTGTTTTGATACCCACGGTGATACCCATATTCTAAAAACCAATGTAGGAAGCAAATTTGTCAGCAACTTCATTTTTTGCTTTTTGGGTAACGTGAGCATATATGTCCATTGTTGTTTGTATATTTTCATGTCCTAGTCGTTCCTGGACCTCTTTGATCGTTGCTCCAGCCTCAAACAGTAGGGAGCAATGTGTATGTCTGAATCCATGAGGAGTGATACGCTTGAAATCAGGATACCTTCTCCAAACTCGATTCAGCAAGTTATTGACATGTACAATACTTTTAGGGCTGCCTGATTCATTTTTAAATAATAAGCCTTTTGTACTGAATTTGTGCCAATCTTTCAAAATATCAATAGTCTTTGGATCCAGCGATATTGTTCGCTGGCTTTTTTTCGTTTTTGGAGTTTGAAATATGATTTTATTGTTTTCTCCCTTGGCTAGTGTTTGATTAACTTTTAGTTGTCCGCTCTCTAAATCAATATCGGTCCATCTTAATGCACCAACCTCATTCTTCCTCATTCCTGTGAAAGCCAACAGACGGAAGAAAGTGAGCATTTCTATGTCATCAAGCTTCTGGACCATTTCGAAAAAAGTTTTCAGTTCTTCTTTATTATAGAATTGTTCAAGCTCTTCCTTATCTTTCTTTTTTCTTTTTGGTTTTAGAGTCTTTCTCATTGGATTGCTATCAATCAATTCCATAGATATTGCATAATCAAATATCTGATTAGCAATGCTGATGATCCCAAAAAATCTCTTATAGTCCTCAGCCCATTTATTGACCTGAGCTTGGCACATGGATAGAGTAATTTTATTTATGGGCTTATCTCCAAAATGAGGGACAATAAGTCTATCTGCTTTGTCAATTTGGCTAACATAGGTAGATTCTTTAACTGTATTTCTATAATGCTCTTTCCACGTTTCATATACCTGTTTGAAAGTAGTAGTTGTATTTCTGGTTCTAAATGTTTTCTTCTCATAATCAGCCAAACACTTAGCTTCAGCAAGTCTAGCTTCACGTTCGGTTTTAAAACCACGCCTAAGAGTTACAATCTTCTTTCCAGTTAAAGGATCAATTCCATGATAGGCTTTAAAATAGTAAGCGAAACCATCACCTTTTTTATATTTTTTGATCATTGATTTTTACCTCATTTCTTGTTAAAATGGGTATAGTAAAGAGGGCTTTTTAATGCCATTCTTTCTATACAGCACATCCTCACATTTTAGCTTGCAGGCGATTGTGGGGATTTTTTGCTTACTTAATTATTAAGTATCTTCATCTTGCCACTATGCTCTTGTGCAATTGTTGTTTTATCTGCATCTGAAACTTTAACTATTAATTCTGGGTTATCTTTATTTAGGTTAACTTCATAGTTATTTTCTGCCGCCCATTTTTTAAACAGCTCATTTTTTTGTTTAAGAAATGAATTAGCAAGATAGATTTTACGACTTGCGCTTTCAGCGCTCCACGATTCTCCAACACGGACAGAAACAGCAGTAGCATTTCCACCTGTAACAAATTCGATTTTATCACCATTGTCCAAGACTTCCGCATTTTCTCGCAGATAAACAGCAAACTCTTCACCAAGCTTATCTGTCATTTTAAAAGTGTTGTTTTTAATAGTAGCAGACTTTTCTGCACTACTTGTGGTTTTTGATTTTGGTTTAGTTAGAGAGCTTATACCGCCAATAACAACCAAAATAATAAATATTATAAACCAAACTTGTTTATAAAAAGGCTTACTTTTTTTCATTAGATCCTCCTATTTAACTAATTAGTGAATTAAACTCATCTTTAACCATCGTTTCATTTGCGATAGTCTTCAGACTGTATTTTTCCATAAAATGAAGATAATTAAAATCCCTAATATCATCCATTAGCTTTAATTCTTCTTCAAGCAAATGATGAATCATGCTTCTGTCAGCTTGTAATTCGCAAAGCTCCCTATTCAGCTCATACTGAATAGGAGTATGTTCTTTATGCCCTAATTCATGAAGAGCTACTTGTTTTTGATCTTCTACTGACAAATTAATGTCTAGTGCTAGAACATTCAACGTAGGATTGAAGAAGCCAGGGCTGTGCCAGTTGCTTCCATCAAAGTAGCAGAGATTCACACCTTCCTTGGCACAAAGCTCTTGTACTGTCATATAATGTACCTCTATTTATTTTTTAAATGAGCCTCAAGAACAGCAGTGATGAAATCAATATCTTCTTCTGTAAGTGGTTTTCCATCAAACAGCATGGATTGAGCCGCAATATCACGCAGATCCAATGGCGCAGAAGCATCACCATTGTTTGCGATATTCGGGTTATTAGTTCTTCCCAATAAGTAGTCTGTAGAGACATTGAAATAATCAGCAACTTTTTCTATTTTGTCACCGCTAGGCATAGAGCTTCCCCATTTCCTTAAACTACCATTGCTGAAATCTAGTTTTCTTTCTAGTTCAGCCATAGTCATCTGATGAGTAGCTGCTAACAACTTGATTCTATCAAGTAGACTCATTTTTTCCTCCTTTTTTTAAAAAAAACTTACAAAAATGTAAAATTTTCTATTTTATCTGTTGACAAGAGGAAAATTTTCTATTATACTATTCTTGTAAGTTAATTTCAAAGCTATAAATAAGTTTTAAACATATCAACGTGGTCCGCCAAGACAGTAGATATCAAAACCTATTTAATAGTGTTCTTTTCTATACCCTAATAGTAGAATGTTTTCTATTATTTGTCAATAAAAAAAGATAATTTTCTTATAAAATTTTCCAAAGAAAGGAGAAAAAGATGCTATATGACAAAATTAAAAAAATAGCAAAAGAAAACAATATTTCTATTTATCGAATAGAAAGAGATCTGGACCTTAGCAATGGAAGCATCAGAAAATGGAATTCGAGCATTCCGCTTTCCCAAACATTGAATAAGGTCGCTAAATATCTTGGTGTCTCAATCAGCGACTTGATGGAGGAATAAAATGAATGAGATTTTTAATTTTCACGGGCAAGAAGTCCGTACTATGACAATTGATGATGAACCTTGGTTTGTCGGGAAGGATGTAGCAGATATTCTAGGATATGCTAAACCTCTGGATGCAATTTCTCGGCACGTTGATGAAGATGACTCCGTGAAATACGGACTCACCGACAATCTAGGGCGAACACAAAATACTATCATTATTAACGAATCCGGTCTTTACTCTCTTATCTTATCCAGTAAATTACCTCAAGCAAAAGAATTTAAACGATGGGTAACATCAGAAGTTCTTCCAGCTATTCGCAGACAAGGCGGATTCATTCGAGAAGACTTAGATGAGGATGCCTTCATCGCTCTCTTTACTGGACAAAAGAAACTGCGTGAGCAACAGGCTAGCATGATTGAAGATATCGACTATCTCAAGAATGAACAACCAATTCATCCAAGCTATGCTCAGTCGCTATTGAAGAAGCGCAAGATCAGTCGCTATGACTTACTGCCAAAAAAATTCGCAGAAGCAGCACTTGCCTATTGGATGACTTGGGAACCAAGCACCAACACTAAAATGAAAATCATGGAATTGAATGCGTACAACGCATAAAAAGCACCTAACAGAAGTCAGGCGCTCAACAAAAGAAACTACTTAAATTATATCACAAATTGGAGTTAGCAATGAATATTCTAAGTGAAGAATTTGAAAACGGAATAAGAACAGTGGTCCGAACTCAATTTAAAGAATCTTTCACTGAATTCTTAGACCAGGAGATAGCAGAAAAGCGTTGGCTGTCACTAGAAAGTGCAGCACACTATGCGGATTGTAGTTCAAATACCATCAGAAAATGGATCAAGATGGGATTGAATCTTTACAAAATAGATGGAACGAAACGAATTGATAAGAATGAATTAGATCAATTTATTCAAAACAATATCGTTATTTAGATAAATATAAGAGGTTTAAATAATGACGAAAATTAATATTACTTTAGATGATCAAAATGAATTAAATGAAATCTTGAACGAAGTTTCAAAAAAAGCCAAGGAATTGCAAGAAGTAATTACTCGGCTAGAACAATTTGAAATTAAAATTTCAGTTTCTCCACAACAAAAACAATATAGAAAGGTCATCGGTCTTGAGATGGATTTTGAAGATAAAATTATAGAATTGTCTGACTGGCTAATTGAACAATCAGAGACTTATAGAGAAGCTTTAATCAAACTAGAAAAGCTTACTAAAGATATAGCTCATGAAATAATTTTAAGAGCTATAGAACAAAAGAAAAATAAAGAATAGAGAGGATTTTGAAATGGATCCAATTAAAAAATTATTGAAAATGATGGATTGGCAAGATGCCAACCGTCCGCTGAAAGTAGAAGAAAAAGCAGAATTGATGAAACTGTCAGATAACGAATTTGAAGATAAACTTCATCAAATGGCTCTGAATTTTAAGAATGATGGGGTGATTAGAGTATGAGCTTAAAACAATTAAAACTTACTGTTTTATCACTTACAACACTATTTTTATTATTTGCAGGCGCAACAATAAAAATCATATACGATCAAGAACAACACATCAAGGATCTAGACAATGCTGTCCAAATGAATTTTGAAAGTACAGGTCATTGGGCCGAAAGTATCGAAAAAATCAAAGAGACCAATAAGGCTCAAGATGTGATGATTAACAAATTCAACTGGGAACTGTTCCCACAAAAAGAAACAAAAGAGGTAGAAGAAAATGACAACAATTGAAATTATTTTAGCAGTAGCTTTTGTAACATACATTTTACTTTCAGGATTTGCAATCTTTGTGATGCGTGAAGTAATCATTCGCCAAAAAGCCAAAATGCAGCATTACAAATCAGCAAAATATCAGCGTGAAATGTGGAATAAGAGAATGTCAGAAATTCATCAAAAAAGAACAGTGAAAGGAATGTCTGAACTATGAACGACAATGTAAAAAATCCAAAACATTACCAAGGCCGGAATGGCATAGAAGCAATTGATGTTCATCGCAATTTCATGAATGATGAACAGTTAACAGGATATCATTTGGGTAATACCCTAAAATACCTCCTTCGCTATCGCAAAAAAAATGGGATTGAGGATTTGGAGAAAGCAAAGGTTCACATGGATTGGTTGATTGAGAAAGAGAAGGCTATAATGCTTCAGCTAGAGGCATCGAAAAAGGTAGAAGAGGCATTGTCAAAGACAGATGCATTGATTGGAGGCAAAAATGATTAATAATGTTGTACTTATCGGGCGTTTAACTCGTGATGTAGAACTACATCGAACACCTCAAGATCAAGCGGTTGGACAATTCACACTTGCTGTAAATCGAAATTTTAAAAATCAAGATGGTGGATATGATGCAGATTTTATCAATTGCGTGATTTGGCGAAAATTAGCGGAAAACTTCGCAAGCTGGATCAAGAAAGGAAATCTGGTAGCAATCACTGGCCATATCCAAACCCGTAATTATGAGAATCAGCAAGGTCAACGTGTCTATGTCACTGAAGTTGTTATTGATAGTTTCAGAAGCTTAGAAAAGCGTGACAATTCAGCCAACCGGAACTCTATGGATGAGCAAATACCTCCTTCATTTGAGAGTAATCAAATGAATATCCCTGATGATGGTTTACCATTCTAGAATGGAGGAATGAAATGTCAGATAATAAGAAATACTACTATCTGAGAGTGAAAGAAAATTTTTATGACAGTGATGAAATGATTATTTTGGAAAGCATGCCAGATGGTTTTCTATACTCTAACATTTTGATCAAACTCTATCTGAGGTCATTGAAAAACAATGGTAAGTTGATGTTCAATGATCGAATCCCATTCAATTCTGAAATGCTTTCAAAAATAACAAGGCATCCTGTGGCAGTAGTAGAAAAAGCTGTCAGCATTTTCAAGGAAATGAACCTGATTGATGTTTTGGATAATGGTGCCATTTTTATGCTAGATATTGAATCATTTATTGGGAAATCGAATACAGAAGCTGATAGAAAGCGTGACTATCGCAGAAGAATTGAAAAGGAAAAACAAAAATTATTGTCGGGACATTTGTCCGGACAAATGTCGGACGAACATCCACCAGAGTTAGAGATAGAGATAGAGAAAGAAATAGAGATAGATATAGAGAAAGATTTAGAGAAAAATACGCTCAAAATCATCGTAGATGAATATCAGTCTCGTATTTCACCAATTGATAGAATCCAATTTGAAACTTTAAAAGAAGTCATCACTCTGGATGGTATGGAACCAGATGTAGTTTTAAAAGCTATCAGTTTAGCCGCTGACAATGGTAAAAGAAATTTCAGCTATATTAGAGCTATTTTACAAAATTGGAAAAATGATGGATTATTATCAATTGCAGCAGTAAACGAACGAGAACGGAAGTTTCAGGAAAGTAAAACAAAAGGACAACCAACAAAGCAACAATCAAATGTTCCAGAATGGTCAAAACCAAATTACACCAATCAAACAAGTGATCAAGAGAAAAAAGCTTTGGAGGAAGCGAAAAATAAAATGCTACAGAAATTAGAAAAGGATGGTAAGTAATGTTTATTTTAAAACATGGATCAAAACAAGCAAAACCATTTATAAAATCTGTAGTGGTTGGGGCAACTGGCTTAGATGTTTCATTTTCTGATGAAACTAAAGCCATGAAGTTCGTATCTCGTGGGGTTGCTATACAGGTAGGAAATGCTTTAAGAAAGTCATTCGGTACATTCTATCCAGTAGAAATTGAATAAGGAGTTGTAATGTATCATGGCAGGCTACACCAAAAATCAGATAGAACATTTTAAAGAGCAACTCAGGCTCTTAATGAAAAGCCGTAACTTAACAGCTAGAAAATTATCCGAAGAAATAGGCTACTCAATGAATACAATAAGCAGTCTATTAACTGGCAAAATAAAAGTACACGAACATTACATACAACTGATTTGCCAATATTTTCAAATCAGAGAGAACTCTCTCATGGGTGATGCGGATGAGTTGGCTGATTATAAGCTCTATGAAAACGGGCGCTATTTATGTACTGGTTCATTAAAGAAATTAAGCAAAATCACAGGGAAAGATAAATTGCTATTGAAATTCTATGCAGATCTAAATAGAAGAGGCAAAGAAACTGGTAATTTAAAACTCATAAAAAAATAGAAAGAGGTAAAAATGGAAAATTTAATTTTAAACAAAGTAAAAAAATGGTTTATTGATCGAGATCTAGAAAACGGGGGCCGGCTAGATAAGCAGTCATTGAAATTAAGTGAGGAATTTGGTGAGTTATGTGCAGGATTCTTGAAAAAGAATGAAGCACTAACAAAAGACAGCATTGGTGATTGTGCTGTAGTAGTTGTAGGTTTAGCATTGCTGATCAAAGAGGATGTACAGAGCATTTTTGAAGAGGCTAATAACATTAGACGAAAAGAAGCAATGGACTGTTTCAAATTGCTAAATGCTAACATTTCAGAGTTTCAGCTATCTCAAGATTTAGCAATTAAAAAAATGTGTCGTCATAACCTTGTGCGCATTATTGCTTACTTGGAATCAATCAGCAATATTTTGGGTTATGAATTTCTAGAATGTTTCACTGTGGCCTATAACGAAATCAAAGATCGAAAAGGAAAATGGATTGATGGCTCATTCGTAAAAGAAGAGGATTTGCCGAATATATAAAAAACAAGGAGGAAAAAGATAATGCCAAATTGGGCCGAAGGATCTCTTAAATTAAGAGGAAAAAGCGAAAATATTGCATCAGCATTGAAAGAAATGCTATTAAACGACACTGTGACACTAGAAGATAAATGGGATGGCGAACTACTTACATTCAACAGCACAGCTTCCTATTTTTACATCAATGGAACAAGACTAGCGTTTTTTGATAAAAAGCAAATAGAAGTTTGGCTTGAAGAAGAATTTTGTACCGTTGAACTGGATAATTTCAACCAAGCATGGAGTGCTATTCCAGAAAATTATCAAGAAATTTCAAGTAAGTTTGATGTTGATATTAAAATTTTTACATTTGAGTGTGGCATGGGATTCACACAGGAAATTGAAATTTCAAAAGGTGAAATTATCAAAAATATTTGTTATGAATACGATGATTATCAATGGGAAGTCCCGTTTAGCAATTTGGGAGGATAAAATGACAGAAGAAGTTAAATTACTTGACGCATGTTTTGGTTCGACAAAAACGAGAGTCATACAACTTTCATGGACATCAGAAAAGAAAAGTTTGAAATACATGGTAAAAAAGTTCACGTAGATCCTGATGTTATCGGTGATTTTCGTGATATGCCATTTGAAAATAATACTTTTAATTTGGTTGTTTTTGATCCACCTCATTTGAAATGGGCTGGACCTAATTCGATAATGAAAGCCCAATATGGCCAACTTGATAAAGAAACTTGGTCTGAAGATTTGGCTAAAGGTTTTGAAGAGTGCATGCGGGTTTTAAAAACAGGGGGAACGTTAATTTTCAAGTGGTCAGATTGCCAGGTAAATGTAAAAGAAATACTTGAGGTCATTCCATTTAAACCCTTGTTTGGGCAACGAAGAGGAACAACTCACTGGATGACGTTCGTAAAATTTGAGGAGGTAGATTAATGGGATTTATTGGTTGGTTAACTTTATTATTAATAGCTTTGAAATTGTTAGGTTTAATCTCTTGGAGCTGGTTCTATGTCTTTCTGCCTGCAATAGCTGATCTAGTAATTTCTGTTCTGATTTTAGTAGTAGCTAAAATGATATGGGATAAGTAGGATTTGTTATGGAATTTCAAAATTTTATTTATTTGCTGTTAGCTTTTGCTTGGTTCGCTGGCTTCCTGTGGGCCTTTAGTGTAGTATTCAAAAGCAGGAGAAAGAAATGAAGATGTATGTTGTAAGAAAGTATCACGGTCATGCAAGCTGGATTGATCCTAAGCATTTAGCTGAATATACTGAAGCCGAATTTGAAACAAGACATGAAGCACTTGCTCACTGTGAGAAATTAAAAGGCAAGGGGATAGTTGAAATCTATCAAAGAGAGGTTATTGAATGAAAAAATTAAACAACAGAGAATTGTTTAACCTTGATCAAGAATTATTCAATTTTCGTGGAATTGACCGGGCAATCTGGACACGCAAAGCAGAATTGATGGCAAAGAACGGTGATGATCTAGTTGGTGGTGGTAAGTCTGGCATCAGCAAGCCTACAGAAAACACAGTGATGAAATTCGCTACTGATGTGACTCTGAAGAATCTTGAGCTGTTCAAAGAGACTGTTGAATCCTTCAAGAAGCAACTGACAGGAGAACAGCTTGATATTTTCTATCTAAGATGGGGACAAGCAAATCTTGATTGGGAAGAAATTGCAGAAAAGCAATTTGTCAGCAACGCTACGATTTACAGGAAGCGTGCCGGGATCTTGGAAACCTACGCAAGGATGAAAGGTGTACTCTAAATTGAGAATATAAGTTATTGTATTCTCACATAAAATAAAATACTATAATCTTGTTCATGATAATCACATCATGGATGAGAGGGCCTCCTAATAGTGGTTAGGGAGTTAGCTCAAACGGTTAGAGCATGCTGGCGGAAAACAGCAGATGCAGGTTCGATTCCTGTACTCCCAATTCCTTATGAAAATCAATTTTAATATAGAGAGGGGGAAGCGTATGGAAGAGGTCTCACCCATAAAGGACACAGATGACATTCAAGCCATGAAGGACTACCTGAGAGAGTGGAATGAAATGTATTACATGCTATTTATCACTGGTCTCAATACAGGCTTGCGTGTTGGTGACATCCTCACACTCAAAGTCAAAGATGTTCAGGGATGGCACATCAAGCTACGAGAAAGAAAGACTGGCAAACAGATTTCTCGTAGAATGACGAAAGAGCTGAAGCGAGAAATGAGGAAGTATGTTGAAGGGAAGCCATTCCATCATTTCTTATTCAAGAGCAGGCAAGGAGGAAACAAGGCCATCACTCGTGAACGAGCCTACCAGATCATCCATGAAGCTGCTGAGGAATTGGGCATTGACAATGTGGGAACCCACACAATGCGCAAAACGTTTGGATATAAATACTATAACAAGACAAAGGATGTAGGCACACTACAGAAGATGTTCAATCATTCATCTCCAGCAATAACACTGAGATACATTGGAATTGAACAAGCTGAATTAGATGATGCCTTGAGAAACTTTGTTATTTAATTTTTATAATTTTGAGATTAACATAATGAGTTAAGCATAAGCTAAGAAAAGAGAAACGAATGGAAGCCATATTCTAAAAGGATTTCAGAAACAAGGCGAGCTTAACAAAATATAAGATATGTGAAAGTGAGGGGTAAATATGACTCTAAAAGATGCAATCTTAAAAGTAAAAGTTCTTGATAGAACTGAACTAGATGAAAGATTAATGAGATCAACTGTCAAATTGGAAAATGATCTCACAGTAGCAATCCCGAATAGTTTGATTCATTTTGAAAAGAAAGTGGCTATACCTCAGATCATAGCTGATTGGATTGAGTATTTTAAAAACCGTGGGGGAACGCTTTATGGAAGCACTAACCCTTTCACATGCTATGGACAGGCTATAATTAAAGATTTTGAGGGTGACCATGAAGAGGTTTTGAGGTGGATCCGTGACAATAGTGATACATATGCCAGAGCTTGGCTTGACAGCTACACGATTGAAGAAGAAAAGCGATATTATGTAAGGTTTAAATTCATTGAAGATTCATATAGTTACTTAACCTTGATTAAGCACCTTAACGCTTGGATGTTATCGTCGATAAAACTAGACAAGAAATTTCGTACAGAACACACCAGAAAACAACTCGAAGACGCCGAATTCGGATGGGTGTTTAATTGTCCCGGAATTGAAGTTGAGGAGGTAGAAGAATGAAGCTGAAGTTTAGAGGGCTATCTGCTGAGCCAAATGAGGAAGATAACTGGAAATATGGATATTTGATTGAAGATGGAAGAGAAGCATTTATTATCAATCAAGTTATAGAGGCGAATGAACAATACATAACTATTGGCTCTTGGGATCTAGTAAGACCAGACACAGTAAGTCAATCAACAGGTTCGGTTGATAAAAAAGGTAAGGAAATTTATGAAGGGGATGTCCTTCAAATTGATTCCATCAAAGCTATTGTCCGCTTCGGGAAGTATCGCTACTATGAAGAAAAGGAAGTACTCTCTGGAAATGGTTTCTATCTTGAATGTCTAAATGTCATGGACCCAGATTGTATTTCACCTTATGAACCAGATGTATTGGATAAAGCTGAAATCATTGGGAACATTTTCGAGAACCCAACACTAGAATATCATTTTATAGGATTGAGACTGAAGGAAGTTGAGGAAAAGAAATGAACAACAGTATGACGATAAAGGAATATATAGATATTCCATTACTAAAAAGTGCAGTAAATGAATTGAACAAGGACATCAAGAATAATCCGGGTTTGAAATATGAGATTGTAGGATATTCAATTTGTAAAGATGAAACATTCAGCTCAACCGTTTCAGGAATCCTTGTGCGATGGGAAGGAACACAATTATAAAAAAGATGAGAAAATAAGCTCTTGTTTTCTCACTTAAAATAAAATATTATGATAGCATAGCTTTCAAGTATGAGAGGGACAGCCAATCAGTTTGGTCTGTCCTTTTTGTGTGAGGAGGATTAAATGTATAACAAAATTGTCAGACCTTCTTTGAAGACAAAGAAGTGGGAGAAGTTCAGAGATAAGATCTTAAGAAAATATAATTATCTATGTCAAGAGAGTTTGAGATATGGAATATCAGAACCGGCTGAAATGGTTCATCATATTTTTCCAGTATCAGAATATCCTGAATTAGAATTCCAAGAATGGAATTGTCTGCCGCTTACCAACAAACGACACAATACTTTTCACGACAGAACTAATGATAAAGTTATTGGTCAAGGAATTTTCTGGCAAAAGAAACGAAAAAAGGAATTTTTAAATTTTTACAAAAATCAAAAAAACGAAATTTTGTAAAAATCATATTTTTCAAATTTTCATTTTTTTGATTTTTTCGAATATCCCCCCCCATCGAAAAAAATTTTTTTCGATCGTCTGGGAACCGGTGAAGGGAACTTTTTCCAAGTCGGGACCGCTCAGACAAAAAGGGGATAAAAACTAAAGGGATTTCAGGAAGGAGGCCTAGTTTTTGGCAAAACCAGTCACAGCCAAGTCAATCAAGTCAAAAGTCATCAAACAGATGAAAGAGCTTGGGACTTATCGCAAAGAATTTGACATGATCATTGACATCTTTTCAGGAATGCTATTTCAATATCAGAAACTTGCTCAAGACTATGCTGATATGGGCTACCCTGTCACAGATGTCTATGTGAACAAGGCAGGAGCTGAGAATGAACGCAAGGTCCCCATCCTGACAGCGATGGAAATTCTAAGAAAAGACATACTCAGCTATTCCAATCAATTGATGATGAACCCTAAATCACTTGGTGAAGTGGTAGAGCAAGACAATGGATCAGTTCTTACTGAGGTTCTGAAATTTAAAGACCAGATCAAAAAGAAACGGGTGAAGTCTGATGGGTAACGTGGAGAAAGCTAAAAAATACGCTCAACACGTTCTGGACCATCAGGAAGAGCATTGTGAAGAAAACATTTTGGCTGCATCACGCTTTCTGAGAGATTTAGACAATCCAGAATTTGAGATGGATGAAGACATGGTTGATTTTGTCGTTCATTTCATTGAACATACAATTGTCCATCAGCAGGGTGATGATATGTTTGCGGTCTCTATCCGTAACAAGCCATTGATCTTGCAACCGTGGCAACATTTTGTTGTCGTGAATCTCTTTGGATTCTATATCAAGGGAACAAATGAGAGACGCTTCAAAGAAGCCTTGATCATGCTTGCCAGAAAGAATGGCAAAACTTCCTTCACGGCTGCAATCGCTCTGGCCTATCAGATTCTTGATACAGATAGCGGTTCAAAATGCTATATTGTAGCCAATTCTGTCAAGCAAGCCTTGGAAGCCTTTGGATTCTTGAGGTTCAATGTTGAGCGATGGAATGACAAGAACATCCGTATCAAAGATAACAACCAAGAACACTCAATCACTGCCAATTTTGGCGAGGAGGGTTCATTCTTTATCCAAGCACTGGCCAATGATGAAAGCAGGCTTGACTCTCTCAATGGGAATGTCATCATCCTAGATGAAGCCCACACCATGAGAAATTCCAAGAAATACGGTCTTATGAAGAAAACAATGTCAGCATACCGGAACAGTATGCTTTTTGTTATATCAACAGCCGGGGACATTCCAACAGGCTTCCTTGCTAACCGTCTGAAATACTGTCAGAAAGTCCTGAAAGAGTTGGTCAAAGATGATTCATTCTTCATCTTCATCTGCAAAGCCAATCAGGCAACAGATGGAGATGTGGGAGACTACTTGGATGAGAATGTGTTGAAGATGGCTAATCCGTCATGGGGTGTGACTGTATCGCTCAAGGCCCTCAAGGAAGAAGCAGAACAGGCCTTGAATGATCCACAGACCAGGAATGAGTTCTTCAATAAGACACTGAATGTCTTCACCAACTCAATGAACGCTTATTTCAATCCTGATGAGTTCATTGCTAGTGATGACTGTTATGACTGGACAATTGAGGAGCTTGCAAGGCTTCCTATTCGCTGGTATGGAGGAGCTGACCTTTCAAGACTGCATGACTTGACCGCTGCTGCTCTCTATGGTGTATATAACGATGGTGAAAAAGATGTTGACATCTGTATCACACACGCTTTCTTTCCTCGTGTAAACGCTCAAAAGAAAGCCAATGATGATGGCATCCCACTATTTGGGTGGCAATCAGATGGATGGCTGACCATGAGCAACACCCCAACCGTTCTCTATGATGACATTGTTAAATGGTTCATAGAAATGCGACAGAAAGGCTTCAAAATTGCTGCTGTCGGTATGGATAGGAAATTTGGTAGAGAGTTTATGCTAAAAATGAAGCAGGCTAAATTCAAAATGATTGACCAGCCTCAGCTATTCTATTTGAAATCAGAGGGATTCAGAAGAATTGAATTGAAAGTGAAGAATAAAGAATTTTATTATGTGCATTCGGACGCTTATGAGTATTGTGTCAGCAATGTCAGAGCCATCGAGAAAGTGGATGATGCTGTCCAGTATGAGAAGTTAGACGGGGATGGCGGTACAGCAAGAATTGACTTGTTCGATGCGAGCGTTTTTGCTTGTATACAGGCACTTGCTAACCTTGGTAAGAATAAGAATGTGATGGCTTACTTTGATTAGATAGAAAGGAGGTGAGAAATATGGGAATCTTTGACAAATTATTCAAGCGTGGCAAGTCGCAGACGATGTTCACAAGCTTTGGGAATTCAGATCTTGGCATCATGTATGACGGTGATGGCTATATTCCACTGGCAAGAAATCCAGATGTGATCATGGCTGTCAATAAAATTGCTGATATGGTTTCAAACATGACGATCCAGCTCATGGAGAATACAGAATCCGGTGATGTACGAATCAAGGATGGGTTAGCCCGTAAGATCGACATCAATCCTTGCGATCACATGACAAGAAAATCATGGATCTTCAAGATTGTAAGGGACTTGCTCCTGTTTGGTGATGGGAATTCTGTGCTACATGTGGAATATGATCCAATGACTGACTATATCAGCAATCTAAGACCATTCCCAATGTCAGAAGTGTCGTTCAAAAGTAATGATCTGGCATACATGATCCATTTCAGGGACACTGATTTCAATCCAGATGAAGTGGTCCACTTTGCCATCAATCCAGATCCAGACCGGCCTTATATTGGGACCGGTTTTAGATTTGCTTTGAAAGATATTGTTCGCAATTTGAACATGGCTACACAGACCAAGAAAGGCTTCATGAATGGAAAAAACATTCCAAGCCTTATTATCAAGGTAGATTCATCAAGTGAGGAACTTGGAACAGTGGAAGGCCGGGAAAAAATTGCTAAGAAATATCTGACAACAAGCCAATCCGGTGAACCTTGGATCGTTCCAGAAGCTTTGCTGGAAGTGGAACAAGTGAAGCCATTAAGTTTGAATGACATCGCTTTGAATGAGTCAGTAGAAATTGATAAGAAGACAGTAGCTGGAATGTTAGGAGTTCCGGCTTTTGTGTTAGGTGTGGGAGATTTTAACAAAGAAGAATACAACAACTTTGTAAACACTACCATCATGAGCATCGCAACAACGATCACTCAGACGCTCACAAGAGACCTACTGACTTCAACCACACGCTACTTCAAATTCAATCCACGTTCACTGTATTCTTACGACATTACAGAGCTTTCAACGGTTGCTCAACAAATGACAAACAGCGCTGCAATGCGTAGAAACGAGTGGAGAGATTGGGTGGGTATGACTCCGGATCCTGAAATGGATGAAATTATTGTTCTCGAAAACTACCTTCCACAAGGGGAGTTAGGCAATCAGAACAAACTAAATAAGGAAGGAGGAAATGCCAATGAAGAAACGTAATTCATACATCGCTACTCAATTCGAGACACGAGAAGAACAAGAATCTGGTGACTTGATCTTGAGTGGCTACTTCATCCGGTTTGATGAAGAAACTGAGCTGTGGCCAGGCTATTTTGAAGTGATCAAACGTGCAGGAGTGGAAGAAGCAATCAAGAATGCTGACATCCGTGCATTATTCAATCATGATCATAACCTAGTTTTAGGACGCACAGGGAACAGCACAGTGAGTCTCAAAGTTGATGACAAAGGCCTTTATGGTGACATTATCATCAACAGGAATGATCCTGACGCTATGGGAGCCTATGCCCGTGTGCAGCGTGGGGATATTGTTGGATGCAGTTTTGGATTTATGCCAATCAAGGTGGACACTATTGAGCGTGAAGATGGTTCTTATCTTGATACCGTGTTAGAACTTGAAATCTTTGAGGTCAGCCCTTGCACGTTCCCAGCATATCCACAGACTGAAATTGCTGCACGGAAGAAAGACTTTGAATGTCTGAAACGTGCCAATATTGAAGCGTTAAATGAACGCAAAATGAAAATTAAGGAGAAATACAATCTATGAACAAAGCATTGATCTTGGGCGCACGTATGCGCACTAAAGCAAGCAAGGTTGTTGAATTGGAAGAAGCAATCACAGAATTGAAAGACCGTTCTGCAATCGAAGCGGAAAAATTGGACCGTGCTGAAACGGAAGAAGAAGTTTCAACGGTTGAGAAGAGCCTTGAAGACATCCAAAAAGAATTGGAAGAAAAACAAGCAGAAAAAGCAAAACTTGAAGAAGAAATTGAAGAACTTCAAAAACAAGTTGATGAACAAAATCGGAAAGCCCCAACTTATCCAGACGGGGAGCAACGTGGAGGAAAGAAATTGGAACAACGTGACGCAATTGCTAAATTCATTCGCACTGGTCAAACTCGTGACATCGTAGGTCTTAAAACAACAGACTCTGGAAGCGCTGCTTTGATCCCAACTGAAGTGTTGAAACCTCACTTCCTTGATAAGCCACGCAATCCACTTTTGGATCTTGTCCAACGTGTTCAAGTAAATAGTGGTTCTGGTAAATATCCAGTTATCAAGAAGACAGACAGCAAAATGGTTTCAACTGATGAATTGAAAGCCAACCCAGAACTTGGAAAACCAAGCATCAGCGAAATTGATTACTCAATCAAGACTTACCGTGGCTACATCCCTGTATCTCAAGAAATGATTGATGATGCAGACTATGACATCATGGCAATCGTAGAAGACGAAGTATTCAACCAAGGCGAAAACACTGAATTGTCATTGCTAACTGCTGTCCTCAAAACAGCAACTCAAGCAGATGCCGCTGGATTTGATGGTATTAAGGACATTTACAACAAGAAACTAAAATCAATCTACAAAGCAAGCATTGTTGTAACTCAATCAATGTTTGCAGCACTTGACAAGGTCAAGGATAAAAATGGGAAATACATGCTTCAACCAGATGTTACATCCCCTACAGGCTATTCTTTCGGTGGTAAAACTATTTATCCAGTGGATGACACTCTCTTTGGCAATGAAGGTGACATGAAGTTCTTTATTGGAGATGTTGCTGAATTCGTTAAATTGTTTGACCGCCTTCAAGTATCAGTTAAATGGGTTAACAATGACATTTATGGTCAATTGCTTGGACTCTTCATCCGTTTGGATGTCAAGAAAGTAGATGAAGCTGCTGGCTTCTTTGGCACATACACTGATGTTGTAGCGTAAGGAGGTATCACATGCCCTATACAGTAATCCGTCCATTCAAGGACATGCGTGATGAAGAACAACATGAATATCAAATTGATGATGTGTTTCCACGCAAAGGCTATGAACCTGATCAAGAGTTTGTTAAAGGACTCTTGACAGGCTTTAATTCAGCAGGTTCAATCTTCATCACTGATGAAGTGGTAAAGAAAGCTACTAAGAAAGCAGAAGAGGCTGCTGAAGAAGTGGAAACAACTACTGAGGAAGTAGAAGAAACTACTGAAGAAGCGAAAGAAGCTACTGAGGAAGCAGAAGAAGCTACTGAAGAGAAACCAAAGCGCAAGAAAGCAACTAAGAAAGAGGAAGAATAGCATGGACACTGGTCAGTTAGTGGAATTACTTAAAATCAAATTAGGAATTGCTTCAAATTTTCGAGATAAAACACTAGAGAAGATTGTCTCAAGCGTCATCAGCGAATTAACAAACAATCTGGGTGTTGAATTGGTTCCAGATCGTGCTGACCATGAAATGTTCATTGTTGACTTTGCTGCTTATCGCTATGAAGGTGGTGTTGATCTACCACGTCACCTTCAATGGCGCTTGCATAATCTGCAAATCTCTTCCAAGAAAGAGGTGTGAGATGTGGAATGATGAAATCACATTGATAGGTTTTAAAATTACAGGTAAGGACAAGCTCAAGCAAGATCTGACTGAGAAAGTAAAGACTACAATTTTTTGTAAAAAGAAATCTATTACACGATCCGAATTTTACCAAGCCAATCAGGCTGGGATCCGGCCAAATCTGATTGTTGACATTCACAGTTTTGAATACAACAATCAGGAGTTTGCTGAATTTGGCGGTAAGGAGTACCGGATTTTGAAAACATATCCAATCAACCTCAACATCCTTGAATTGACTCTAGTGGAGAAAATGACATGAGCCAAGATCTAGCCAGTCAAATCGCTCAAGCATTAGCAGATTATTCCACAGAGGTTGAAGAGAAAGTTGACAAAATAGCAGAAGAAACAGCAGAAGAGACCGTCCAAGAATTGAAAGCGACAAGTCCCAAACGATTTGGGAAGTATGCTAAAACGTGGAAGAAGAAGAAAATGGGGAAAGGTAACTTTGTAGTGCATAACACAAATTACCGTCTCCCTCATTTGCTTGAATTTGGACATATCAAAAGGAACGGGGGACGGGTTTCCGGCATTGTACACATCAAGCCGGCAGAAGATCACGCTATTGAGAATTTTGAAAAGAAATTGAAGGAGCTTGGAAGATGAAGCTGTCAGAGTTTGCAGATATTTTGGAACAGGCTGGCTTGCCAGTCACTTACAAGGCATTCAGGGAAGGAAATGTCCCCACGCTGCCTTACCTTGTCTATTTTGAAAGCTTGCCATCTATCACAGGAACAGACAATCAAGCATCATACATGATCCGTGCTGTCACTGTAGAATTGGCATTTGAACGAAAAGATGAGGAGCTAGAAGAACGATTGGAAGAGCTGTGGAATGACCACAAGCTCTTTTATGATGTTCAAGAAGAGAATTTTATTGAATCAGAAAGACTGTTTGTGAAGTCTTATGAAGTCTATCTATATTGAGGAGGAAAGAAATGACTGAAAACAAAGTTACATTTGGACTTGAAAATGTCCATGTGGCACCAATCCAATCAATCAGTGAAGCAGGAGTGATCACTTATGGTCAAGTATTCCGCTTCCCTGGAGCGATGGAATTGACGCTGGACCCTAAAGGGGATTCAGGATCAGTGAAAGCTGATAACATTGATTATTACTTCGTTAACTCAAATGAGGGATATGAAGGTAAACTCAAAGTTCCAAACATCATTGAAGCCTTTGCCACAAAAATCTTGGGCGACATCAAAGACCCTACAACAGGAGTGGTCACAGAAAAGGCAGATGCGAAGACAACCAACTTTGCCATCATGTTTGAATTCTCTGGTGATGCTAACAAGACACGTCACGTCATGTATTACTGTTCAGCAAGTCGCCCATCTAATGGATCAGCTACCAAGAACGGAACCAACGTGAATGAACGTGAATTGAGCTTCAATTCCAGTCCTCGTCCCGGTGATCAAGTGGTTAAACGTTCCATCACATCAGCGGATGATCAAGAAGTTTATAAGAAATGGTTTGAAAAGGTTTATGAACCTACTCAAACTTTGTAATTAAGGAGGTCTTAAATGCGTAAGAGTGTGATCATTAGTGAAAAGGAGTATGAGCTTGTTACCAATGCTTACACTCCTATTGCTTACAAGAGTGAGTTTGGGAAAGATTTCTTCCAAGATCTATTTGGAATGATCTCAAACCAAAATATCATGCAAATGGCTGAGAATGGCAACAATGAAGTTGACATCAATATGTTGGCCAATTTTGACATGACATTCTTCAATCGTTTGTTTTGGGTTTTCACAAAATCAGGAAATCCACACATCAAACCTTATGAACAATTCTTCATGGAGATGGAGGAATTTCCTTTACAGGACATCGCTCCAATCTTAATGGAAATGATCAATGACACAATGACGTCAAAAAAAAACCAGATGAGTCAGAATCAGCCAGTGATGAAATCTTTACAGTAGAATCTTATCTCTCTTGTTGTAAAGAAACTGGTCTCACAATTGATGATCTAAAGCACATTTCAATTGGAATGGCTCTGGATTATCAAACAGATTATGTGAATTTGCGTACTGAGAACAAATCAGAAACACGCAAGGCCACACAGTCAGATTTTGACTCATTTTAGTCTGAAATAGAGTGCTGAGAGGAAGAATCTGAGGTCAAGTTCATCGAATAGATGGACAATTGATCACAAGAATCCTCTAAGCGCTCTTTATATTTTTATGTGAAAGGAGGAAATATGGCCGGTAATATTAAAGGAATTAAAATTGAAATCGGTGGGGACACACAGCCCCTTCAAAATGCCCTGAAAAAAGTAAATTCTGCCTCTATTGAAGCAACAAAAGAATTGAAGAGTATTGACAAGGCTCTGAAATTTGACACAGGGAATGTGACCCTATTGGCTCAGAAGCAAGAAGTGCTTCAAAAGCAAGTCTCAACAACCAAGGAGAAATTGGAAACATTGAGACAGGCACAAGCACAAGTTGAAGCTCAGTTCAAAAGCGGTGACATTGGTGCTGATCAATACCGTGCATTTCAACGGGAAGTGGTCCAAACAGAGAACATCCTGAAGGGTTATGAAAACAAACTTGAGAATGTCAATAAGGCATTGGATGGAAATGGGAATGCTACCAAGTCCAACCGTGAACAACTGAAAGAGCTTCAAAACGAGCAACAGCGTCTAGCCAGTGAAGGTGATAAAGTTGTCAGCTCATTCAAGCTTCAAGAAAGTCAGATGGGTTCCAATGCTAGTGAAGCAGATAAGCTGGCACTTGCTGAACAGAAGATTGGAAAACAAAGTGAGATTGTCGCTCAACAGGTTGAGAACCTTGAGAAACAGCTTGCTCTTGCAAAACAAGAGTATGGCGAGAACTCAACAGAGGTCAATAAGCTAGAGACTCAACTGAATGAGTCCAAGGCTGCTTTCAATGGTCTTGCCAATGAAATGGAAAATCTTGGTGAGTCAGGAAAGAAAGCCAGTGGCGGTCTTGAAGAGACAAACAAGCTTCTGAAAGCTGAATTACTGAATCAATTCTCTGAGAAGCTATCTGAAATCAGTCAAAAGTTGGTTGATTTTGGGAAGAGCGCTCTTGAAGCATTCCGGGAAATTGATGAAGGAATGGACACCATTGTCACTAAGACTGGTGCTGGTGGGAAAGCTCTTGAAGAAATGCAGGGCATTGCTAATGGCATAGCTACTGAAGTTCCTACTGATTTCAGTACCATTGGGAATGCGGTTGGTGAAGTCAACACTCAATTCAAATTGACCGGTGACGCTCTCAAAGTGACCTCAGAAGACATGATCAAGTTCTCTGAGATCAATGGGACAGATGTCACAAATGCTACAATCCAATCAAAACAGGCAATGGAGGCTTATGGATTATCTATAGATGACCTGACAGAAATTTTGGATAATGTGACCTATGTCGCTCAAGATACAGGGGTTTCTGTTGATGAGTTGATGAAAAAGGCAACTGATGGAGCGCCTCAAATCAAGATGCTTGGCCTTGAATTTGGTGAAGCAGTCACCTTGATTGGTCAATTCGAGAAAAACGGGGTTGATTCATCCGCAGCACTTTCTGGACTGACTAAGGCAGCCGGTGTCTATACCAAGCAAGGCAAAACCATGAAGCAAGGTTTGAAAGAAACCATTGAAGCCATCAAGAACAGCAAGTCAGAGACCGAAGCGATGGGAATCGCTATGGAGATCTTTGGTGCTAAGAAAGCCCCACAAATGATTGATGCAATCAAACGTGGGAAATTCAACATGGAAGAGCTAGGCTACACTTCACAAGTGTCTGCCGGGCTGGTTTCACAAACTTATGAAAGCACTCTGGATCCTATTGACAAATTCACCACAGCCCAAAATGGTTTGAAAATCGTTATGGCTGAAGTTGGTGGAGCTATTGCTGAAACATTCGCTCCAGTGCTTGATGTACTTGTAGGCCTTTTTAAAAATGTCGCAGAATGGGTAAATAAATTACCTGGGCCAATTAAAGAACTTGTAGTTGTATTTGGAAGTATTGTGACAGTAGCTGGGGTACTATCCCCAATATTCCTCGCATTACAAGCGGCTGCAATGGCAGCTGAAACCACTATAGGTGGACTGATAGCTGCTGCATTGCCAATAATTGGAACAGTCATAGCAGTAGCTGCTTCAATTGCTGGAATTATAGTAGTTATTAAGTATTTATGGGAAACCAATGAGGGATTCAGGAACGCTGTTGAAGCAGTCTGGAACGCTATCATGTCAGTCATCAACACTGTTGTCAAAGCTATCTCTGACTTTGTGATGCAAATTTGGGGAACCCTAACAACTTGGTGGAATGACAACCAACAATTGATCAGACAGACAGCAGAAACAGTCTGGAACGCTATTTCAGCAGTAGTGACAACAGTCATGAATGTTCTTGGTCCATTCATTGAAACTGCATGGAATAACATTTCAACCGTAATTTCCACGGTTTGGGACACCATCAAAACCGTAGTAGAAACAGCCATCAATGTGGTATTAGGCATCATTAAGACTGTGATGCAGATCATCAATGGCGACTGGTCTGGGGCTTGGGAATCCATCAAGGGAATTGCTGAAAGTATCTGGAATGGTATCAAGAGCATTGCTGAATCTGTATTCAATGCGATGGCTCAGATCTTATCTAACATCTGGAATACTATTTCAAGCACTGCTTCAAGCATCTGGAATGGTATCAGCTCAACCCTATCAGGCATCTGGAATGGAATTTCAAGCACGGTCTCAAGTGTATTCAATGGAATTTCAAGCACGATTTCAGGAATCTGGAACGGGATCAGTTCAACCGCATCAGGGATCTGGAACGGGATCAAAGACACCATTGGCGGTGCTATTAACGGGGCCAAAGACCTTGTAGGAAAAGCTATTGATGGAATTAAAGGCTTCTTCAATTTCCAATTCAAGTGGCCACACATCCCACTACCTCACTTCAAAGCAAGTGGATCACTGAACCCAATGGACTGGCTGAAAGGTAAAGGAATTCCAAGCATTGGCATTGAATGGTATGCCAAAGGTGGGATCTTAACCAAGCCCACAGCATTTGGCATGAATGGAAATAGTCTGATGGTCGGTGGTGAAGCAGGGAAAGAAGCAGTCCTACCACTGAATGAACGGAACCTGAGCGCCATTGGCCGGGGCATCGCCCAAACAATGGACCCACAAGGAACCGTGATCAACATCAACATCTCTGACAACATCATCAGAGAAGAAGCTGATATTGAGAAGATCGCTAATAAGGTATCTCAGAAGATAGCTGCTGAATTGAGAAGACAGAAAGAATTGAGAGGAGCGCCTGCATGGTAAAATACAACGAATTGATCATTGATGGAGTTGGAACTTCATCATTTCCATTTGATGTGATTGTACTGGAAGGCCCTACAATTCAAGTTGGTCTCTCAAAGGATAAGCTATTGAGCCATGATGGAGTTAGTGGATATATTGTTCAGTCGAATCCTCACAGAGAAGCGATTGAAAAGAAATATACTCTTCAACTCATCAACCCAACAGAATTGCAAGTCCTTGAATTTGTCCAATTCCTTTCCAAAAGAAACTTCTGGCTTGAGAACCAACAGAACAAGCTTACAAGATGGTTCTGTTATCAGACAAAGGTGTCTGACACTCAGAGAGATAAAACTAAAATGTATTCTTTAGAGGTGACATTCATTTGTCACCCTACAAAATACATGAAGAACAACGATGTTCAAACTCTCGCTTCAAATGGTGTTCTCAGGCTACAAGGCAGCTCATTGGCTTTTCCTAAAATCACAATTAGAGGAAACAGCTCATCAGAGACCAGCTTCACCATTGGAAAGCAAACCATCAAGCTTGAACAGCTCTCTGAGAGCGCTGTGATGGTAAATGATCCACAGAATCCAAGCTTCTTGGACAAGAGAGGGAATCTGGTGAAGTGGTCAGGAGATTTCATCACAATTGACGCTAACCAAGCCCAGAAAACTATCGGTGTGGTTTTAGGACCTGGCATTCAATCGCTTGTTTTTGAAACCAATTGGGGGTGGTTATAATTCTATATCTATTAGACAGAAATGTTCAAACAGTAAAATGGAATGGCCAGCCACTCCATGAAGCCAAAAAAGCAGAAGTTGAAGAAGTAATCAATGTAAGCTACACACTCAAGGTTGACTACCCAATCACGGACACTGAAATTTATAAGAAATTTCAGGAAGACATGCTCATCATTGCTCCAACTCCTATCACTGGCCGGCAACTGTTCCGGATTAAGGAAATCAGCGAGCAAGATGACACAGTGAACCTGACTTGCCAGCACATCACAGAAGACATCTTCAAG
Organism: Streptococcus sp. HMSC065C01; assembly: GCF_001813525.1. Lineage (NCBI taxonomy): Bacteria > Bacillati > Bacillota > Bacilli > Lactobacillales > Streptococcaceae > Streptococcus > Streptococcus sp. HMSC065C01. The sequence continues at coordinate 173,054 of NZ_KV812857.1, read as the reverse complement.
CGCTCTGTTCGTCCTATCAAGGTTTCAAATTCAACTTGTCAGATCGCCTTGAATGCTATGATTTCAGCAGTCAAGACACCACTTGGGAAGTTCTCTTTCACAAGTAACATCATGGACAATAGAACTTTCAACACTACAGAAGATGAAACGCTCTATAAGATCTTAATGGATGGGAAACATTCCATTGTTGGTGCTTGGGAAGGCGAGATGATTCGTGATAACTTCCTGATTGACATTCCAAAGAGTCGGGGAATTGATCGTGGTGTGGTAATCACCACACATCAAAACCTGAAACAGTATGAACGGAACAAGAGTAGTTCCAGCATCATCACAAGACTGCATCTGAAATCAACCTTCAAGCCAGAGGGAGCAGAAGAAGACACAGTTTTGAAAGTAACTGTGGACAGCCCCCTCATTGGCAATTACCCTTATATCAATGAAGCTGAGTATGAGAACAATGATCTTACTACAGAGGAAGAATTGAGAAAATGGGGTGAAGCCAAATTCAAGAATGGTGACATTGACAAGTCCACTGATCAGATCAAAGTTGAAGCTTATGAGCTAGATGGTCAAACTGTGCATCTTGGTGACACAGTGACCATCATGAGCTTGAAGCATGATGTCATGTTGAAGAAGAAAACTGTGGGCTATGTCTATGATGCTCTGTCAGAAGAGTATATCTCTCTTACATTCGATGACAAGGCTGGTCACGGTGGGGGCATGTCAGGCTCAAATGGAATTTCTGATGTAGCTTCTGAAATCCTTGATACAGTCCAAAAGACTCAAGAGGATGATGAATACTACAAGAAATTGAAAGTGTTGGTTGACAATGCCAATAGGGCCTTTGAAGACAAGGCAGGAGCCTTGGAGAAAGAGATCACTGATGGCATTGAGCAAGCAAAAGCACAAGCAGAAGTAGTCAAAGAAGAAATCTCAGCACAAGTCACTGAGAAGATAGCAGCAGCAAACCAAGCAAACAAGAATGAAATTGTAGAAGAGTTTAAAGCTCAATACAATGGCATTGAAGTCGAGATGCAAGGTCTGAAAGCTACCACTGACCGATTAAAGACCAGTGATGCTGATATCCAGAAGTTGGTCGATGACTTCAAGGCTCAGACGCAAAGCCAATTTGTTGGAATTAAAGGCGCACAATCCAGATTTGAGCAGACTACTGAGAAAGCCATTTCTGACTTAACCAACGTGGCAAATGGCAAAGCAGATCGCTCTTATGTTGAACAGACAGTGAATGGTATCAAAGAAGAGTTCACAAGTCTGAAAGTAGGTTCGAGAAACTACGCTGAAGACTATGATTTCACTCGTGGTCTGTGGTTCTTCGCTCACGGTGATTCAAGTAATTCTACCGGTACAGCAGAAAATGGTGTTTATACCATCTCAGGAAGTACCAACACTTGGAAGCAAGCACAGTTATTCTCTAGCACTGCACCAAGCTGGGCCACAACAAAAACAACCGCTCTGGATTATCTAGAGAAAGGCGAGCCTTACACACTTTCGTTCTACGCTAAAAGAAACCGTGGATCTGGTACAATGTGGGTTTCATTACGTGAGAATAGAAAATCTGGAGGTAATCGAGAAAGAATTTCTGCTCAATTTCAATTAACAGATGACTGGCAGTTGTACAAGGTTTCTGTCCCTGCACTAGAAAAAAGCGATGAGTTTGATTATTGGCGCATTATTATTGGATATAGTGAAGCAGGTTCAATTTCATTCAAAAAGGTGGAATTAACACAAAGCACCACCAGAACGGATGCAGGACCAGCCCCAGAAGATCAAAATTATCAAATAGAACAAGCACAAGCTACGTTTGAGAAGACAGTTCAAGGTCTATCTACTCAATTAACGAAATTAGAGACCAAGACTGGTCCAAATGGTGAACTTGAACAGCGCATGCTGACATACTCTGAGAAAGCTGCTGTAGACGCTGTAAAAGCAACAAGGCAGATTCTTGAGCAAGGCTATGTTGCTAAATCACAATACACTGAAGATGTCGCTGGCATTAATAGAAAATTTGAAAGTATTTCAACATCAACTGACTCTAAAATTAGTTCAAAACTTGCTGAGTTTAAACAAGGTATTGATGGCCAATTCTCAACATTCTCTACAGAATTTGGAATGAGGCTATCCAGTCAAAATTCTGTCCTCAATGACAAATTGGATGATTTCAAGGATAGCATCAACGGGCGCTTTGCGAACTATCAAAGCACAGTTGATGGACAAGTGACAACAATTGTCAGCCAGTTTGATGGGGTTCTCAAGAAAACAGACATCAACATCACTGATGGCCAAATTTCATTTGGTACAGGTAAGACCATCAATGGTCGGACCATCAGCTCCTTGCTGGTACAAGAACCAGAAGCTATTGCTTTGATCGCAAAATTGATCAAAGTGAAAGGTGACATGGTAGTTGATGGCTCAATCACAAGCAGGCATCTGGCATCTCAGAGCGTCCGAACTGGTCACATGGAATCTGGATCAGTAACGACTCAAATTCTGGCCAGCAATGCAGTCACAGCGGATAAGCTTTTGGTGGATTCTGCCATGATCAACAAGCTTGTATCAAACCAAGCATTCATCAGGGAATTGACATCACAGAAAGCCTTCATCACTCAATTAGGCTCAATTGACTTCACTGCCGAACACATTAAAGGGGGCCGCTTGAGTGCCAATAATGGGACAACTGTTTTCGATTTAAGCGATGGGACATTAAATCTGTATTCTAATACAGGAACCATTCGAAGAATTGATGACACAAGTTCTTCACAATTTATGAAAATGACAAAAAGCGGTTTTGTCGCTGAACAATTTAGGGACTCAAACGCTGCTATGATTGTGATAGGGACTAACCATGATAAGTCTGAAAAAACTGACAATGAAACATTTGCCGGAACTCGTCTGTGGTCAGGCTCAAAAAATGGAGTAAAAGAATCATTTTATGAAATTATTGGTGATCGTCTAGCAATCTATTCAAATGGCGATTATCGTAGCCCTTGGGTTTTTCATAATAACACAAGAGATGGCAGTGCCTATTTTATGCCAATGAATGAAAAAGGAGTCCGGCATAATTTAGGACGGGAAGATAGGCACTTCAGTGGTGCTTGGATCAACAATATCTTTATTGGTCAAAGCGCTGTAAACCTTGGGACCTATGTCTGGGATATCCTAACTTGTTTCGGTCAACTTTCAAAATATAATTGGGATTTCAAAGACAAGACTGTATCAAGACACATTTCTGGTGTTTTAACTAAGTATGGCTTTAAGTAGAAAGGTTACAAAAAAATGAAAGAAAACACTTATGTATCAATCATCACAGATCTAGCAAATCAATTGGCTAGTAAATCAATCAATGAAGCTGAGTTCAAGGCACGATTGACTGAATCACAGCAGGAAAAACAACAGCTCATCAATGAGCTAGAAATCTATCGCTCCGTCCTTGAGTCTGACAAATATTTGAAGGACCTATTTGAAGAAGTTAAAAACAAGAATGAGGTAAATGCTTAATGAATTATAAAGTACAGTTCAAAGCCTATGATCCCGTAGCGAATGCCACAAAGGTTTCCATCAAGCAAGATTATCCGTATCGGGTATTTGAGGAATCTCTTCCAAACAATCGCATGGCAGATGAAGAATCAACCCTTGTGGAAGCTGTTCTAAACCTTGTACGAATGGAATTAGACCCTTCTGGCGCTATCGTAGCGCTCAAGAAAGAGCTTGACAAGTCTGTTGATGCCAATAAGAACGCTATCCAGAAAATTCAAGAACTCACTCAAGAGAACGAAAAGAAAGATGTCCTAATCCAAAATAACAAAGCTCTTGCTGATTGGTCTGTCCTTGTAGCTGTGACCAATCAAGATAATCCACTTGATCCAACTCTCTACAAGCGAGCACTTGAGCTTGTGGAAGCTGCTCAAGTAGGCAAGACCTACAAGCAACATGACATCTTCACCTTGATTGATCCAGACCACACTGAAAAATTCAGTGAAGGGAAACGTGTTCTTGTTCAAGTCAACTATGATTTCACCTACAATGGCGAATCCATCAAAGACTTGAAAGGCCCACTTCTCCAAAATGGGAAACTGGCAATCTACAATTGGGAAGTTCCCAAAGAAGAGAAGCAAAACAAGCCATCAGGAGATCTTGAAACTCAACCAGTAGCACATCCTGAATCCTAATTGAAGGGAGTGTGATTGATGTATCAAGAACCAGATGGAATTTTTGGAATTATTGAAGTAGTACGTGACTTCTATGATCACGGAATTGATGAACACATGATTGTATTTCTCTTGATGGCCATTGTGGCTCTAGATATCGTTTTAGGGGTGGCTAGAGCATGGGCCTATCATGAGTTCTCAAGTAGAAAATGGAGAAAAGGGCTAGTAAGTCACACAGCTATGATTTTAATCACAGCCATTGGCTATCCATTCGCTCTATACATGAATCTTGGACCCGTAGTTGATGCCTTCATTGTCGCAATGATGGCAGCCTACGGTTCCAGCATCCTTGCCAGCCTTTCAGCTCTGGGAGTTGAAATTCCTGGCCTAGATCGCCTTGTGAAACAAAATATTGATCATGAGAAATTTCAGTTAAAAGATGGCTTGGAAGAGCCTAGTAAACTAATCAAAAAAGGAGAAAAGAAAAAATGAATCAAATAACTGATATCGTAACAACTAGCGCAATGAGTATTCTTGTAATTTTGGTTGGAATTGTTGTTCAGGCAGTCAAAAAATATCTCTTGACTCGTGGAGGAAAGAAAGCTCTTGAAGTGGCTGAAATCCTTGCAAACAACGCTGTGCATGCCACTGAACAAGTAGCAGGAACATTGGACATCCACGGCAAGGATAAGATGGAGCATGCTAAAACTAGCTTGATCGAGGGACTAGAAGCATATAACATCAATTTGACCAATGACCAATTAAACACATTCATTGAGGCTGCTGTCAAGAAAGCCAATGAACAATGGAAGAAATGAGGTTCAAAAATGGTAGCAACAAATGACATTATAAGTTATTCAGAATCTTTGGCCAATCAAGGTGTAGGAGCTGATGCAGATGGTGCATACGGAACCCAATGTGTGGACCTGCCAAATTCAATTTCTATCAACTTTTTTGGAAAAGCTCTCTGGGGGAACGCTATTGACCTACTTAATTCAGCCGCTGGTTTAGGATATGAAGTAGTATATGATGCAGTAGGAGTCAACCCACGAGCAGGGGCCATCTTCGTCATGGATACAACTTATCTATGCGGTCATCCTTATGGTCACACAGGGATTGTGATTGAGGATAGCGATGGGGTCACTATGAGAACTATTGAACAGAACATTGATGGCAATGCTGATTCCCTCTATGTTGGAGGTCCAGCACGTTACAACACACGCAATTTTGATGGGATTGTTGGATGGTTCTATTTCCCAACTGATGACACATCTGTGGCATTTGAACAGCCAGAACCATCAGAACCATTGACAATTGAATCAGGTGGATTCCATCCAGAAACAGGAACATTCACTGTTGAAGTATCTGCTCTAAATGTACGAGCTGAAGCCGGTCTTGGAGCTGAGATTGTAGCTGTGTATAGTGTAGGTCAAGAAATCAACTATGATGGATGGATTGACAATGATGGCTATATTTGGATCACATACATTGGCGGTTCTGGAAATCGTAGATATGTAGCTGTAGGACAATCCGAAAATGGACAACGCATCACAGACTTTGGATCTTTTAAATAGACCTCTGTGATTTATAGAATAAGAGGATTTAGATGAGCGGAAAAAATTCAACTAATCTGAAACAAACGAAGGGCGGGGAAGTCATCAAACAAGGTGACTCCTCATCTATCTTCGAATATGAATTATTAGACTATGATGGCAACAAATTCAGCACTCTTGATGGTAAAAGCGCTAAGATCAAAATAGCAAATGCCAAAGGAAAGAAGACAATTGAAACTGTTGTAGAAAATTCTAAAATTCAGTTCAAACTTGAAAAAATTCTACCAGCTGGCATCTATCAAGTCGAGGTTGAATGTGATGGTTTCGTCTTCCCTAGTGACAAGAGTGCTAAAATTGATATAATTCAATCTATTGAAAATTATCAAATAAGTAACATTGTTGAAATTGACAAAGTCAACATTCAGGAAGAAATAGCTACATACATAGCTAGACATCAAATTCAACCATACAATGATAGTCAAATCATCAAGAGAATTGAAACATTAGAAAGCAGACTACAAACACATTCAGGTACGGTTGACTTAACAAACTATTTGACATCAGATCAATCGTATCAAACATTTGTGACTTATAACGTCCTTCAATCTCAGATGACAACCAACATCAAGGAGAAGCATCTAGAACTTGGAATTGATGCCCTGATAGATGAGAAATTAAAAAATGGCGGTGACTCATTCATCACTGGCCATCAAGCAGAAAATATTTTTGCTTCAAAAGAAGAGCTTGCAGCTATCGTTTCACGAGTTCAAGCGTTAGAAAATAAAGCATAGTTGTCACCCTCCATCTTGGAGGGCTTTTTTGCTCCAATAAAACTAGTTCCAGAATAAAAAAAATCTTCAATTTTTTGATAAAAAGTGTTGACAGTCACGGCATACCGTGATATAATATAATCAGAAAGGAGGAAGATATGAAAATATCAGAGATTGCTGAACTAATGGTAGCAACTGGAACCTTATTAACAGGAATTGCAAGTGTTATCATGGCAATAAAAAAAGAGCCAAAAGAACGCAAGCCACGCAAAGCAAAGCGGTTCAGATAAGGCTCTGGTAGGTCGGGGCGAAAGCCCCTTACACCTACCATGATTATATCATATCGGGCAATAAAATGAAATATTTACCAATTTTTACAATCGTATTTTTTATATTTCTGCTGATTTTAAAAGACAGACGGAAATAAGAGGATGGTTAAATGAGAGAACAAATAGAAAAGTTATTAAACAGCGAGATAAGCACAAGCGCAATTGCTAAAGGCGCAGGCGTTCCTTGGTCTACAGTAGCAGACCTTAGAAAAGGGAAAACCAGTATGGATAAAATGGCCTTACTTACAGCCGAAAAATTAAATGATTTTGCGGAAGAATTAGAAATAAATTAAATTTTGCAATTTTGTCTGTTATAACAGATATTTTTCAAAATGTCGGTTATAACAGCAAATATACTATTACATTTTTCAGTGCGAATGATACCCAAAATGATACCCACATTTTATAAACATTACATTTTTTTATAACTATTTTGTCATGAAAACCTTGAATTAATAAGGCTTTTAATCCTATTTCTAAAAATATTGTATAGTGTTCATTAAACAAGTTTCTGTTTACCCAATCGCAAAATAAAAAGGTTCAGTGAACCTTTTTATCCCGAGCCTTGATCCAAAGGTGAGGAAGCTAGAAATAGCATAAATCAAAGCTTTCCGGATTAACGGAAGGCTTTTTTTCTTTTATTTATTTAAAAATATCATGTTTACTCTTGTTAATATAATGTTTGAATTTGTGTTTTTTGAAAAATGTAGTATAATAGAGACAAATATAGTAGGAATGGAAGTAGTACCATGAAAGATAGCAGACATGTTGAAATTCTTCAGGAACTGGATCGAAAAAGTGTGGTATCGGTCAAAGAGCTCAAGGAACTTTTTGGGGTGACAGATATGACCATTCGTCGAGATCTGATTGATCTTGAAAAACAAGGTCTTTTAGTTCGTGTACATGGTGGGGCCCACAAAAAAGTCAAAGATAGCTTATTAGAAGCTTCTCACAGTGAAAAAAATCTGATCAATATTGATGAGAAACGAAGCATTGCCAAAAAATGTGCAGACTTGATCGAAAATGGGGATACCGTCTTTATTGGCTCTGGTACAACAACAGACTTTATCGGAGATTATTTGGAAGGGAAAGAAATTAGCATCGTCACCAATTCCCTCCCCATTTTTGAGAAGCTCAAGGATTTCCCGAATTATGACTTGATCTTAGTTGGTGGTCGCTACAGGGTAAAGACACAAACCTTTGTCGGTCAATTTGCCAATAAACTTTTGAAAGAAATCAAGGTTTCTAAGGCCTTCATCGGGGTGAATGGAATCGATGGCCATAGTGTATCTACTGCTAATGAAGAAGAAGGAAATGGCAATGCCATTATTCTGAACAATGCGATAGAGAAATATGTGGTAGCTGATAACAGCAAGTTTGATAGTTATTCCTTCTACAGTTTCTATCGTGTGGAAGATCTAAATGCCATTATTACCGATGATAGTATTCCAAAGAAAATCAAAGACAAATACGCCTTGTATACGAAAATCATTTAAGATCAAGTGGTCTCAAAAAAGAGACCACTTTTTACTTTTTTAAGGATGTTAGAAAATGACGGTTAGGAAGCGCTTTAGAGAGATATACAAACAAAATTAAACAAATTTAGACAAAAAATGATTGACAATCAATCAATATAGTGATATACTGAAGCTATAAATAAATAGTTAGATAAGGAGGTGGCAACAATGGGATTAAATCAACTCTTTAACAAAGATCTTGTATTTTGCCTACATGCCAAGGATCAAACAGATCTCTTTGAGCAGGTAGCAAGCTTATTGGAAGAGCGACAGATTGTGACACCAACCTATCGTTCCGCTTTGATTGAGCGTGAAAAGTCTTTCCCGACTGGATTAGACATGGAATTTCTTGGTAAGGACTTACCAAATGTGGCGATCCCGCACACAGACATTGTCCATAATCTCACTGAGAATGTGGTCGTGGTTCGTTTGGATCAACCCGTAACCTTCCATAATATGATTGCTCCAGATAAGGAAGTCCAAGTTTCACTTTTATTCTTCATTATCAACAATTCAAGCTCTAGCCAAACCAATATTTTGGCCCAGCTGATGGATTTCTTTACATCCAATGGAAATCTCGAAGCTCTATCAAAATTAGATAGTGAAGATAAGCTTTATCAATACATTACGGAAACTATTTCCTAAAACATTCGTAAATATTTATAATGGAGGACATCCAAATGATTAAAATTTTAGCTGCCTGTGGTGCAGGTGTTAACTCTAGCCACCAAATTAAGAATGCGTTGGAAGAAGAGTTGTCAAACCGTGGTTATGATGTGCGTTGTGACGCTGTCATGGTCAAAGATGTCAATGAAGATTTGATTTCAGGTTATGATATCTTTACTCCAATTGCTGCAACTGATTTGGGATTTGATCCTGGTATTCCAGTGGTAGAAGCAGGACCAATTTTATTCCGTATTCCAGCGATGAGTGCGCCAGTCTTTGATAACATCGAAGCTGCCATTAAAGAACATGGATTAAGTTAATATTTTTTTAAAACAGTTTGTAAGCGTTATCCAATGATAAAATTGGGAACGATTAAAGTCTAATATAACAAATTATAAATCGGGAGGATTTATTATGAATGGCATTATTGATTTTGCCAATAAATTTTTCAAACCCATCCTAGACATGGGTGCTCCGATCATCATGTTGATCGTCTTGACTTTATTGGCTCTCTTGTTTGGAGTGAAATTCTCTAAAGCCCTTGAAGGTGGTATTAAACTTGCCATCGCCCTTACTGGTATCGGTGCTATCATCGGTATGTTGAATGGAGCTTTCTCAGCGTCTCTTGCAAAATTCGTTGAGAACACAGGTATTCAATTGAATATCACTGACGTTGGTTGGGCACCTCTTGCGACCATCACTTGGGGGTCTGCCTGGACACTTTACTTCTTGTTGATTATGTTGATTGTCAACGTTATCATGCTTGCGATCAAGAAAACAGATACACTTGACGTCGATATCTTCGATATCTGGCACTTGTCTATCACTGGTCTTTTGATCAAATGGTATGCAGACAACAACGGTGTGAGCCAAGGTTTATCACTCTTCTTGGCAACTCTTGCAGTTGTCCTTGTAGGGATTATGAAAATCATCAACTCAGACTTGATGAAACCAACATTTGATGATCTTTTGAATGCTCCAAGTTCATCACCTATGACTTCAACTCACATGAACTACATGATGAACCCAATCATCATGGTCTTGGATAAAATCTTTGACAAATTCTTCCCTGGTCTTGATAAATACGACTTCGACGCTGCTAAATTGAACAAGAAGATCGGTTTCTGGGGATCTAAATTCTTTATCGGTTTCCTTCTTGGTATCGTCATCGGTATCATGGGTACTCCACATCCAGTTGCTGGCGTGCAAGATGCTGACAAATGGGAATTGGTTATTAAAGGTTGGTTGAGCCTTGGTTTGACTGCCGGTGTCTGCTTGGAATTGTTCTCATTGATCGGTTCTTGGTTCATCGCAGCGGTAGAACCATTGTCACAAGGTATTACAAACGTTGCTACTAAACGTCTTCAAGGACGTAAATTCAACATCGGTTTGGACTGGCCATTTATCGCTGGTCGTGCTGAAATTTGGGCTTGTGCCAACGTACTTGCACCAATCATGTTGATCGAAGCAGTGCTTCTTTCTAAAGTCGGAAATGGTATCTTGCCACTTGCAGGTATCATCGCTATGGGTGTGACTCCAGCCTTGTTGGTTGTAACACGCGGTAAATTGATCCGTATGATCATCTTCGGAAGCCTTCTCTTGCCACTCTTCCTTCTTTCAGGAACATTGATTGCACCATTTGCAACTCAATTGGCTAAGAGTGTTGATGCCTTCCCTAAAGGGGTAGCTTCTACTCAATTGATCACTCACTCAACTCTTGAAGGACCAGTTGAAAAATTGCTCGGTTGGACAATCGGTAACGCAACAACTGGTGATATCAAAGCTATCCTTGGTGTAGTTGTCTTCTTGGCATTCTATATCGGAATCTTCGCTTGGTACAGAAAACAAATGATCAAACGTAACGAAGAATATGCTGCAAATGCAAAATAATCGTCATATGTAGTTTGAAAACTGACACCATATCTGTTGTGGATATGGTGTTTTTATTTTAAAAAAATGTTCGAAAATAAACAATTTAATGTTGACTTTCGTTCAAAATAGGTGTAATATAATATCAAAAGTAAGAAAATGTTCCTTTGTGAAAAATTAACAACAGGGATATTTGCTGAAACGAACAAAAGGAGGACAGGACATGTCTATTGTAATTGGTGCAGATGCTGCAGGATTAAGATTAAAAGATCTCGTGAAAGAGTTTCTTGTAAAAGAAAACTTTGATGTTGTGGATGTAACTGCTGAAGGTCAAGATTTTGTAGATGTGACACTTGCAGTTGCTAGCGAAGTGAACAAAAACGATCAAAATCTTGGAATCGTGATTGATGCTTACGGTGCTGGTCCATTTATGGTTGCAACTAAAATCAAAGGAATGGTAGCAGCAGAAGTTTCAGATGAACGATCTGCTTATATGACACGTGGCCACAACAATTCTCGTATGATTACCATGGGTGCTGAAATTGTTGGGGATGAATTAGCCAAGAACATTGCCAAAGGCTTCGTCAATGGTAAATACGATGGTGGCCGTCACCAAATCCGTGTCGATATGTTGAATAAGATGTGCTAATGAGAGGAGAATTCAAATGAGAATTGCAATTGGTTGTGATCACATTGTGACAAATGAAAAAATGGCTGTTTCTGATTTTTTGAAATCAAAAGGATATGAAGTACTCGACTTTGGGACTTATGACCATACACGTACCCACTATCCAATCTTTGGTAAAAAAGTCGGTGAAGCTGTAGCAAGTGGCCAAGCTGATCTTGGTGTTTGTATCTGTGGTACTGGTGTTGGGATCAACAATGCTGTTAACAAAGTACCTGGTATCCGTTCTGCTTTGGTACGCGATATGACAACTGCTCTTTATGCTAAAGAAGAACTGAACGCGAATGTGATCGGTTTTGGTGGTAAAATTACTGGTGAATTGCTCATGTGCGATATCATTGAAGCATTTATTCACGCTGAATACAAACCAACTGAAGAAAATAAAAAATTGATCGCTAAGATCCAACATGTGGAAACCCATAATGCCCATCAAGCGGATGCTGATTTCTTTACAGAATTCCTTGAAAAATGGGACCGTGGTGAATACCACGACTAAGAGGTGACGTATGATATTAACGGTCACGATGAACCCTTCGATTGATATTTCTTATCCTTTGGATGTACTCCAGTTGGATACTGTCAATCGTGTGGCTGAGGTGAGTAAGACAGCTGGTGGGAAAGGTCTTAACGTTACTCGTGTACTTTCTGAGATAAAGGATCCAGTGGCAGCGACTGGCCTACTTGGTGGTCGAACGGGGCAATTCATTCTCGATCATTTAGGAGAAGGGATAGAGGAACGTTTCTTTGAAATTGCTGGAGATACACGTAATTGTATCGCCATCCTTCACGAAGGCAAGCAAACAGAAATCTTAGAAAAAGGTCCAACCATTTCTGAGAAAGAAGGGCAAGACTTTCTCGACCATTATCGTCACTTGGTTGAACAAGTAGAGGTTGTTGCCATCTCTGGAAGTCTTCCTGCTGGTTTACCAGTGGACTACTATGCTAGCCTTGTCAAGATTGCAAGCGAAGCAGGAAAACCAGTCGTACTCGATTGCTCGGGAGCTTCTTTAGAAGCTGCCATTCAAGCAGCTGTCAAGCCTACGGTCATTAAACCAAACAATGAAGAATTATCACAGTTGTTAGGAAAAGAAGTGAGTAAGAATGTGGAAGATTTAAAAGAAGTTCTTCAGGATGCTCTCTTTGATGGCATCGAATGGGTGATTGTCTCCCTTGGAGCAAATGGTGCTTTTGCGAAGCACGGCGATGTCTTCTATAAGGTAGATATTCCTAAGATTGATGTCGTCAATCCAGTTGGATCTGGTGATTCGACTGTTGCAGGGATTGCATCTGGTCTCTATCATCATGAGAGTGACGCAGACTTGCTCAAGAAAGCAAATGTTCTTGGAATGTTAAATGCACAAGAAGCACAAACAGGACATGTCAACATGGGGCACTATGATGCCTTGTATCAACAATTAATCGTAAAAGAGGTATAAAATGGTATTAACAGAACAAAAACGCAACTATTTGGAACGTCTTAGTACAAAAGACGGTGTCATTTCAGCTTTGGCCTTCGACCAACGTGGGGCTTTGAAACGCTTGATGGCCAAATATCAAGACACAGAACCAACAGTAGCACAAATGGAAGAATTAAAAGTCCTTGTAGCTGATGAATTGACAAAATATGCTTCATCTATGTTATTGGACCCAGAATATGGTCTACCTGCTACAAAAGCCTTGGACAAAGATGCTGGTCTCTTACTTGCCTATGAAAAAACAGGTTACGATACATCAAGCACCAAGCGCTTGCCAGACTGCCTCAACCTTTGGTCAGCAAAACGCATCAAAGAACAAGGCGCAGATGCTGTGAAATTCTTGCTCTACTATGATGTAGACAGTGCAGATGAACTCAACCAAGAAAAACAAGCTTATATCGAACGCATCGGTTCTGAATGTGTGGCAGAAGACATTCCGTTCTTCCTTGAAATCTTGGCTTATGACGAAGGAATTGCAGATGCAACCTCTGCTGAATATGCAAAAGTGAAACCTCGTAAAGTCATTGAAGCTATGAAAGTCTTCTCAGATCCTCGTTTCAATATCGATGTATTGAAAGTAGAAGTTCCTGTCAATGTCAACTACGTGGAAGGATTTGGAGAAGGTGAAGTTGTCTATAGTCGTGAAGAAGCGGCTGCCTTCTTTAAAGAACAAGAAGAAGCAACTAACCTTCCATACATCTACCTCAGTGCTGGTGTATCAGCAAAACTCTTCCAAGAAACTTTGGAATTTGCTCATGAATCAGGTGCTAACTTCAACGGTGTCCTTTGTGGACGTGCGACATGGGCAGGTTCAGTAGAAGCTTACATCAAAGATGGAGAAGCAGCTGCTCGTGAATGGCTTCGTACAGAAGGTCGTCAAAATATTGAAGAATTGAATGCGGTCTTGGCTAAAGTGGCAACACCTTGGACAGAACGCGTGTAAGAAACAAATCGTTATTGCCTCCTAAAGCAACATTTAGAACATTGGAAGGAAGAAATTCCTTCCAATGTTCTTCATTATTTTTAGGCTTTGTTTATTTTTTATAAAAAATGTTTAAAAATTTTCGCTGTAAGGGTTTACAAAATAAAAAACTTATGATAGAATAAGTCCATAAGTTAAATAGCAGTGAGCGTTACTAAGTTAGATTAGGCGTGACCACAAGTAGATTGAACAATTAGCGTAGGCTAGTTTTTTCAGTTGCTTCGTGGTCATTTTTATTTGCTTTTAACAAATTTTGCAAAGGAGAGCCTCATGTATCGTATTATCCATCCAATGAACAATAATGTTGCTTTGGTTCAAAATGAGCTTCAACAAGAGTTAATTGTTGTTGGGAGTGGGATTGCTTTTGGGAAAAAGAAAAATGATCTGGTAGCTGATGATAAGGTCGAAAAAGTATTTCGTTTAAACACGGATGAATCAAGAGAAAACTTTATGGCCCTTCTAAAGGATGTTCCTCTTGATTTCATCACAACCACTTATGAAGTGATTGATACCTTGTCTAAGAAATATGCCTATCCTGTTCAAGAATATATCTATGTGACACTAACAGATCACATCTTTTGTTCTTACCAGGCGGTTCAACAGGGAAGATACAAACACAGTGATCTACCTGATGCGTCTGCTATGCATCCGATCCCCTATAAAATCGCAAAGGAAGCGATTGAAATCTTTCGAGAGCGGCTCTTGGATCAATTTCCCGATGACGAAGTGAACCGCATCGCCTATCACTTCATCAATGCACAAGGGGAAGTCATTCATGAGCAGGATCCTGATGTCCAAGATCGCCAAGCGATTTTGAAAGCTGTAGAGGAAAAATTAGCTCAAAATGGATTGAAACGAAAAGAAGAGAACAGTCATTTCTACGATCGCTTTATGATCCATCTTAATTATTTCCTTGACTCCCTAGATAAGGGAAGAGAGGATCCTGAAGGCTTGAGCGAGATGGAACAACTGATCCAGCTAAGTTATCCAAAGGCTTATGAGATTAGTCATCAGATCTACCAAACCATCGCTGAACAGACTGGAGCTAAGATATCTCCTAATGAAAAAGTCTATTTAGCCTTGCATATTCAACGTCTATTATAAAATTTTTAATAAGGTTATCATAAGGAGGAACCAACATGAATAAAGAAGAAGTCCAATTACTTGGGTTTGAAATTGTCGCTTATGCCGGTGACGCTCGATCAAAATTAATGGAAGCATTAAAAGCTGCTGAAAATGGTGATTTTGCGAAAGCAGAATCTTTGGTAGAAGAAGCAGGGTCCTGTATTGCTGAGGCTCACAAATCTCAAACGACTATGCTAGCGCAAGAAGCTGCAGGAGAAGAAATCCCTTATAGCATCACTATGATGCATGGTCAAGACCATCTCATGACAACGATCTTATTAAAAGACGTGATTCACCATCTGATTGAACTGTATAAAAGAGGAGCAAAATAATGAATAAACTGATTGAACTAATTGAAAAAGGGAAACCTTTCTTTGAAAAGATTTCTCGAAACAAATATTTGCGAGCGATTCGGGACGGCTTTATTGCAGGGATGCCTGTGATCCTCTTCTCATCTATCTTCATCTTGATTGCTTACGTGCCAAATGCTTGGGGCTTCCACTGGTCAAAAGACATGGAAAGCTTCTTGATGACCCCATACAACTACTCAATGGGGATCTTAGCCTTCTTTGTTGGAGGAACAACTGCTAAAGCGTTGACCGATTCTATGAACCGGGATCTGCCAGCAACCAATCAAATTAACTACCTTTCTACCATGCTGGCTACTATGGTTGGTTTCCTACTCATGGCAGCAGAACCTGGTAAAGATGGTGGCATTCTTACAGCCTTCATGGGTACAAAAGGTCTGTTGACAGCCTTTATTGCAGCCTTTGTTACAGTTAATGTTTATAAGGTCTGTGTGAAAAACAATGTGACGATTCGCATGCCAGACGAGGTTCCACCGAATATTTCACAAGTTTTTAAAGACTTGATTCCATTTACAGTTTCAATAGTTCTCTTGTATGCATTTGAATTGATTGTTAAAGGTGCTATCGGTGTAACAGTTGCGGAATCAATTGGAACACTTCTAGCTCCATTGTTCTCTGCGGCAGATGGTTATCTTGGAATTACCCTTATTTTTGGTGCCTATGCCTTCTTCTGGTTTGTAGGTATCCATGGCCCTTCAATCGTAGAACCAGCGATTGCGGCGATCACATATGCAAATATCGATAACAACTTGCACTTGCTTCAAGCCGGACAACATGCTGATAAAGTCATCACTTCTGGGACTCAAATGTTTATCGTTACCATGGGTGGTACTGGTGCAACCTTGATTGTTCCATTCCTCTTCATGTGGTTGTGTAAGTCTGAACGAAACCGTGCGATTGGACGTGCATCTGTTGTTCCTACATTCTTCGGTGTAAACGAACCAATTCTCTTCGGGGCTCCAATCGTATTGAATCCAACCTTCTTCATTCCATTTATCTTTGCGCCAATCGCAAACGTCTGGATCTTCAAATTCTTTGTTGATACCTTGGGAATGAACTCATTCTCCGCTAACCTTCCATGGGTAACACCTGGTCCTCTCGGAATTGTCCTTGGTACAAACTTCCAAGTTCTTTCCTTCATCCTTGCTGCTCTTCTAGTGGTAGTGGACGTAATCATTTATTATCCATTCGTGAAAGTTTATGATGAACAAATTCTCGAAGAAGAACGTTCTGGTAAAGCAAACGACAGCTTGAAAGAAAAAGTAGCAGCAAACTTCAATACAGCTAAAGCTGATGCGATTCTTGAAAAAGCTGGTGTTGAAAACGAACCAGTTCAAAACAATATCACAAAAGAAACAAACGTCTTGGTTCTCTGTGCCGGTGGTGGTACCAGTGGACTCCTTGCCAATGCTTTGAATAAAGCTGCTGCAGAATACAATGTTCCTGTGAAGGCTGCTGCTGGTGGTTACGGTGCTCACCGTGAAATGTTGCCAGAATTTGACCTTGTTATTCTTGCTCCTCAAGTAGCTTCAAACTATGAAGATATGAAGGCTGAAACAGATAAACTTGGAATCAAATTGGCTAAGACTGAAGGAGCTCAATACATTAAATTGACACGTGATGGACAAGGTGCCCTAGCATTTGTTCAAGCGCAGTTTGAAGAATAAGAACGAATAAGTGAGATGGAGATGGATGGCTCACTAACTCCTCTCCACTCACTTTTCCTTTGATCCAATCAAGAAAAAGGTGAAAAAATGACAAAAACACTTCCTAAAGATTTTATTTTTGGTGGCGCTACAGCTGCCTATCAAGCAGAAGGAGCTACTCATACAGATGGGAAAGGACCTGTTGCATGGGACAAATACCTGGCTGACAACTATTGGTACACGGCTGAACCGGCTAGTGATTTCTACCACAAATATCCAGTAGATCTTCAATTAGCTGAAGAATACGGTGTCAATGGTATTCGGATTTCCATTGCCTGGTCGCGTATTTTCCCAACTGGATATGGTGAAGTGAATCCAAAAGGGGTGGAGTTCTACCATAACTTATTTGCAGAATGTCATAAACGTCATGTAGAACCATTCGTAACTCTTCACCACTTTGATACTCCTGAAGCTCTTCACTCAAATGGAGACTTCTTGAATCGTGAAAATATCGAACACTTTGTAGATTATGCCGCCTTCTGTTTTGAAGAGTTTCCAGAAGTCAACTACTGGACAACCTTTAATGAAATCGGACCTATCGGAGATGGTCAGTACTTAGTCGGAAAATTCCCACCAGGTATTCAATATGACCTTGCTAAAGTCTTCCAATCTCACCACAATATGATGGTTTCTCATGCACGTGCTGTGAAATTGTACAAAGACAAAGGTTATGCAGGTGAAATCGGAGTGGTCCATGCCCTTCCTACTAAGTATCCTTTGGATCCAGAAAATCCAGCAGACGTTCGGGCGGCTGAGTTGGAAGATATCATCCACAACAAATTTATCTTGGATGCTACTTACCTTGGACACTATTCAGATGCAACCATGGAAGGTGTTCATCACATCTTATCTGTCAATGGTGGTAGCTTGGATCTTCGTGACGAAGACTTTGCAGCGCTTGAAGCAGCAAAAGATTTGAACGACTTCCTTGGAATTAACTACTACATGAGTGACTGGATGGAAGCTTTTGACGGCGAAACAGAAATCATCCATAACGGTAAAGGGGAAAAAGGAAGCTCTAAGTACCAAATTAAAGGTGTTGGTCGTCGTGTAGCTCCTGACTATGTGCCTCGGACGGATTGGGACTGGATTATCTATCCGCAAGGTTTGTATGACCAAATTATGCGCGTAAAAGCAGATTATCCAAACTATAAGAAAATCTACATCACTGAAAACGGATTGGGCTACAAAGATGACTTTGTGGATAATACGGTTTATGACGATGGACGGATTGATTATGTGAAACAACACTTAGAGGTCTTGTCTGATGCGATTGCAGATGGTGCTAATGTCAAAGGTTACTTCATCTGGTCTCTCATGGACGTCTTCTCTTGGTCTAATGGTTACGAAAAACGCTATGGTCTCTTCTATGTAGACTTTGAAACCCAAGAGCGCTATCCGAAGAAATCGGCTCATTGGTACAAGAAAGTAGCCGAAAGCCAAGTGATTGAATAAGTATCAACTGGAACTGTTTTAGTTCCAGTTTTTTTATTTTCACTTGATGAAGGTCTCTTAAACGGATCTCTTCTTTCAGCCCCTAATTTATGGTATAATAGATCGATACTGTAATAAGGAAAATAGAATGAATATACAACAATTACGATATGTAGTGGCGATTGCCAATAGTGGTACTTTTCGTGAGGCTGCTGAAAAAATGTATGTGAGTCAGCCTAGCTTGTCCATCTCCGTCAGAGATCTGGAAAAAGAACTGGGCTTCAAGATTTTTCGTCGGACCAGTTCTGGGACTTTTTTGACCCGTCGGGGAATGGAATTTTATGAAAAAGCGCAGGACGTGGTCAAAGGGTTTGATGTGTTTCAAAATCAATATGCCAGTCCTGAAGAAGAGAAGAAAGAATTCTCTATTTCTAGTCAACACTATGACTTCTTGCCACCTTTGATGACGGAATTCTCGATCCGCTATCCGGAAAATAAAAACTTCCGCATCTTTGAATCAACGACGGTTCAAATTTTGGACGAAGTGGCTCAAGGGCATAGTGAGTTGGGGATTATTTATCTCAATCGTCAAAATACCAAGGGGATTATGCAACGGGTCGATAAATTAGGGCTTGAAGTAGTGGATTTGATTCCTTTTCAGACTCATATTTATCTTCGCAAAGGACATCCTTTGGCTAAGAAGAAAAAACTGGTTATGGAAGATCTAGCTCAGTTGCCAACTGTTCGTTTTACCCAAGAAAAAGATGAGTACCTCTATTATTCAGAGAACTTTGTCGATACCAGCTCGAGCTCACAAATGTTCAATGTGACCGACCGGGCTACCTTGAATGGAATCTTGGAGCGGACGGATGCTTATGCGACGGGATCTGGCTTTTTGGATAGCCAGTCCGTGAATGGCATTACCGTGATTCCTTTGGAAGACAACTTAGACAATAAAATGGTCTATGTCAAACGCGAAGAGATGGATCTCTCTCCTGTAGCAGAGAAGTTTGTCGAGGTCATGGTAGAATATTTTGATCAAAAGAGGTAAGAAATGAAGAGAAAAACAATGGTCCCAGTAGCGATCGTCCTTTTGGTCCTACTGGATCAGCTGGTCAAATGGTATGTGGTGAAGAACATTCCACTGGGTGTCGTCAAGTCTTTTATTCCCCATGTGGTCAGTCTGACTTATCTTCAAAACACAGGTGCAGCTTTTTCGCTTCTTGAAAATCAGCAATGGTTCTTTACCCTCATCACGCTAGTCGTGATGGTGGGGGCCTTTTACTATCTCTATAAGCACCTCAAGGGATCGCTTTGGATGGTGACAGGCTTGACCTTGGTGATTGCGGGTGGATTGGGGAATTTTATCGATCGCCTGCGTCAGGGCTTTGTAGTCGATATGTTCCACCTGGATTTTATGAATTTTGCCATTTTTAATGTAGCAGATAGTTATTTGACAGTTGGAGTTTTCTTGCTCCTGATCCTGATGTTGAAAGAGGAAACGCATGGAAATTAAAATCGAAGTAGCCGGTGCGCGACTGGATAAGGCTTTGGCGGATTTGACTCCCTTGTCACGAGCTGTGGCCAATGAGCAGATCAAAGAAGGAAAAGTTCTGGTCAATGGAACCGTGAAAAAAGCTAAGTATACGGTCAAAGAAGGAGATATCATCCAGTATGAAGTCCCAGAAGTGGAAGAGGTCAGCTATGAAGCAGAAGATCTGCCCTTAGACATCGTCTATGAGGACCAGGATGTTGTGGTGGTCAATAAGCCACAGGGTATGGTTGTTCACCCCAGTGCGGGTCATACCAGCGGGACCTTGGTCAATGCGCTCTTATACCATGTCAAGGACCTTTCAGGGATCAATGGAGAATTGCGTCCAGGGATCGTCCACCGGATTGACAAAGACACGTCAGGCCTCTTGATGGTCGCAAAAAATGACCAAGCCCACGTCGCCTTAGCAGAGGAACTCAAAGACAAAAAATCTCTCCGGAAGTATTGGGCCATTGTCCATGGCAATCTTCCGAACGATCGGGGCATGATCGAAGCACCAATTGGTCGCAGTGAAAAGGACCGGAAAAAACAAGCAGTGACGGCGAAAGGAAAACCTGCAGTGACCCGTTTTCAAGTCTTGGAGCGCTTTGGAAATTACACCTTGGTAGAGTTGCAACTGGAGACCGGTCGCACCCACCAAATTCGGGTGCACATGGCCTATATCGGCCATCCAGTAGCTGGAGATCCTGCTTATGGTCCTAAGAAGACACTCAAAGGACAAGGACAGTTTCTGCATGCGCGGACACTCGGCTTTACCCATCCTCGTACAGGAGAGACCTTGGAATTTACGGCAGAAGTGCCAGCGATCTTTGAGAAAACGCTGGAAGACCTTCGAAAAGGATAGTGAAGATGGCTGAATGGAGATTCAGTCACTTTCATTACATACGAAATAAATAGTATTAGAAAGAAAAATAGAGATGAAAGCAAAACGAATCGTCTTTAAAGTAGGGACCTCGTCTTTGACCAATCCCGATGGGAGTCTCTCCAGACAGAAGGTCAAGGTCATTACCCAGCAGTTGGCTCTCTTACACGAATCGGGCCATGAGTTGATCTTGGTCTCATCAGGGGCGGTTGCTGCTGGGTTTGGCGCCCTTGGTTTTAAGAAACGGCCGACTAAGGTGGCAGACAAGCAAGCCTCTGCGGCAGTTGGGCAAGGCTTACTGATGGAAGAATATACAGCCAACCTGCTCTTACGCAACATTGTTTCTGCGCAGATTTTGTTGACCCAGGATGACTTTGCGGATCAACGCCGCTATAAGAATGCCCACCAGGCCCTTTCTGTCTTGCTCAATCGTGGGGCCATTCCGATTATCAATGAAAACGATACGGTCTCGATTGCCGAGTTAAAAGTAGGTGACAATGATACCTTGAGTGCGCAGGTTGCAGCCATGGTTCAAGCTGATCTTTTGGTGCTTTTAACGGATGTCGATGGTCTCTATACAGCCAATCCTTCTCAGGATCCAACAGCTAAGCGCTTGGATCGAATCGAATACATTTCTCGCGAGATGATCGAGATGGCTGGTGGTGCTGGCAGTAGCAATGGAACTGGCGGTATGTTGACCAAACTCAAGGCAGCGACCCTTGCGACCGAGTCAGGGGTTCCTGTCTATATTTGCTCGTCTCTCAAGTCTGATGCCTTGATCGAAGCAGCAGAAGAGCAAGCGGATGGCAGTTACTTCCTTGCAGAGGACAAGGGCTTAAAAACCCAGAAACAATGGCTAGCCTTTTATGCAGAAAGTAAAGGAGCCGTTTGGGTGGATGCTGGAGCAGCGGAAGCCCTGTTGGATCATGGAAAGAGTCTATTGATTTCTGGTGTGACCAAGGCAGAAGGAGATTTTTCTTATCATGATATCGTCAGCGTCTATCATCAAGAGACTGGTCAATTACTAGGAAAAGGCAAGGTCCGTCTCGGCCAATCAGCTGTGCGCGATCTACTCCAATCTAAAAAAGCCAAGGGAATCCTCATCCACCGGGATGACTGGATCTCGGTAACTCCTGAAATTGACTTACTCTTTACAGAATTCTAGAGGACAACGTATGGGAACAACACAAGAACAATTAGCCTTAGCGAGATCAGCTAAGAAAAGCATCAATACAGCCAGTACAGCTCTTAAAAATCAGGCTTTGGAGGCCATGGCTAGCCAGCTTTTGAAAGCGACGGAAGCCATTTTAGTAGCCAATCAAATCGATATGGAAGCAGCACGCGGCAAGATTTCTGAAGTCATGCTGGATCGCCTCTTTCTTGATCAAGAGCGGATTGCCGGTATGGCACAAGGAATTCGTGCTTTAATAGACCTGCCAGATCCGATTGGGGAAGTGCTGGATACTGAAGTCTTGGAAAATGGCCTTGAAATCCAGAAAGTTCGAGTCGCCATGGGTGTTATTGGCATCATTTATGAAAGCCGTCCAAATGTAACGTCAGATGCTGCAGCGCTTGCCATCAAGAGTGGAAATGCAGTGGTCCTTCGTACTGGAAAGGACGCCTTTCATTCTGCTCAAGCGATCGTGACAGCCCTCAAGGCTGGATTGGAAGAAGGCGGACTCCATCCAGATCTTCTTCAACTGATCCAAGATACGAGTCGAGCTTCTAGCCTTGCTATGATGAAGGCTAAGGGCTATCTAGATTTGCTCATTCCACGTGGTGGTGCTGGATTGATCCAAGCGGTGGTTGAAAATGCCATTGTCCCCGTGATCGAGACAGGAACTGGGATCGTCCATGTCTATGTGGACAAGGAGGCTGACTTCCAGAAAGCCCTCGCCATTATTGAAAATGCTAAGACAAGCCGTCCATCCGTCTGCAATGCCATGGAGGTCCTCTTGGTCGATCGAGCGATCGCGTCTGATTTCTTGCCTTTGGTTAAAGAGCGTTTAGTGGATGCACGGGAAAGATCGGTTGAATTGCGTCTAGATGAGCAAGCACAGGCTATCATTTCTGGGACAGCAGCGCAGAAACAGGATTTTGATACCGAATTTTTAGATTATATTTTAGCTGTTAAGGTCGTTGATGGAGTCGCGGAAGCGGTGGACCACATTGAAGCGCATAGTACCCATCACTCAGATGCCATTGTGACTGAAAATCCTGAGACTGCTGCTTACTTCACCAAGCAGGTAGATTCTGCAGCTGTTTATGTCAATGCCTCGACACGATTTACAGATGGGGGTCAATTTGGCTTAGGTTGTGAAATGGGGATCTCAACCCAAAAACTCCATGCGCGTGGACCGATGGGACTCCGGGAAATGACCAGTTACAAATATATCGTCAGTGGAAATGGTCAAGTGAGGTAAGAAATGAAAGTAGCATTTATTGGACTAGGAAACATGGGAGCTAGTCTAGCCAAAGCAGTCGCAAAAGAAGTGGCTGCCACAGACTTGCTCTTGGTCAATCGTTCTCCACAAAAGGTGCAGGATTTTATCAGCCAGTATGGGGGAACGGCGTCTGAGCTTGAACAAGTCTTTCAAGAGGCTGAAGTAATCTTTTTAGGGGTCAAACCCTATCAGATTTGCCCACTTTTAGAAGAGTATAAAGGCATCTTGGCTCAACGCTCTAATTTCTTGCTGGTTTCCATGGCCGCAGGCTTGGAACTAGAAAAGATGGCTGACGTGTTCCAGAACGACCAGATGGGTATCATCCGCATCATGCCCAATACGCCTGTGGCCATTGGTCAAGGTGTTATCAGTCTGGCCCGTTCCCAAGCAGTGACAGACCAGCAGATAGCCCAGGTCAAGCAGCTCTTAGCAGGAGCGGGGGCTCTCTACGAGATCGAGGAAAAATTAATGGATCCTGCAACGGCTGTCGCAGGCTGTGGGCCAGCCTTTGTCTATCAGATGATTGAAGCCATGGCAGATGCAGGAGTAGGATTAGGACTTACACGAGAGCAAGCCTTGCAGATGGCGGCACAGACCTTCCAAGGAGCCAGTCAAATGGTCCTAGAGACAGGTGAGCACCCAGCCCGCTTGCGAGATGCAGTTTGTAGCCCAGGTGGCTCTACCATCGCAGGAGTCAACCGCTTAGAACAAGTCGGCCTACGGGGCGACATCATTGCAGGAGTGGAAGCAGCCTACAAACGCACCCAAGAAATGGTACAAGAGGCAGCGAAGAAATAGAAAAAAAGATTGGTTTTGGCCAATCTTTTTTACGTTAGAGCGACTCTATTTCTACCAAACCATTTTCGGTCAGACGATAGATCTTTTGGCAGACTTCTTTGAGGAAGGTCCGGTCGTGAGAGACCGTGACTAGTCCGCCTGGGTAGTCTGCGAATAGGCGTCGAATCTCTGGTTGAGAAGTGGGGGAAAAATTGCGAGTAGGCTCGTCCAAGAGTAGAAATTGGGGACTTGTGAGCACTAGTTGAAGGAGATAGAGTTTTCCTTGCTGGCCACCAGAAAGTTCAGAGATCGGATGGTGCATTTCAGAATAGGTAAAGTTGAGGGAGGCTAAATGCAATTGAATGGTGTTGATTTCTTCGCGATCGCCTGAATGCTGTAGAAATTGAACCGGTGTCTGAGTCAGAGGGAGGCCTTCAGTGTAATCTTGTGGCATATAGGCAGTGCGGATACTTTCATTCTTCTGTAGACTTTTCCATATCATTTTTAGGAAAGTGGATTTCCCCACACCGTTGGAACCGATAATCCCTATTTTATCCTGTCCTAGAAGAGTAAGGGAGAGGTTCTTGACCAGGACCCGATCACCAATGGCGAGTTCTTCCTGATCTAATAGAAGGACTCGTTTTTGAGGAGACAAGGGAGTGAGGGGAGGAAAATGCAGATTGATGACTTCCTCATCATAGGGTTGGGGAGTCATGGATTGGAATTCTCGCTCGTAGCGCTTTTCTTGTGAGAGGAGGGACTTCATTTTCTTTGCCAGGAGACGTCCAGCAGTGCTATCCTTAGTGTTTCGTAAGGATGTTTCAACTTGCTGACGGACGCGGCGATGCTTCTCCATTGTTTTTCGGTAGGTTCGTTGATCGTTGGCAGCTTGCTGAGTCTGTTGCTTGAATTGTTGCTCCCTCTGGCTACTGTAGTCTTGATAGCCTAGGTGCTCTACAATGGTTTCAGCCTCCTTGCGGTGTTTGATCTGTCTTAGATGAATAATGGTATCCGCCGTCTGCGTCAAAAAATCCTCATGATGGGAAATAAATAGGATGGTTTGGGGGCTCGTTTGGATCATCTGCTGGAGCCAGTCCAGGGTTTCCAAATCCAGATCGTTTGAAGGTTCATCTAAAAATAGCAATTCATGAGGACGGCAAAGTTCGTGAAGCAGTTGGACTTTGAGGGCTTCTCCTCCAGATAGACTTCCAATAGCTTGGTCGCTCGCAAAGCGGTCGCTATCAAATTGCAATTGATCAGCCAGTCTGTAGAGGGTGGCATAGTCTAGCTCATCCTCTCCAAAAAAATATTCTTCCAAGCTTTTTCCCTTCAAGGCTTCCGGCAAAGTCTGGGGAATATAGGCATAGGAGTGAAAAGAAGTGGTGATTTCACCTTCTATGGTCATATAATCTGGTAGGGATTTTGGGGACATAAGGACATGAAGCAAAGAAGACTTTCCATTTCCTTCTTCGCCAATAATGGCAACTTTTTCCCCTTCATGAATAGTTAGGGACAGATCGCGAACCAAATCGCGTAAATCTTTTGTGTGGCGGATGGTGAGGTGGGATAGTTTTAGCATAAGATTCCTTTCTACTGGGACAAAAAAACAGCTCTACCTATTTAGTAGAGCTGTATTCAAGTGAAACCCAAACAGAAAAAGACCTTATTAAGCCAACAAAAAGTTGGACAATAGGCGAGAGGGCACACGAAAAGAGATAGAACAAGCAGTCCACTAAATAAAGTATCTTATTTAACGAAACTTAGTTGTTCATATCTCCTTACCTCCGAATGTGATTAGTTTTATTCTATTCTTTTCATTCCTTCTTGTCAAGGAAATCCTTGCGTCATCCACCCTTTTCTTCTCGGACTTAGGGGGATTTTATGGTATAATTAAAGGTATGCATACAAAACCAACGTCCGCTTATGTCCACATCCCATTTTGTACCCAGATTTGTTTTTATTGTGATTTTTCGAAGGTTTTTATTAAGAACCAACCGGTCGATGCTTATTTGGATCATTTGATCCAAGAATTTCGTCGGGAAGAAATCACAAATTTACGGACTCTCTATATTGGGGGTGGGACACCGACAGCCTTAACTGCGGATCAGCTAGAGTATCTGCTCAAGGAGCTGACCAAGTCACTTGATCTTTCTCAGATGGAGGAGTTGACCATCGAGGCCAATCCTGGTGATTTGGATCCGGATAAGATTGCTGTTTTGAAGGATTCACCGGTTAATCGGGTTTCTTTAGGCGTACAGACCTTTGATAATCGCTTGCTCAAAAAGATTGGTCGGAGCCATCAAGAGCAGGATATCTATGACAATATCGATCGTCTGAAGCTGGCTGGTTTTGACAATATTTCGATCGACCTCATCTATGCCCTTCCGACGCAAACCATGGAGCAGGTCCAGGAAAATGTCGCTAAGGCTCTTGCCCTCGACATTCCCCATATGAGCCTCTATAGCTTGATTCTAGAGAATCACACCGTCTTTATGAATCGGATGAGACGGGGCAAGCTTCCTCTACCAAAAGAGGAGTTAGAAGCGGAGATGTTTGAATACATCATTCAGGAGTTGGAGCGTGCGGGCTTTGAGCATTACGAAATTTCCAATTTCTCCAAGCCTGGTTTTGAAAGTCGCCACAACCTCATGTATTGGGATAATGCAGAGTATTATGGCTTAGGAGCTGGTGCATCCGGCTATGTCAACGGTGTTCGCTACAAGAATCATGGGCCTATCCGTCACTATATGCAGGCGGTCGAAGAGGGAAATGCGCGTGTCCAGGAGGAACATCTGACTCAGACTGAAATGATGGAAGAAGAGATGTTTCTGGGACTGCGTAAGAAAACAGGCGTTTCCAAGAAACGTTTCGAAGAAAAGTTTGGTGTGAATTTTGACCAACAATATGGATCAGTGGTTGAGAAATTGATCCAGCAGGGCCTTTTGGTACCTGACAAGGACATTGTACGAATGACCAAGAAAGGTCTCTTTTTAGGAGACACTGTAGCAGAGAAGTTTATTTTGGAGTAGAAAATGGCAAAAACATTTGAATACAGCATGAAAATTCCGTTTGATATGAGCGATGTCAATGGATTTATAAAAATTCCGCAATTGATCTTGCTGTCTTTGCAGGTATCAGGCATGCAATCGATTGAGCTGGGCATGAGTGATATGTACATTCTAGAGAATTACAATCTAGTCTGGATTATCACGGATTACAATATGAAGATTGAGCGTCTCCCTGTTTTTGATGAGAAAATCACTATTGAAACCTATGCCAAGAGTCACAATCGACTTTTCTGCTACCGGGCCTTTAATATCAAGGATGAAGCAGGAAATACTATCATTGAGATGGTCGCGACCTTTGTCTTGATGGATCGTGATACACGCAAGGTTCATCCTGTTATGAGTGAAATCACGGATGCCTTTGACTCTGAATTTTCAAAAACCATGCTCCGCGGTCCCCGTTTCAAAGAATTAGAAGGTGGCGTGGAACAAGAATACCGAGTTCGGTTTTACGACTTGGATATGAACGGACATGTCAACAATAGCAAGTACTTGGACTGGGTTTTTGAGGTGATGGGAGCAGACTTCTTGACCCATCATATCCCTAAAAAAGTTCATCTAAAATATGTCAAAGAAGTGCTAGCAGGAGGTCTCATCACCTCTCAATATGAACAAGAGGGCTTGAAAACTCAGCACCAAATTACTTCAGATAGTCAGATCAATGCCCAAGCTGAAATTGAGTGGGAAGAAGTAGAAGAAAAGGGTTGGAATTATGGAAAGTAGAAGATTAAAAAATAAAAAACAGGAACTTGAAAGCTATCAAAAACGGGTTGTGGCCTATGCCAAGCGTCAAAAGAACCCTTTGTACATGTTGGGAGATTGGCTCTTGACTCTTTGTGCTTTGGGCATCATCCTGGTAGAGGAAATTTATAAATTTTTCCGCTATCGCTTGAATTTAGAGAGTTTTAATCGCTTTTTAAGAGAAGATATACGCTGGTATCGGGTCTGGATCCATTTCACCTTGGCCTTTCTTTTACCGGTCATGATCTTCTCGATTGGGATTACTAGCCAATCAGGATCCTTCTGGTCCAATTTCTATCACCGCTTGTCTCAAGGCGTGCTCTTTAGCACAACAGTCAGCCTCGCTGCGACCTTAGTGACGGATTTTGTCGAGAATTTGCAACCAGAAACTAAGTCTGACGGGAAAAATCGGAGCACTAAACGCACGGTTTATCAAATCAGTGTGGATCAGGCAACCGTGATAGGCTTGTTATTGACCATTGTCATCCTCATGGTAGCATCCTTCTTGTTCACCCAATCGGGAAGTCAAGGGATTAATTTTACAGGTTTGGTGTTACAATTTGTCCTCTATGCTGGAGCCTTGCTCTTATATGGTTCTGGTGGACGAGTCGATGCAGAGAAGTTACATGACGAAACGGAAACAGAAAAGGAAGAATAAATGCACTATAAGGGCTATTTGATTGATTTGGATGGCACTATTTACAAAGGAAAATCACGAATTCCTGCAGGAGAAGCTTTTGTTCATGAATTGCAGGCGCGTGAGATTCCCTATCTCTTTGTGACCAACAATACAACCCGCACACCAGAGACTGTTCGGGATATGCTGGCTACTCATTTCAATATAAAAACCCCAGTTTCGACTATCTATACAGCTACCCTTGCGACCATTGACTACATGAATGACCAAAATTTGGGCAAAAAGGTCTATGTGATCGGAGAAGCGGGGCTCAAAGACGCTATTGAAGAAGCTGGCTATATCATCGATGAAGAAGCACCTGATTATGTGGTGATTGGCCTGGATTGGCAAGTGGATTATGAGAAGTTTGCTATTGCGACCTTGGCGATTCAAAAAGGAGCACACTTTATTGGGACCAATCCGGACCTGAACATTCCAACAGAGCGTGGCTTGATGCCAGGTGCAGGATCCTTGATTGCGCTTGTAGAGGCTGCGACACGGGTCGAGCCTGTGATCATTGGAAAACCAAAGGCCATCATCATGGATAAGGCTATTGAACACTTGGGTCTTGAAAGAGAAGAAGTCGTTATGGTAGGAGATAATTATCTAACAGATATTCGTGCAGGTATTGACAATGGGATTCCAACCCTTTTGGTGACGACTGGTTTTACCAAACCAGAAGAAGTGCCAACCTTACCAATTGCACCGACACATGTTGTTTCCAGTTTAGCGGAGTGGGATTTTGATGCTTAAAAGTTTAAAATCAATCAACCAATTTTTCTTTATCTTGTCAGCTACAATCCTTCTCACCATTGGCCTAGCATGGGTCCTCTATCCCATGGAGATCCATTGGTTGGAGATTCAAAGCCGAACTGGTTTTTCGGCTTCAGTCATCATGAAGAATTTTAATGTCTTGATGAACTACTTGACCAATCCTTTTCAATGGGTGTTGAAGATGCCTCAATTCCCCTCTTCCAAAAATGGCTTGCACCATTTTGAGGCCGTCAAGTACCTGTTTCATTTGGTGACGGTCGTTTTCTTGGTCACTCTACCTGGTTTTATCCAGTTTATGCGGACAGTCGTCAAAAATGGCTACCTGGCCCTGTACCGTAGTCTCTTCTTTTGGATGATGGTTTTACCAGTAGTGCTTGCAGTGATGACTGTTATAATTGGCTTTGATCAATTCTTTACTCTCTTTCATCAAGTCTTATTTGCTGGGGACAATACTTGGCTCTTTGATCCGCGCGTGGATTCGATTATTCTTGCATTACCAGAAGACTACTTTATGCATGCCTTTTTGATTTTCTTTGTCTTATACGAAGGAGTCTGTGCGTGTTTTTATCTATTTTCTAGGAGGAAGAAATGAACCAATACAACCGATTATTAGACCCTAAAAAAGATATAGGAAGGTATTCTGGGACACTTGCTATTTATCTCTTGGTAATGACCTTAGTAACCGTCCTGTGGGAAGTCCTCCTTGGATTGACCATAGCAGGCTCTCTCAGAAAAGATCCAAGTCAAGTAACGGAGAAACTAAACGCCCTGAATGTTTGGGCTGGTATTCCCTACCTCATCTCTATTTCCATTGGACTCTTTCTTTTTAATGCCTATCGCAAGAAGGCCCTTTATAAATATGATCTTAAGCATAAGGGACGTAAGATGACACTTTCAGTCTTCTTTATTCTTCTCGCCTTTCTTGGCTTTTCTCAAGTCTTTTCATCTGTGATGACACAAGTGATTGAGCGCATGTTTGAGACCATTGGCCTTCATTCTCCAACACCAGATCTAGGAGATACGATTGAGCGATCTTGGACTATGCTCTTGTATGCTGGCTTTTTTGGTCCTATCACAGAGGAATTCTTCTTCCGTGGGGCTGGCTTGCGAGGCTTGGAACGGTATGGCAAAATCTTTGCCATTGTCATGACGGCTATTTTATTCGGCCTCTTCCATGCTAATTTTGACCAGCTCTTTTTCGCAGGTATCATTGGTCTAGGATTCGGCTACATTGCCTTTGAATACAATATCTGGTGGGCTATTTTCTATCACATTTTCAATAACTTTGTCATTTCCCAAGGCCTGCATTATGTAGCCTATCATGTGGATGAAGGACTAGCGAATTGGCTCCAAATCGGTGTTTTAGCTATTGGTTCCATTGTGATGATAGTGGTTCTTGCGACTAAATGGCCAACTATCAAGGCTTATATTCAAGCCAATAAACCTCAACCGGGAGTTTTCCAGCGTGCCCTCGCGTCCTTCTGGTTCTGGTTCTTCGTGCTATTCACTATCCTGATGTCTATTGTTCCTTATGTGATTCCGCTCTTCCAGATGGCAAATCTCAAAGGATAAAGATTATCGATTGCTAGTAAAGGGGGATCGTCTTAGATCTCTCTTTTTTGCTATAATAGAGAAAGTAGAAATGCAAAATTTGAACATGAAAATAACGAAATTTAAAATTAAATGGAGTAATGGTTACTGATGAAAAATAAATCTAAAAAATGGAAATGGTTTCTGTTGATAATCCCTGCACTGATGATTTTAGGGATTATCACGACTACCCTTGATGAGATGAAATCAAAAGATGGAATTTATTATCTGACAGTAAAAAATGAATCAACTAAAACGGCCTCACTAGATAAAACATCATGGATAAAAATAGACGGAGAGCAGATCACCATAAAGGAAGGTAGTTCAGAGCATACTTACTCATATGATCCTGAAAATGAAGAATTTACAAGAGATTCAGAGAAGTATTCTTGTATGATATATGATGGACTTTTAACTCTTTCAGGAGATCAGCCACAAAAGGAATTACCTGAATATGTCAGTCCAGATAGCAGTTGGTATTCAGCATACGAAAAAGGGCAAGTGAAGATAAAGGATTGAGGATGACTATCTGATATACCTTTTAATAATTATTTTTTACTTGGTGAAGGTGGATAACAATAATACAAACATACTAGAGAGAGGCTAACCCCTCTCTTTTTTGCTATAATAGAGAGTATGAATAACTTGATTAAATCCAAGCTCGAGCTCTTGCCGACGAGTCCGGGCTGTTACATTCACAAAGATAAGAACGGTACCATCATCTATGTGGGGAAGGCCAAGAATCTTCGCAATCGGGTGCGGTCCTATTTCAGAGGGAGTCACGATACCAAGACCGAAGCACTGGTATCTGAGATTGTGGATTTTGAATTTATCGTCACTGAGTCCAATATTGAGGCCTTGCTTCTTGAGATCAACCTGATCAAGGAGAACAAGCCCAAGTATAATATCATGCTCAAGGACGACAAGTCCTATCCCTTCATCAAGATTACCAATGAGCGCTATCCGCGCCTCATCATCACGCGCCAGGTCAAAAAGGATGGCGGTCTCTATTTCGGTCCCTATCCGGATGTGGGAGCGGCCAATGAGATCAAGCGACTTTTGGATCGGATTTTCCCATTCCGCAAGTGTACCAATCCTCCTTCCAAGGTCTGTTTTTACTACCATTTAGGGCAATGCATGGCTCACACAGTCTGCCACAAGGACGAGGCCTATTTCAAGGGCATGGCCCAGGAGGTCTCTGATTTCCTCAAAGGGCAGGATGACAAGATTATCGATGAGCTCAAGCTCAAGATGAATACCGCTGCGCAAAACATGGAATTTGAGCGGGCGGCCGAGTACCGGGATCTGATCCAGGCCATCGGGACCCTGCGGACCAAACAGAGGGTCATGGCCAAGGATTTGCAGAACCGGGATGTTTTTGGCTACTACGTGGACAAGGGCTGGATGTGTGTACAGGTCTTCTTTGTCCGTCAGGGCAAGCTGATCAAGCGCGACGTCAATCTCTTCCCTTACTACAATGATCCAGACGAGGATTTCTTGACCTATGTGGGGCAGTTTTACCAGGAGAAATCTCACCTGATCCCCAATGAAATCCTGATCCCTCAGGATATCGATGAGGAAGCGGTCAAGGCCCTTGTGGATACCAAGGTCCTCAAGCCCCAGCGAGGGGAGAAGAAGCAGTTGGTCAATCTGGCCATCAAGAATGCGCGTGTCAGTCTGGAGCAGAAGTTCAATCTCCTTGAAAAATCAATGGAAAAGACCCAAGGTGCCATTGAAAACCTTGGAAAACTTCTGCAAATTCCAACCCCTGTGCGCATTGAATCTTTTGACAACTCCAACATCATGGGGACCAGTCCGGTTTCAGCCATGGTGGTCTTTGTTAATGGGAAGCCAAGCAAAAAGGACTACCGCAAGTACAAGATTAAAACTGTCGTTGGGCCAGATGACTATGCCAGCATGCGGGAGGTCATCCGCAGACGCTACAGTCGTGTCATGCGGGATGGCCTGACGCCACCAGATCTGATCGTCATCGATGGGGGTCAGGGCCAGGTCAATATCGCTAAGCAAGTCATCCAAGACGAGTTGGGGCTGGACATTCCTATCGCAGGCCTGCAAAAGAATGACAAGCACCAGACCCATGAATTGCTTTTCGGCGATCCTCTCCAAGTCATCGAACTCTCTCGGACCTCGCAGGAATTTTTCCTCCTCCAACGAATTCAGGATGAAGTCCACCGTTTCGCCATCACCTTCCACCGCCAGCTCCGATCCAAGAATTCCTTCTCCTCCCAGCTGGACGGCATCGAAGGCTTGGGACCAAAACGAAAGCAGTTGCTGATGAAGCACTTCAAGTCGCTGACCAAGATCAAGGAAGCTACTGTAGATGAGATCATCACAGTCGGCATCCCACGGGCAGTCGCGGAGGCAGTGCAAGCCAAGCTCCATCAAGGAAAGAAAGAAGAAGCAAGTCCCTTGGTGGAAGTGGCGGAGGATTCTGAACCATACCAATCATAAGGAGTTTATAATGAACAATAGAATCGCTATATTATCTGATATTCACGGAGATACAACAGCCCTTAAGGCAGTGATTGCGGATGCGCGTGCTCTAGGCGCGACGGAATACTGGCTTTTAGGGGACATTTTGCTTCCGGGGCCTGGAAGAGAGGACCTTTTTGAGTTGCTAGATGCGATTCCGATTACAGCGGCTGTTCGTGGAAATTGGGACGATTGTGTCCTAGAGGCCTTGGATGGCGAGTACGGACTTGAGGATCCGCAGGAGATCCAACTTCTTCGCCTCACTCAGTACCTCATGGAAGGACTAGATCCTAAGCGGATCGATTGGCTTCGTTCGCTTCCATTGGTAGAGAAGAAGGAGGTCAATGGCATTCGTTTTTCACTGACCCACAACTTGCCAGAAAAGAATTACGGTGGATTCTTGCGTCCAGCAAATGTGACGGAGAACTTTGACCAACTGCTGGATGATCAGACGGATATGGCGATCTACGGGCATGTCCACAAGCAGTTGCTTCGCTATGGCAGTCAGGGCCAGCAGATCCTTAATCCAGGGACTATTGGCATGCCTTATTTCGACTGGGGACCAATTCAAAACCACAGAGCTCAATATGCTCTGATCGATGTCGAAGAAGATGGAGTGACCAACCTGCAATTTCGTAAGGTGGCCTATGACTATGAAGCAGAGCTCCAAGATGCTAAGGACAAAGGTCTTCCTTTTATTGAGATGTACGAAGAATTGAGACGCGAGGATAACTATCGGGGTCATAACATCGATCTGCTAACTGGCTTAATTGAGAAATACGGTTATGCCAAAGAAGTAGCTGCCTATTTCAATCTTTCCAATGAATCATAGGTGGATCTCTTGTGTATTCAACCTATAACAAAGAAGCGGATCTTCAAAATGTCCGCTTCTTTTTTCACAATCTTAGGCTGTAAAACCCTGCAAGCTCTTTCATTTTGTGTTAAAATAGAGGTAACAGAAATAGAAAAGGAAGAAGCTTATGAAATTTCTAGAGCTCAATAAAAAACGCCATGCGATCAAGCATTTCACTGACCAACCGGTCGATCCAAAGGATGTACGGACCGCTATTGAGATCGCAACCTTGGCCCCTGGTGCCCACAATAGCCAGCCTTGGAAATTTGTGGTCGTTCGTCAAAAAAATGCTGAATTGGCAAAATTAGCCTATGGTGCAAACTACGATCAAGTCATGGAAGCACCTGTGACCATCGCCCTCTTTACAGATACTGATTTGCAAAAACGGGCTCGCAAGATTGCGCGTGTCGGTGGAGTTAAAAACTTCACAGATGAGCAATTGCAATACTTTATGCAAAATCTTCCTGCTGAATTTGCGCGCTATGATGTCCAACAAACAAGTGATTACTTGGCTTTGAATGCCGGTCTTGTGGCGATGAACTTGGTACTTGCTTTGACGGACCAAGGCATTGGAACCAATATTATCTTGGGATTTGATAAATCAAAAATCAATGAAGTATTGGACATCGAAGAGCGCTTCCGTCCGGAAGTCTTGATTACGGTTGGCTATGCGGCTGAAAAAGTAGAGCCAAGCTATCGCTTACCAGTGGACGAAATCATTGACAAACGCTAAGCCAATTAGCAAATAGAAGATCGAGGAGGAATTCATGACAACAGTTGACTTTAAAGCAGAAGTAGAAAAACGTCGCGATGAGATGATGGCTGACCTATACAGCCTCTTGGAAATCAATTCTGAACGCGATGACAGCAAGGCAGATGCAGAGCATCCTTTTGGACCTGGTCCTGTAAAAGCTCTTGAAAAATTCTTGGAAATTGCCAAACGTGATGGCTATGAAACCAAGAATGTCGACAATTATGCCGGTCACTTTATTTTTGGTGAAGGAGAAGAAGAGCTTGGGATCTTTGCCCATATGGACGTCGTGCCAGCAGGTAGTGGCTGGAAAACGGATCCCTACAAACCAGAAATTATCGATGGTAAGCTCTATGCGCGTGGTTCGTCTGATGATAAAGGGCCTACAATGGCCTGCTACTATGGTTTGAAGATCATTAAAGACCTAGGACTCCCTGTTTCTAAGCGCGTGCGCTTTGTTGTCGGTACGGATGAAGAATCAGGCTGGGGCGACATGGATTATTATTTCAAACATGTCGGACTTCCTGAGCCAGATTTTGGCTTCTCACCAGATGCGGAATTCCCAATCATCAATGGGGAAAAAGGAAACATCACTGAGTACCTTCATTTTGGAAATGACAACACAGGAAGTGCCCATCTTCATAGCTTTACAGGTGGCCTTCGTGAAAACATGGTACCAGAGTCAGCGACTGCAGTCGTTTCTGGTCAACTTCCAGATCTTGCTGGCCTCTTAGATGCCTTTGCCAAGGAACACCAGCTCAAGTATGAAATCTCAACTGTCGATGAAGAAACCTATACCGTGACGATTGTTGGGAAATCTGCTCATGGATCAACTCCTGAAGATGGGATCAATGGTGCGACCTACTTGGCTCTCTTGTTGAACCAATTTGATTTTGGTGGTGCTGCTAAGGCTTATCTTCATGTGACAGCTTCACTTCTTCACGAAGATTTTGCTGGTGAAAAATTAGGTATTGCCTATACCGATGCTAAAATGGGACCATTGAGCATGAATGCAGGGGTCTTCCATTTTGATGAAAGCCAAGCAGACAACACCATTGCCCTCAATATCCGTTACCCTCAAGGTACAGATCCTGAAACTATCAAAGCCATTCTTGAAAAGATCGAAGGAGTGGCTACAGTAAGCTTGTCCGCTCATGGTCACACTCCTCACTATGTTCCGATGGATGACGAATTGGTATCCACTCTCTTGCGTGTTTATGAAAAACAAACTGGCCTCAAAGGACACGAACAAGTGATCGGTGGTGGTACCTTTGGTCGTCTCTTGAAACGTGGGGTTGCCTTTGGTGCTATGTTCCCTGACTATGTCAATACCATGCACCAAGCGAATGAGTTTGCAGATGTCGAAGATCTATATCGTGCAGCTGCTATTTACGCAGAAGCTATCTATGAACTAATCAAATAATCCACTACTCGGCCAGTTTTTCTGGCTGAGTTTTTCCATAGAAGGAGGACTTATGTCAACGATTGAAAGCATTAAACAAGCCATTATGGCAGATCCTCAAAATAAAGCATATACGGATAAAGGAATCGAGCCACTCTTTGCAGCACCAAAAACTGCTCGCATCAATATTATCGGACAGGCACCTGGACTGAAAACGCAAGAAGCTGGTATTTACTGGAAGGATAAGAGTGGTGACCGCCTGCGCGAATGGTTAGGAGTTGACGAAGACACCTTTTATAATTCTGGTTTGTTTGCGGTCATTCCTATGGACTTTTATTTCCCAGGGCATGGAAAATCTGGTGACCTTCCACCTCGCAAAGGCTTTGCGGAAAAGTGGCACCCTCAACTTCTCAAGGAGTGTCCGGATATTGAGTTAACCCTCTTAATTGGACAATATGCCCAAGCATACTACCTTCATGAAAAGGTTAGTGGCAAGGTAACCGAACGGGTTCACCATTTTAAAGATTATTTGCCAACCTATTTTCCACTTGTTCACCCTTCCCCTCGCAATCAAATCTGGATGGCTAAAAATCCTTGGTTTGAGGCAGAAGTAGTCCCAGAATTGCAAACCTTAGTACAAGAGATCATTCAAAAATAAAGGAGAGCGAAGATGGATCCTTATCAACAAGTTAAAGAAAAATTAGATGAGTTGGGAATTTCATTTGATGTGGTGGAACACCCACCTGCATTTACGACGGAGCAGGCGGATTATTATATTGAAGGCTTAGAAGGTGTCCGCACTAAGACCATGTTTTTGACCAACAAAAAGAAAACTCAATACTATTTGCTCATCATGGATGACCAGAAGCCATTGGATATGGATGATTTCAAAGAGCAAGTGGAAGCCAACCGGATCCGCATGGCTTCAGCAGATTCTTTAGCTGAAAAAATGCAATTACCGGCAGGTACGGTTTCTCCATTTGGTTTATTGAACAATGAAGAAAAAGATATTCGTGTCTATTTCGATAAAGACATTGTGTCAGAGGAGATCATGACCTTTCATCCCAATACCAACGAAAAAACGATCTTTATTAAAACCCAAGACTTGTTCCGATTTTTAGAGGCTATTGGCTTTCATTATGAAATTCTAACCCTTCCATAACAAAGGAGAAATCATGAAAGAAATTCCATTTTCAAGCTTTTACCAAGCTTATCAAAAAGGAAACATACACGTTCTTGATGTACGCGAGCAGGAGGAATATGATGCCCTTCACTTAGATGGGGTTCGTCTTCTTCCCTTATCTGAGTTAGCAAATTGCTACCAGGAATTAGAGAAGGATCATCCCTATTATGTCATCTGCAAGTCAGGGAGACGCTCAGCACGTGCTTGCCAATTTTTGGAAGAGCAAGGCTATGATGTGACCAACGTCCAAGGTGGCATGGATGCATTTGAATCTTAAGAAATGACCTCTGAATAGAGGTCTCAAATTGAAGATAAAGTCATATTAAAAATTTTCCTTAGGTGAGTACGGACGTCAGCGAACTTCTACGAAGTTCCAAGACTTATTATTGAGCCTAAGGTCTCAATAATTCCGGGTGCCTGAAACGTTATTGTTTCAGGCACTTTT